>NZ_JBNPXI010000014.1:0-111076 GCF_050433385.1 Brassicibacter mesophilus
CTGGTTGATAGGTCACAGGTGTAAGGGCAGCAATGTCTTAAGCTAAGTGATACTAATAGGTCGAGGACTTGACCAGCTGTTTGCTGTGCAGTTTTCAAAGTACAAATGAGTACTTTGAATGAAAACTTAAAAATGCCGTAAGGCAAAAGATCCAGTGATAATGGCGGAAGGGTCACACCTGTTCCCATACCGAACACAGAAGTTAAGCCTTCCAGCGCTGATGGTACTTGGGCGGAGACGCCCTGGGAGAGTAGGACATCGCTGGTTCTTTTATTTTTTGAGATAAGACAATTTATCTAGCATAGTGCTTGCTTGGGACTAAGCGATGCACACCAAATCTTAGAAGCGTAGATTTGGGTGCCCTGCTTATGGGAGAGTAGGACATCGCTGGTTCTTTTTATTTTTTTGGTAAGTATATTATTTGCCATATAAAAATGCACCCTATAGAGTAAACGGTAAGAAAAGTTTAACCTATAGGGTTTTATTGATACAATAAAACATGATAGAAAATAGTATTTAATCTTAAAAAACAATATTATTTTAATAAGTATTATATCTTGCTTCAAGTTTCTTAAGCTTTTTAATTACATATGGAGGTTTTCTATCACTAACTTTCGGCTTTCTATGATGCCTTTTTGTAAAACTTACCTGATATGAGTTTTCAGATAGCGTATCAAACTTACAACCTAAAAATTTGAGTTTTTTAACTATAATGGGCAACGCTTTTAATGTATTAACTTTAGTACGAGTATCGTGGAAGAGTACAATTGCATTATTATTTTTACCTACCCAAGTGAGGACATTGTTGACTATTTGATCTACTGTAGCAGGCTGTGGTGATGCATCGCCACTACTTGCATTCCAATCAAAATATACATAGCCTTCATCTACAAGTCTATCCATTATTTTGTTCATGACTTCCTTACCATTCTCTGTTTTTGTTGAACTGTTATTTGAACCACCAGGGAATCTAATAATCTTTGTATGCTTTCCAGTAGCTTCATATATCATTTTATCGTTTTTATACAAATCATTAAAAAAGTTATCTACATGCTTGTATATATACTTATAGTCATGGCTATAAGTATGATTTCCAATAGAGTGTCCTTCATTATCAATTCTTTTAAGTAGTGATTTTCCTGTTTCTGTTTTATTGCCTACTACGAAAAACGTAGCTTTAATATTATTTTCTTTAAGTATATCTAAAACTTGTTCTGTTATTTCACTTGGCCCGTCATCAAAGGTTAGATAAACAGTTTTATTAGCCCACATATTTTCTTTATTTAGTGTATTAATTAGGTAAAATTTTTCTTGAACTGGTACAGTATTATTTGTTTGTTCAGTATTATTGACGGTATTATTCTGGCTTGGATTAGCTACTGTTGTATCAGAGTTATTTGTTTCTGTGCTTTCTTGATTTACGTTAGTGGCAGGTGAATCTGTAACTTCATCAGAAATTTCTTCGTTAGTTATAGAGCCAGAATTACTGCTATCATCACTGTCTTCTGGATCTTTAACATCTGTTTGATCACTTATTGTGTCCGATTCACTTGGTGGAACTTCCGAGTTATCTTTATCGGGTTCATGTGTAGTATCAGACTCATTTTCATTTGCACTGCTATTGTCATCATCTTCATTATTATTTTGAGTTGAATCACCATTGTAGGTATGATCATTGCTGTTTTCACTGGAACTATTATCTTCACTATTGTTTTGTTCATCATCATTTACCAATGATAAATAATAGTTACTTGAAGCGAGATTATTTGATGCATGTACTAAGTTATATATATTGTAAAAGCTTAAAGTTAATACGATTACAGCTAAAGTACAAAAAATTCTTTTCAATTTTATCCCCCTTTGAAGTACATTATATTGATGTCTACTTTAATGATACATCAAAAGAATACTAAAAATAATTACAAAAAGATTAAACTTATATATTAAATGTATAAATTATCTAGGTTTAATATTATTATAATATTAATACATTATATTAAAGATAAATAAATTCAAAACAAAAAAATATATGTAAACAATCAAGCTTATAATAGAGACTAGATATATAGGTGTTCATTTAATTATATACTAAACCAAGCCTCCATTGGCATAAACTTAAGTAACTATATATGGGAGGCATTAATATGAAGGAGAGAGAGTGGAGAAAATTAGCAAGCATATATATAGGAACGATTATTGGAGCAGGTTTTGCTTCTGGGCAAGAGATAATACAATTTTTTGGGGTGTTTGGATATAGAGGGATATATGGTGTAATATTAACAACCTTTTTATTTTCAATTATTGGAGCGACTGTATTATCTATTGTATATAAAAACAAGGTTACGAACTATGAAGAATTTTTATTCCCCCTGTTTGGGAAAGGACTTGGACGAATAATAGAAATAATAATAACCTTATTTCTATTCATAGGATTTTGCGTCATGCTTGCAGGGAGTGGAGCAATATTTTATCAGCAGTTTAATATTTCTTATAATGTAGGTATATATGTAATGACAATATGTTCCCTGGTAACTTTTTTATTTAGTGTCAAAGGTATATCATTAGTAAATTCAATTTTAGTTCCATTCTTACTATTAGGTATTGTATTTGTTGGAAGTATAGTTATTTTAAAAGAAGGGTTTGTTTTTAGCAATCTTCAAGGTATTACTATATCAAAAACTGGGAATTGGGTTACATCTTCATTATTATATGTTGGCTATAATAGCATATCAGCAGTTGTGATAATGACGTCTCTTCTGAGTATTATTCCAAATCAAAAAGGAGCAATAAGAGGAGGAATTTTTGGGGGGATGGGACTAGGAATAATGGCAATTTTTATACTAATTCCTTCACTTATACTTTATACTGATGTATACAACCTTGAAATACCTATGATAAAAATAGCACAACATTTAGGTTCATGGGGTAAGGGTAGCTACAGTGTAATTCTTTGGTGTGCTATGTTTACTACAGCTATTGCTAATGGTTTCGGATGTATTAGGAGGATATCTTCAAAATTAAACTGTAATCAAAAATTTATTTCTTTAATATTTTGTATAATAACAGTACCTTTCGCAAAATTTGGATTTTCAAGCTTAGTTTCTATTTTTTATCCATTATTCGGGTATATAGGAGTGTTTATTATGGCTATTATAATCATATCATCATTAGTTCATCGGATTAGGAGTAATATATAAAAGATATTAGAGAAGGATTTTTTAATAGTATAAGAGAATTATATAGTTAGGGAGGCGAGTCAATTGGTAGCCAATGAAGAAAAAAAGAAAAACAGATTATTGTGGATCATTTTAATCTTTATTATACTTATTATGCTTGTTTCAAATAAGACTGTAAAGAAAAAAGTTCATGACCTTTTTTATAGAAATGATAAATCACTTCAGCTTATAGACAATATAAACATTAACTGGCCTCAACCAGGAAAAATAAGAGTATATAAAGACAAAGTAATAAGATATAGTGCAAAAGAGATATCGCAGTATGACATTGAAGGTACTGAAGGCTGGAAAAAAGCAATAGAAGATAATAACACTATAGCATATTTAGGAGAAAATACTATATATATAACTTCTACTGTTACTGGAAATGTTACCGCTTTTGATTTAAATGGGAATCAGCTATGGGAATATAGTGCAAAGCAACCTATTCGTAGGATATCAGAAAGAAATGGATATCTAGTTTTGTTTACACAGGCTGGGAAAAGTACTGAACAGATCAATATTCTTGACGACAAAGGGAAGCTTCAAGCAAATGCCACAACTGATAAAGGAAAAATATTATCATGTAGTGTTTCACCAGACCGTAAAGAGTTTTCATTAGTTACATTAGATGTAACTGATGGTTCAATAAGTAGTAACCTGATGTATTTTAAGATGAATGGTCAAGAAATATGGAGAAAAAATTATAAAGATCAGATAATATACGATGTGCTGTTTTTAGACAACAATAACATGATAGCTGTATGTGACAGTAAGATATTAAGCTTAAGTGTAAAAAATGAGCTTTTATGGAGTAGAACTATTGAAGATGGATTAAAAGATATTAAGGTGGATACAAATAGTAAAACGATATACGTTTTATGCGGACAAGCTAATCCAAATTTAGAAATAATTTTAGGCAATGGTAGAACAAAAAATAAAATAGAGCTAGATAATAATTATGATAATATTTATATAAATAAGAAATATATATTGCTTAGAGGAAAAAAAACTATCGCTGGGGTAAATAGTAATAGGATAAATCTAAAATACAATTGTACAGAAGAGATAAAAGGAATTGGAGTATATAATGACAATATACTTATTTTTACAGAAAAAAATACTTTGATTACAAAGCCAATCAGTGTCGATAATTAAAAAGGTAGGTGACGAAATGAACTGGGTTGATATAGCGGTACTTATTATATTGACAATTAATTCCTTAGTTGGTGTTAGAGAAGGTTTTATTGTTACAGTGTTTAATTTAGCGGGTTTTATAATATCATACTACATAGCAAAATCCTACTATCCTGTAGTATCAAAGTATATAATTGCAAATCCAGACTTTTTTGACAAAATAAAAGAATTCGTTAGTGAAAAGATTCAACCGCTGGTAGAAAAAAATGCAGTTGCAAATGATATGAACTCGATGTTACAAGGAATTAAGCTTCCAAAATCAATTATGGAAGGTATCTCACAGAACACCCACTTAGACTCATATGTAAAAGATATGACAGACACAGCTTCAAACCTTATTGCAGAATCACTTACGCATATGCTTATAAATATAGTAAGCTTCTTAATTACATTTGCTATCGCTTGGCTTGTAATTATGATTATAGTAAAAGTGATAGATAGTTTTGCATCACTACCAATTTTGAATCAATTTAATAAACTATTAGGATTGAGTGTAGGATTTATTAAAGGAATACTTATATTGTATTTAATTTTTGCTGTATTGACACCTATTGTATCATTTTCTCCTAATGGAGCTATAGCGAAGGGTGTTTTCGACTCGAAATTTGGGTATTATTTATATGACAACAATATATTGCTGAAGTATTTAAAAGAATACTGGTTTTTAGGATAGGAAGGAGTGATAATATGGCAAAAAGAAATGATTTTTCACTAGGAGTTATATTTATAATAATAGGTGTGGTTGTATTTTTACTGAACACAAATATACTTCCTAATGATGTTCTGCTAGTAGGATTAGGAATAGCTTTATTAGTAGCGTATTATTTTAAAAGACACTTGGGCTATTTAATGGCAGGACTTATATTAGCAGTAATAGGAACCACATCGCTGATTGAAAAATATTTGATTGTGCAGGGTGACTTAACAGAATTATTTTTTATGTGGGGACTTGGAATAGTTTTTATGGTACTATATTTTTCAAAGAATATAAAGGGGTTTGTGTATCCAGGATGCATATTACCAGCAATAGGAACGTATTCATTTTTAGATGAGGTATATAGTATAGAGATGGGATGGGTATTTTTCTTACTACTTGGGATTGCATTTTATGTGATTTATCTAGTTGAGTATAGAAATACTGGCAGTAACTGGCCTATTATACCAGGTACGGTTTTAATAATATTATCTGGTCTTTTCTTGCTAACATCAAAAGACATAATAAATTCAAGTTTTTGGAAAATAATATCATATATATGGCCAGTAATTTTAATACTAGTTGGTGGGAAAATAATATATAACAACTCAAAACTAAAACAATAATGTAGATTCCGCAGAAAATTCATATAGCCAATAATAATAAAATGTGGTGAGCTCACCACATTTTATTATTATTGGCTATGGGATATTTCTATTTTTATAAGTATGTTTCTTATAACATCTCTTTAAATTATGCAAGAGAATTTACGGGGTTCCTCATAATCATATCTAAGAATTAATTGATTATTTTTTTATTCCTCGTATCAGTATGTACTGATCTATGCCACCTATATTTGCTACTTCAGACTCATTTATATTATCATTTGGTAATATTTTTTCTAAAGAGTTAGCTATTATTCGGTTTCCTTTTCAATGAGATAGATTATAGCGATATTATAATCTTATTAATAATTCTTTACTGAAAAAAATATATAATATCGCCGATAATCTTCTTTTATAGATAGAACTATTATATTACTCTACAATAACTTCGACTCTTTCTCCATCTTCACTTTCAATGTCAACGATTTTGCCTTCAGCACCGTTTTTTATGGCTTCCGCTATTTCTTTAAAATCCACATCTTGTATGTTCGAATCCTTAAGTTCAGGTGAAAATTTAGTCGCAAATTTTAAACCTATGTCAACTAAAGCAATGGGTATGTTTACATTCACTTTAGTTTTGTCATCTGGCTCATATACTTTTACTTTAAGCCATTTAGATGATTTTACTCCTAGATCCATACCCTTATCTTCTAAAGCATTTAATAATTCTATTCCTTCCTCTGAAGTTATCTTGCCTTCCTCGATCATTTTTAAGACTTGAATTTTTTCCTCTTTCAAACTATTAGACATTCAATATACCTCCTTTTACAATTAGTCGATTTTTATAGACCCATTTGAAGTTAAAGCGATTACACTAATTAAACTGCTATTCTCTGTATAAGTGGAACTATGTGCCAAAACCTTTTTATTCCCTAGCTGTTGCTGGTTGTTTAAAGTATAAACTAAGTTAGGAATATTTATATCAATATGTCCCATTGATGTTGTCGCATCTATATTAAATATTGGAGTGTTATTATCAAAGTGTAGTTCAACTTGACCATTTGAAGTACTTAGTTCCACTTTGCCCAAGTTTGATGTATTAATATCGCTTACTTTGATGTTTGCATTATGAGTTTTACATTTTACAGATTTAGATTTACAATCTTCAACTGTTATTTGTCCATTAGAAGTAATAATATGAAGCTGATCAGATATTATATCACTAGTTAATACTTTACCGTTTTTTGTTGAAGCTTCTATATGCTCACACTTAATGTCAGATAATTCTATAGAAGAGTTGGTAGTTTCGACATTAAGTGACTCTGCAGATATATCAGTTGAGATAATCTTGCCATTTTTAGTACAAGCCTTAATTTTACCCGAATGCAAATCAGTTAATTTTATAGAAGCATTTGTTGTATCAAATAAAAGTTCTTTAGAGTCAATGTCTTCAGCTTCGATTTTACCATTTGAAGTAAAAAGGAATACTCTTTCATAATGTTTTTCAGGTATATACACATCAAGTCGCGTTCCAATATTTCCTGAATATTTAGGTTTAAAAACAAACCTCTTTCCATCTTCTATTACTTCATAAACAGAACTGTCTTTGTTGTAGCTGCCTTTTTTAAGTTGGCAAACAGCTTTTATGGAAATTATTTCTTTATCCCATGGTTTAATTGTTATTTTACCGTTAATTGCTTGTATTTCTAGTGAGGGATTGTCTATGTTCAATAAATCTCTTTCAATAGTATCTGTGACAGTATCATATCCTCCAAAAATATTTGTAAAAGTACCTTTATCCACTAAGTCATCTACAAAGCTAAGAATCTTATCAGTAAAAGAAGTAGCTCCTTCAGTGATTTCGTCTCCTAGATTTACAAATTTATCACTAAGCTTTTCTCCAAAGTTATTTCCCCAGTTTTCAAAGTCTTTAGAGTGTTTTTCAATCTTTTCATTAATTTTATCTTCTAAATTTTCTATTTTATGTTGATATTTTCTATGCTTATCTGAGTCAATTTCTTTTTTCATTGAGTCAAAAGTATAAGCAGTGCTGCTGTAACTATCTAAGTTATTTTTTTCAGATTCTCTAAGTTCTGATTCATCTAATGCATCAAGAAGTTTAGCTGCGTCTTCACTGGAAATCTTACCTTCTTGAAGCATTGTTAAAATCATAATTCTTTCCTCACTCATTAAAATCCCCTCCAAAATACTATTCTTCTTTTAAAAGCTGTACAGCTTCCTCTGCTGTTATTTCACCTGAGCTGAGTTTTGCTAAAATTTCTTTTTTGTCTACCTTAGGTCCGTATTTTGCGTTATACCCTAAAGCTTCTATAACATTTTCAAGTTTATTTCTAACTGTAGGATATGATATACCAAGCTCTTTTTCTATTTCTTTGATATTACCTCGGTTTTTAATAAACACTTCAACGAAGTTCTTTTGTTCATCAGTTAACTTACAGAACTTACATAAGCTGAATTTACCTTCTATTGTAGTTTCACAGTAGTCACAGTGTAGTCTAGTAACATCCATTTCATGGTTGCATACTGGACATCTTCCTATAGCTTCTTTTTTCATAAATTCACCTTCCATTGTAGATTATAGTATTGAAACAATTATTTCGTCACCATCATTGCCATCAGATATGTTTACGATGTCACAAGGGGGATGGTTTCTTAAAACTTCAAAAATATCCTTAAGATCCATGTCTTGAAGTACTTCCAGCGCCTTTCTTGAATTCTCATCAAGTTCTCTATTATTTTTTAAAGCAAAGGAGCTAACCTTTAATCCCAAATTGCCTAGAGAAGTTATAAGCCAAAATGGAATAGCAGGTATTTTAATTTTTCTATCATCTTCCTTATCAAAAATAGATACTTTAATTTTTGATGATTTTTTTGTTTTAGAAATTTTATCAGGGTTAAATTCGTTTATGAGTTTAACTGCACTTTTACTATCTATTTTTCCCTGATTAAGCATTTGTAAAATATCCTTTAGCTCACTACTCAAAATAAATTCCCCCTTTTGAAGTTAATAGATTATTACTAAAATAAAGGGTATAATAAATATTGATAATGGTGTCATGATTATTAACTAATATATTTGGAAAATATTAAAATATTTAATCTATAATTACATATTATTACTTCTAAAAAGAAATGTCAATACAAATATTAAAGAAATTAATATTAAAATTAATAATATTAATATAATAGTTAAAAATATATATTTAATAAACATTATCTATATAAAAAAACTATAGATTTTGATAGAATTATAGATATTATCTATAGATATGCAAATTTACTAAATAAACTAGTATACTATACTTAGTATATTGATTTATGTAAATTAAGGGAGGAATTATAATGAAAAAAGAAGTAGATGCTAGAAAGCAATTATGTCCCAAACCAGTTATCATGACAAAAAAAGCTTTAGATGAGATTACTAATGGTATAATTACAACTATAGTTGATAATGAGGTTGCTAAAGAAAATGTGTCAAAGCTTGCTCAAAGCATGAATTACTCATATACTGTTGAGAAAAATAACGACAATGAATTCTATATCCACATAACAAAGGGAGAAGCAAAAGAAGAGACTCAAGCAGTTTGTGCTCCAAATACCTTTAAAGATATGGTTATAGTTTTTGGTCAAGATAAACTTGGTCAGGGCTTAGATGAATTAGGGAAAGTTCTAATAAAAGGATTTATTTATACACTAACAGAATCAATTCCTTTTCCTTCAGCATTATTATTTTTAAATGGTGGAGTTAAATTAACTACTGAGGGTTCAGAAGTAATAGAAGACTTGAAGAAGCTTGAGGCTGAAGGGGTAGAAATACTTTCTTGTGGAACCTGCTTAGATTACTTCAATATTAAAGATAAACTCTTGGTAGGAGAGATTACAAACATGTATACAATAGTTGAAAAAATGAAGAATACAACAAATACTATAACAATATAAAGAGGATGGTAAACATTGGTCAAAGATAACTTTTATGTAATAGCGTTTGATTCTACACATCATGCAATAAAAGGAGAAAAGATTTTAAAGGAGATTGAACTAGAGATTAGAACAATACCAACGCCTAGAGAAATAACAGCTAGCTGTGGACTATCTATTAGATTCAATGGCGATGATCTTAGTAAAGTTAGAGAAGTCATTGGAAGTAATGAGTTGTCTATTAAGGGAATATATGAGATAATCATAGAAGAGAGTGGAAGATCTGCTCATAAAATCAATTAGGTTGGTGGTGGTTTTTTGCAGGAAGTATTTAACTATTTAACTCGATGGGTAGAAGCTAATAATGGACAACTTACCTTTTTAGAAAAGATAATTAAAGTAGTAATTATAATAGTATTAGTGAAGATAGCAACAAAGGCTGTGTACAAGCTGATAGATAAGTTTTTTGTAAATCAGCAAAAATTTAAGTTTGGAATGGAAGAGAGAAAAACTAATACTTTGGCTGTAATTCTGAAAAGTGTAGTAAAATATCTATTGTATTTTATTGGTATTGTAGCTGTCTTAAAGGAGTTCGGTATTCCTACAGAATCTATACTAGCTACCGCTGGAGTAGGAGGACTTGCCATAGGTTTTGGCGCGCAAAGCCTTGTTAAGGACATAATCACAGGATTTTTTATATTATTTGAAGATCAGTATTCTGTAGGAGATTATATAAAAACTGGTGAGTTTGATGGTATCGTAGAAGAAATAGGGATCAGGGTTACTAAGATAAGAGCTTTTTCTGGCGATCTACATATAGTGCCAAATGGAAATATCCAGACCGTAACTAATAGATGCAGAGGTGCTATGAGAGCTTGGGTAGATGTTGGTATTGCTTATGAAGAAGATATTGATAATGCTATAATGGTTATGAACAGCATAGCTAAGAAAATGGCGGAGCAAAATGATAACATAATAGAAGGTCCTACAGTCCTAGGTGTTACGAATCTAGGAGAATCTGATGTAGTCCTTTCAATTATTGCAAAAACGAAGCCTATGGAGCAATGGGCTGTTGAAAGGGAGCTAAGAAAAGCAATAAAAGAATCGTTTGATAAGGAAGGCATAGAAATTCCATATCCTAGAAGAGTAGTTATTGATTCAAAAGAATGAATAAATATATAGAATTGTTCGATAAATATTTATTATTAATTTAAATTATAATATAATATATGTTAACTTAAGCTACTTCGTATATAATAATATGTTTATTAAGAAGTAGCTTTTATTTTTACATGCAAACGGGAGGGATAGCTGTGATAAGTAAATTTTATGTTGGAGATGTAGTTCAGCTTAAGAAATCTCATCCATGTGGAGAGGATAAGTGGGAGATTATGAGAGTTGGCGTTGATTTTAGGATAAAGTGTCTTGGATGTCAAAGACAGGTATGGCTTCCTAGAAGAGAGTTTGAAAGAAGAGTAAAGAAAGTAATAAGTACAGTCACTGAAGAAAATAAAGAATAGATAGCTGGAAATATTAAGAAAAATTAATAAAGCATAAAGATCATGAAAAATGCTACATTTATTATAGTGTACAAATTATTAGATTAGACAAAAGCTAAAATTAATAGTAAACTAATGGTGATAAAATACAGGAAAGAAACGTTTGCATAACAACTATTTTAATTATAAAAATTTATTTGGGGGTGCTTTACGATGAGTTTAAATTTTGCTAAGCGTATGGATGGTATTAAAGCTTCTGAGATTCGTGAATTACTTAAGCTTACACAAAGACCAGAGGTTATTTCTTTTGCCGGAGGCTTGCCAGCTCCTGAGTTATTTCCTATAGAAATTATGAAGGACATAGCAAAAGAAGTACTAGATGAGAACGGACACAAAGCTTTACAATATGGTACAACTGAAGGACATCTACCACTAAGAGAGATGATAGCAAAAAGAATGGCTAAAGTTGGTATTGATGTAACAGCAGACAACATACTAATAACTAGTGGTTCTCAACAAGGATTAGATTTCTCAGGTAAAATCTTTTTAGATCCGGGAGATGTTGTTTTATGTGAAAGTCCAAGTTACCTTGGTGCAATAAACGCATTTAAAGCTTATCAACCTAAATTTGTTGATGTACCAACTGACGATGAAGGAATGATAATGTCTGAACTTGAAAAGATCCTTGAAACTACAGAAAGAATTAAGCTTATATATGTTATTCCTGATTTTCAGAACCCATCAGGAAGAACATGGTCAATAGAGAGAAGAAAGAAGTTAGTTGAACTTGCTAACAAATATAATCTACCTATAGTAGAAGATAATCCATATGGAGAATTGCGTTTTGAAGGAGAAATACCTCCTGCGGTAAAGCATTTTGATACTGAAGGTAGAGTTATATTCTTAGGTACTTTTTCTAAGACCTTCTGTCCTGGCATGAGGTTAGGGTGGACTTGTGCAGATAAAGAAGCTCTACAAAAATATATACTAGTTAAACAAGGTGCAGACCTACAGGCTAGTACCATATCACAAATGGAATTAGCCAAGTTCTTAGAAAAATATGATCTTGACTCTCATATAGAGAAAATAAAGAATGTATATAGAAAAAGAAGAGATTTAATGCTTAATACGATTAAAGAAGAATTTCCTACAGAAGTTAAATTTACTTACCCAGAGGGTGGACTATTTACTTGGGTTATACTTCCTGAGAACATAAATGCTAGAGAGCTAGCTGTAAAAGCTCTTGAAAAAAATGTTGCATTCGTACCAGGTGGGTCATTCTTTCCTAATGGAGGGCATGAAAATACATTTAGATTAAACTATTCAAATATGGATGAAGAAAGGATAGTAGAAGGAATCAAAAGATTAGCTCAAGTAATTAAAGAAATGATATAAAGCATGCAAAAGTGGCCCTTTGATTTTTCAAAGGGCTTATAATATATAAATTATTGGAAAAGATAAATACTAGCATTGCATTTATATTGATTAAGTGATATAATGCTATGATGTAATGTATTCCTTGCTCTGCCTAATGAAGGCTGGGCCGCTAGTCCAAAAGGAGGTGAAATTTATGAAAAAATATGAAGCTGTATTCGTTTTCGCACCAGACATGGATGAAGAGACGAGAAATGGTGTAGTTGAAAGATTTAAAGGTATCATTGAAGCAGATGGTTCAATTGATAAAATTGATGAATGGGGCATGAGAAAGCTTGCTTTTGAAATCAATGACTATACTGAAGGATACTACACGCTTATAAACTTTGAATCGGGCGCTGATGTTATAAATGAGTTAAACAGAATCGCTAAGATTACAGACACAGTTATTAGACACATGATTATAAGAGAAGAAGAATAATAAAGCCGTACGGGGGTGTATTTGTGAATAGTGTAGTATTAATTGGAAGATTAACAAAAGACCCAGAATTAAGATTTCTGCCTGGAAATGGTACGGCAGTTTCGACTTTCAGCATCGCAGTTGATAAAGATTTATCGAAAGATAAAAAGCAGGAGATGGAAAGTAAAGGACAACCTACTGCTGACTTTATTAATATTGTAGTTTGGGGAAGACGGGCAGAAACATGTGCTAACTATTTAGTTAAAGGAAGACTTGTTGCTATTCAAGGCAGGATACAATCAAGAAGCTACGATGCAGCTGATGGTAGCAGAAGATACGTAACTGAAGTTGTTGCTGATAATGTTCAATTCCTTGAATGGGGCGACAATAAACAAGGAAATACTAACAGAGAATTTGGATCAAATGAATCAAATAATTATATAGATACAGACGGTTTTCGTCCAGTAGATGATGACGATATTCCATTCTAAAGGAGGGAAAAGAATGGCAGGAAGAAAATTTAGAGCTAAAAAAAGAGTATGTAGTTTCTGTGTAGATAATGTAGAAAGCATTAACTACAAAGAAGTAAACAAACTTAAAAAGTACGTTACTGAAAGAGGAAAAATACTTCCAAGAAGAATTTCAGGAAACTGTGCTATACATCAACGTCAGTTGACAAGAGCTATAAAAAGAGCAAGACAAGTTGCACTTTTACCATATACAGCAGATTAATGGAGAGGGGAAGAACCCCTCTCTTTCTAATTATGTTTTTGGTTAAGGTTTATAATAAAATGATATTATATACAAATTGTATTCATGCATGAATATAGAATTTTATAATGGGTATCTATAATTCGACTTGTATAAATAACTAAAAGGGGGCTGCACAGATGAAAGACAGATTTTCAACTACATATATAGCTAGAACAAGTCTTTTATTGGCATTAGCTTTAATTTTTCAAATTGGCTTTAGATACGTATCACAACCTTTGGTAGGACCCATGGTAAACTTTACTTTGATAATCGGAGCTGGATTAGTGGGAACAACATCTGGAGTGATAGTAGGTTGCTTAACTCCATTGATAGCTTTCTTTTTCGGAATTATGCCGTTATTTCCTTTAGTACCATTCGTAATGATAGGAAATTCATTGTTTGTACTTATATTTAATATTATTAGAAGAAATATGAACATTTTAGGGGATATAGCTGGGGTGACTGTGGCGGCTTTAGTCAAGTCAGCCTTCCTTGCTATATCTGTTAGATATCTTGTGACGTTGATTGTGCCAAAGATTCCATCAAGAATAATTGTTGCTTTTTCTTTACCACAGCTTTATACGGCATTGATAGGAGGATTTTTGGCTATAATTATAATAAAGCTCATACGTAAAGGTGTCAAATTAAGATAAACAAAGCTTCCAGTTTTCATACTGGAAGCTTTGTTATATGATAGAATAAAGATGAAAACAGTAGTGAGCGTACTTATTTGACATAACAATGGATACTATGTAGAATTTTATTAAGAACATTAATTTTAATTGAGGTTAACATATAGAATACAATAAAATAAAGTTATGTATAGAGTATTCATATTTGCTATAATGTATAATGGGGGGGGATAGCATACATGGGATTCGGTGATAAGAATATTGATATAACGAAAAGCGTTAAAATAATTGAGTGGCTTAAAAGTGAGTTGCTAACATCTGTTGCTTCGCTGTTTGAACTCTTAGCTAAAGGAATACATAACAGTCAGGATGTTATACTAGATATAATTGCGAATATAATACTTGTAACGTATCTATTGGGTAAAAGACTGGGGCTTTCGTTTGATAGTATAGATGCTAAAGTAGAGGAAAAGGCAAAATTAGGATTGGTTGAAGATCACAAGATAGAAAAATGGTATGGTGATTTAAGTGGTGTGCTCGATTACTTTAAAAGAACAAGAAGATAGAGGTGAAAAGCTTGAATTTAGATGGCAGGACAACTAGGATTACCGAGACGGCGATTATAACTACGCTGATGACGGTATTTGCTATAATAGGACTATACATTTTTCCTATTATTATAATGATTTATCCTGTGCCTTTTATAATATTAGGAGTAAGGCATGGCGTAAAGTACAATATATTATCTATTATGGCTTCAAGCATACTCATTAGTATTTTATTTGATGTATTAACAGGTGTATTTGTTTTTATACTATTTGGGTTGTTTTCTATTTCAATAACATATATGATAAACAAGAAATATAAACCATCTCAGATATTGATAGGAAGTACAGCTGTATCTTTAGCTTGTACCATTGTTGGGATAGGTATCATAGGATATATAACGGGAACAAGCTTTTTAAGTCAGATAAATGCTTCTTTAACAGAGAGCATTAGTATTCAGATGAATATTATTAAAGATATAGGTCTTACTAACTATGAAATGACACAAATAAAAGAACTACTTAAAACTACTGTAGAGTACATGATTATAATAATACCTGCAACACTTATTATTTCATCTGTTTTTGTTTCGTACATAAACTATTGGGTGGCAACAGCCGTGTTGACCAGACTGGGGCAAAAAGCTGTTAATATACCAAGGTTTATAAACTTCAGATTACCAAGCAATATAATACTTGGAGCAGTAGTACTTTTTTTAGCATCATCTATTGTAAGATATTTTAAGATTTTTTACTATGAGACAATATTTATTAACACTATAATATTAATTTTCTTTGTTTTTCTTGTTCAAGGACTGGCGGTTATAGTATATTTAATGAACAAAGCTAGGATGAATAAAATAACAAAAGGAATATTGATATTTTTTATAGTAATAAATGTACCCTTTAGCTTGATAATATCGCTTTTGGGGATATTAGATGTGATGGTTGATTTTAGAAAGCTGAAAAAGATTGAGTAAATCCTTGGGAGGATATCGCATGTCAAATAAAAAAATCTTTAAGTTCCTGATTCCAGATTCAAAACTATATCTATGGATAATAGGGATATTAATAGGAATTATTGCAATATACGATCCTCGGATAGCTGCAGTAGGAGTAGTTTTATTAGCGTATTTAATATATTATCATTGGAAGAATGTACATCTTAAAAAAGTAGAGTGGACAAAGTATATCGAGAGTCTTACAAATGAAATAGATTCAGCTACTAAGTATGCTGTTATCAACCTACCTATTCCCTTAATAATGCTAGAGGTAGATGGTACTGTAAATTGGTATAATTCGAAGTTTCTTCAGATGATTGATACAAAAGATATACTAGATAAGGATATTAGCGATATTATACCGAATTTTAATGTTGACATGATAATGAATAAAAAAGAAGATATGACAATAGAAGTAGCATTTAATGATAAATACTATAAGGTCTTGTACAATATAGTAAATACGTCAAAGGGAAGAGAAAATAAAAATAAATATATCATTATGCTATACTGGATAGACATCACAAACTTTACAATACTTAAAAACAAGTACAATGATGAGAAGGTAAATGTATGCTTAGTTCAAGTTGATAACTATGACGATGTAAAAAATAATACCGATGAAGTGAATAGACCTATTGTTTTGGCAGAGATAGACAAAAGGCTAAATGCATTGGTATCAAGAATAAATGGCTTTATCAGAAAGTATGAAAACGATAAATACCTAATAATCTACGAAAATAAATATCTTGAATATTTTGAGGCTAAAAAGTTTGACATTTTAGATGATGTAAGAGATATAAATTTAGGTAATAAAATACCTGTAACACTGAGCATTGGAGTTGGAGTAAATGGCAAAACTCTTGCACAGCTATATGAATATGCTAAGGCAGCTATAGATATAGCATTAGGACGTGGAGGAGATCAAGCAGTTGTCAAAAAGATAGATAAGCTAAGTTTCTATGGAGGTAAAAGTAAGGCAGTTGAAAAGAGAACAAAGGTTAAAGCTAGAGTAATAGCTCATGCTTTAAGACAGCTGATAGATCAATCTGATAAAGTTTTTATAATGGGGCATAAAGTTGGCGATATGGATAGCTTTGGTGCATCTATAGGTATTTATAGAGCTGTAAAGAATAGAAATAAGCAAGGCTATATTGTTTTAAGTGGTATTAATCCATCCATCAAGAATATATTTGATAGGATAAAAAATGAACATCCTGAATATCTAGACGTAATCGTAACACCTGAGCAAGCAAGAAATATTGCAGACAAGGCATCATTATGTGTAGTCGTAGATAACCATAGACCTAGCTACACTGAAGCACCTCAACTGCTTGAGATTGTTGAAAAAGTGGTGTTAATAGACCATCACAGAAGAGGAGCAGAATTTATTAATGATCCAGTACTCACATACTTAGAGCCATATGCTTCTTCAACGTGTGAGCTTGTGACCGAAATGCTCCACTATATGAGTGACAAAATGGAAATGGAAAGATTTGAAGCAGAGGCTTTAATGGCGGGAATAAGTGTTGATACAAAGAATTTTACATTTAAAACAGGTGTGAGAACTTTTGAAGCAGCTTCTTTTTTAAGAAGGGCAGGAGCAGATACTACTTCTGTTAGGCAGTTGTTCCAAGATGACTTAAACACATTTATACTAAAGGCAGAGGTTATTAAAGATGCAACTATTATAGAAGATAAAATTGCAATATCTAGATTGAAAAATGAGAGCGCAGAATCCGTACTTGTGGCTGCACAGGCAGCAGACGATTTATTAAATATAAGTGGTATTACAGCATCATTTGTACTAGCTTTAAATGATGGGAAAATTCACATAAGCGGGAGATCCCTTGGTGGTCTAAGTGTTCAGCTTATACTTGAAAAGCTGGGAGGAGGAGGTCATCTTACTGTTGCTGGAGCTCAGCTTGATAATGTTGATATAAACGAAGCAGAAAATATGCTAAAAGAAGCTATACATGAATATCTAAAGGAAGGTGAAGAGTAATGAAAGTTATATTATTACAAGATGTAAAAGGGCTAGGAAAAAAAGGAGAAGTTGTTAATGCTAAGGATGGATATGCGAGGAACTTTTTATTTCCTAAAAATTTAGCAACTGAAGCTACACAGGGCAATGTTAAAGTACTCGAAGAGCAAAGAACTGCTAAAAAGATTAGACAAGAAGAAGAATTAGCAAAAGCAAAAGAATTAGCAGAAAAGATATCAAAGTTTACAGTTGAGATAAAAAGCAAATCTGGAGAAAATGGTAAGCTTTTTGGTTCAATAACCACAAAGGAAATCGCGGATCAATTAAATAAGCAGCATAAAATAAAGATAGATAAAAGAAAAATAGAAGTAGATGGTGGAAATATAAAAACTATTGGAACAACAATGGCTGAAGTAAAAGTATATCCAAATGTATCTGCAAAACTTAAAGTACATGTGTCAGAAGAATAGAATCAGCAATATATGATTTCTTCATGAAGCTACAGTATTACCATGGAGGTGATAAAATGTCTATTGATATACAATCCTTAGGGAAAATACCTCCTCATAGTATAGAGGGTGAGCAGTCAGTATTGGGTTCTATGATACTAGACAGAAATGCAATAGTTACTGCAACAGAAATATTAAAGCCAGAAGATTTTTACAAAGAGGCTCATAGAGAAATATATGAATCAATTTTAGATATTTATGGTAGAGATGAACCTGTTGACCTTATAACTCTCTCTGACGAGTTGAAAAAGAGAAACACATTAGATGCAATTGGAGGAATTATATATCTTGCAGATTTGTCAGAAGGTGTTTCTACAACTGCAAATATCAAGTATTATTGTGAAATAGTTGAAGAAAAATCTATATTAAGAAGATTGATTACTGCTTCTAATGAAATAATTGCAAAAGGATATGAAGCAGGCGAGGACTTAAACAATATAATTGAATTAGCTGAAAAAAAGATATTTGATATTACTCAAAAAAGGAATCAAGAGGGTCTAGAGCCTATAAAAAGTGTTCTGCTAGAAAGCTTTACTAGAATTGAACAAATGGCAGAGCATAAAGGTGGAATAACTGGACTTACTACAGGGTTTATAGATCTTGATGGAAAAACTTCTGGACTTCAAAAATCAGACTTAGTACTTGTAGCAGCGAGGCCAGCTATGGGAAAAACTGCATTTTCCTTAAATCTGGCGTTAAACGCTGCACTTAAAGGAAATGCATCTGTAGCAGTATTTAGCTTAGAAATGTCTAAGGAACAGCTTGTACAGCGTATGCTTAGTTCTGAATCGCATGTAGAGCTTCAAAAAATAATAAATGGACGTCTGGATGAAGATGAGTGGCCAAAGCTTGTAAGAGCTATGGGTCCCTTATCACAGGCCAAAATATACATTGATGATACACCGGGTATCACACTAATGGAAATGAAGGCTAAATGTAGAAAGCTTAAGATGGATCAAGGTCTTGATTTAGTTATGATAGATTATCTACAGCTTATGTCTGGTGACGGTAGAACTGAAAATAGACAACAGGAGATTTCAGCTATATCAAGAGGACTAAAAGGGTTGGCCAAAGAAATGGACTGCCCTGTAGTTGCATTGTCCCAGCTTTCACGTGCGCCAGAACTGAGATCAGATCATAGACCAATACTATCGGATTTACGTGAATCAGGAGCTATAGAGCAGGACGCCGATATAGTAGTATTTCTTTATAGAGATGAATATTATAATCCAGATTCTGAAAAGAAAAATATTGGAGAGGTTATTATAGCAAAGCATCGTAACGGACCTATAGGAACAGTTGAATTAGTTTTTATGGGTCAATACACAAAGTTCTTGAACATGGAAAAACACAGGCAATAGTGCTAAAGGTAATTGCTAACTTCGAATGTTTATTATTTAACATTCGGGGTAAATAATATCTGAAAAAGCGTTTTCAAAGGAGAGTGAAGTAATGGATAATACTAAGATACTAGATATCAAGGATAAAGTAAAATGGATAGGTATATTAGATCCTAGCTTAGTTACATTTGATGTTGTCATGGAAACTCAATATGGCACAACCTACAACTCATATTTCATAGATGCAGATAAAAAAGCAATAGTTGAGACAGCTAAAGAAACATATAAGAATGAATACCTTGAAAAGATTAAGAAGGTTGTGAAACCTGAAGAAATAGAATATATTATTATGGACCATACAGAGCCTGATCATGCTAGTAATTTAAGACATATGTTAAGAATAGCTCCTAATGCTACAGTTGTAGGTAGCAAGTCAGCTATAAATTTTTTAAAGAATATGGTTGACGTTGAGTTCAAGTCTCTGGTAGTAAGTGATGGTGATACTCTTGACTTAGGAAATAAGACATTAAAATTTATATCAGCGCCATTTCTACATTGGCCTGATAGTATATATACGTATCTTGTAGAAGATAAAGTGTTATTTACTTGTGATTCGTTTGGATGCCACTATTGCGATGAAAGAATGTATGACGACTTAGTAGAGGATTTTGATGAGGCATTTAAATATTATTTTAATGTTATACTTAAGCCATTTAGCAATTATATGCTAAAAGCAATCGATAAGATTAGAGATTTAGAAATAGATGTTGTTTGTCCTGGACATGGACCTATACTTAGAAGTAATTGGAAAAAATATGTTGAACTATCAGAACAATGGGCTAAGGAAGCAGTTTGTAGACATGGAAAGCCAACGGTATTTATTGCATATGTATCAGCATATGGAAATACAGGTAAGTTAGCAGAAAAAATAGCAGAAGGTATTAAGCTTGCTGGAGATATTGAGGTTGAATTGGCTGATATTGAGATGATGGATATTTTTGAGTTAGAAGAAAAGATTGAAAAAAGCTCTGCTTTATTAATAGGCTCGCCGACAATAAATCAAAACACACTATTACCAATATATAAGATGTTTGCAGTTATAAATCCTATTACAAATAGAGGGAAGCTAGCCGGAGCTTTTGGTTCATATGGTTGGAGTGGAGAAGCTGTTGATATTATACAGAACCATCTAAAAAACCTTAAATTAAAAGTTGAGCTGAATGGATTGAAAACAACTTTTGTACCATTTGACGAAGCTTTTGAAAAATGTATAGAATATGGTAAAGAATTCGGTGAGAAATTGATAAATAGATAATAAATATAAAGAAAAAAATACTTCGTGGAAATCCACGGAGTATTTTTTTCAATATGAATTTCCTAATCTATAGTATACATTTAATAACAATGTTATAATATAGAAAAATCGAACAAAGATTACATTCATTTCGTAGGGGGTAACCTTATGTATATTACTGAAGGTAAGCGGGTAAGAATACGGCGATTAAAGGTTGAAGATGTTTTTGAAATGAAAAGATGGGGAAAACATAATAATCCACTTTTTCAGGATTACAATTTTCCTGATTTAAATGATGATGAAGTAAGGGAATGGTTCAAGATAAAAACTACACAGAGAAACAATGCATGTTTTTCCGTGGCCAATGAAGGTAATGTCATAATAGGCTATATTAATGTAAAGGAGATAAAGAGGTTTCGAAGAAATGCAAAGCTAGGAATTGTTTTTGATCCAAACTACGTAGATAAAGGATATGGGACAGAATCTATTTTATTACTATTAAAATATTTTTTTAATGATATGAACATGAAGTGTATGTATTTAGATGTTGCAAAACATAATAAAAGAGCAATAAGATGCTATGAAAAGTGTGGATTTAAAACAGTAAGTGAATATAAAGATAAGCTTTATGACCAAAACATTAATATATTTGATGATGAGCAATTTGCTGATATAAGAGATAGTTTTATCATTAGTAATTCTATAATATATGGATATTATTATAGGATGAAAGTTGAACGAGCTAATAACTCACAGATATTATCCACAGACTCATAGCGAACATCTGTGCATATCTCTGTGGATATGTGGATAAATTGATTCAATTATTAAAGTATTGGGGGATAACATCGAAATGGAAAAGCTAGATATAAATTTAGGACAACTTTTTTCATCACTATCTTTAGCATTAGATATAGCTGAAAATAGACACTTCGACCATTCTAGAAGAGTGGCATACATGTCTAATAGCATAGCTCAAGATATGGGGTTACATACCAAGGTATGTGCAGACATTTATTATTCGGCATTAATCCATGATGTTGGAATGAATGGACAGATGTCAAACTATACTATATTTGAAATTCATAATAATGCAGTTCTAAAGAAAGAGCATTGCCATCTTGGTGCAGAAATAGCAGATGGATTACCAATAAGCAAAGATTGTGTAGAGTATATTAGATACCATCATGAGGAGTGGAATGGAGCAGGAGTATATGGGTTATCCAAAAACGACATACCTATAGGGTCTCAGATAATACATATAGCTGATTATGTAGATATATATTTTGGAGATATGCTGAAGGATAGAAAAAATATAGATAAGATTAAAAAATGGCTTGACGTATCAAAAAACAAGGTGTTTTGTGCTGAGGCAGTGGATAGTTTACTTAATATAATTGAAAAGGACAAGTTTTGGCTTGATCTAAGTTTTTATAATTTAGATCAAATAATAAAAGCTAATAGTCCTGATTATTCTACGTTGATAGGGATAGTTGAGTTAGAAAAAATAGCTAAATCATTTTCACGATTAATAGATAGCAAAAGCAAATTTACTTATAGACACTCTAAAGGATTAGTGGATATTTCTAGTGCGATAGTGGATTACATAGGATATGATGATATAACGTCAAAGAAACTTCAGATTGCTGCATATTTACACGACTTAGGCAAGCTAGCAGTTCCAAATAATATACTAGAGAAACCAGATAAATTAGATAGTGAGGAGTTTAATATTATAAAAACACATCCATATTATACAAAGCTTATACTTAGACAAGTAAAAGGGCTTGAGGATATAGCAGGATGGGCAGGCAACCATCATGAGAAACTTAATGGAAAGGGGTATCCTGAAGGATTAACATATGCTGAAATAACAAGAGAAGATCAGATAATATCTATATCTGATATATATCAAGCATTAATAGATGATAGGCCTTATAGGAAGGGAATGGCTCATAAAGATGCTATGGATATATTGAAAACCATGGTAAAGAAAGACTATGTTTCAAATAATATTGTAAGAATATTAGAAAAAGTTATTTAGACAAAATATGGAAAACGAAAAGCTGTAGCTAAATTGATTTTTATTTTATATAATTTTTATGTTATACAAATACTAATTAAGGTAAAATAGGTTACTTAATAAAGGAGATGGTTTGATGTCTACTCTAGTAGTATTAGGTGCACAATGGGGAGATGAAGGTAAGGGGAAAATCACAGATTACCTTTCAGAAAAAGCTGATATGGTTGTAAGGTATCAAGGTGGAGACAATGCAGGACACACTGTGGAAATAGGAGACAACCAATACAAATTACACTTAATACCTTCAGGAATATTTTATAGCAATAAGATATGTGTCATAGGAAATGGTGTTGTTGTAAATCCAAAATCATTGCTTGAAGAGATAAAATACCTTAATGAGAAAGGAATTACCACAGAAAACTTAAGAATTAGTGATAGAGCACATATAATATTTCCTTATCACATTAAACTGGATCAGCTGGAAGAAGAAAAAAAAGGAGTGCTCAAGATAGGAACAACTGTTAAAGGAATAGGCCCGTGCTACAGAGATAAGGTTGATAGAACAGGTCTGAGAATGTGCGACATATTTTACACAGGATTGTTCGAACAAAACTTGAGGAAAAATATTAAAGAAAAAAATGAAATAATAAAAAAATTATATGATGCAGAAGTACTTGATGAGGATCAAATTGTAGAAGAATATATGGGTTACTTAAATCAGTTGAAAAAATATGTTGTAGATGCTTCTGTTTTAATAAATGATATTATGGATGCAGACAAAAAGGTTTTATTTGAAGGTGCGCAAGGGACGTTACTTGACTTAGATTTTGGAACTTACCCTTATTTAACTTCATCACATCCTATTTCAGGCGGAGTACCTATAGGAGCAGGAATAAGTCCTTTTAGACTAAAGAATGCCCTTGGAGTAGTAAAGGCATATACCACAAGGGTAGGAAAGGGACCTTTCCCAACAGAACTACACGATGAAACAGGAAATGCCATTAGAGAAAAAGGACATGAGTACGGAACAACAACAGGGAGACCTAGAAGATGTGGTTGGCTAGATACAGTTATGATAAAGTACGCTGCAAGAATAAATGGATTAACATCATTAGCAGTAACAAGGCTAGACACGTTAGGAGGATTTGAAAAGCTTAAGATATGTAATGGATATGAACTTGATGGTCAGATAGTGGCAGATTTTCCTGCTAGTTTAGAAACACTGGCTAGATGTAGTCCTGTATATGAAGATTTGAATGGGTGGAATGAAGAAGAGATGAATGGTGTCACCAAATTTGACGAGCTGCCAGAGAATGCTAAAAAATATATCTATAGGATTGAGCAGCTGACAGGAGTAAAAGTTAGTATTGTTTCTATTGGACCTAAAAGAGACCAGACTATAATAAGAGAAGAAGTGCTTTAAAAACAGCTATTGTCAACGCTTTTTTGATGTTGTATTGAATTATGTAGCTTGCTATAAATTACCACGCTATAATTAGACAAAAAAGTTCATAAAAAGTGTTGACAATAGTGCCTTTATCCTGTATCATATAAAAAGTAGTCTTTGAAAGACCCATTAGGTCAGTCGGCATAAGCAGAGAGCCAAAACATGTTTTTAGTTTTGTGCGAATCGCTTAGTTTGTGACTATAAAGCCAAATGAGGTAAGAAAAGTTAATACCGTAACAAATAAGTTGTAAGACCCATTAGCTCAGTCGGCAGAGCACCTGACTTTTAATCAGGGTGTCCCGCGTTCGAGTCGCGGATGGGTCACCATTTAAGGCCCTATGGTCAAGCGGTTAAGACATCGCCCTTTCACGGCGGTAACCCGGGTTCGAACCCCGGTAGGGTCACCAATTATGGGCGCGTAGCTCAGCTGGGAGAGCACCTGCCTTACAAGCAGGGGGTCACAGGTTCGAGCCCTGTCGCGCCCACCATAATTGGCCTGGTAGTTCAGATGGTTAGAATGCCAGCCTGTCACGCTGGAGGTCGAGGGTTCGAGTCCCTTCCAGGTCGCCATTTTATTTTTAAACTATGCTGGTGTAGCTCAATTGGTAGAGCAACTGACTTGTAATCAGTAGGTTGAGGGTTCAAGTCCTTTCACCAGCTCCATAAAAAAAGAACAAGCTTTAAAGCTTGTTCTTTTTTTATGCTTAAAATTAATCATTAATCTTTTCCGTTATACGGCTCCCATCTTAAATCAGGACCATAAAATTTTAATGCTGAGAATTTGCTAAATATTCTAGAAAATATTCTGTCTGTATAAGTATTAGCTATTTCCATTGGAGCAAGATTAGTAGATATGATAGTTTTATTCCCCTTAATGAGTCTAGAGTTGACTATATTGAATATTTCAGTATTTGTAAAAGAATTAGTAAGCTCAGTTCCTAAATCATCTATTATTAAGAGGTCTGCGTCGAATAAGAGGCTATATTCTGTATCATTAATATCTGACTGAGAATTTCTCCTGAATTTATGTTCTTCTATTATTTCTAATATCTTAAATGCTGTTTGGTATATAACAATTTTTCCTTTATCAAGCAAGGCTTTTGCTATGCAATTACACATAAATGTCTTTCCAAGACCAGTAGTGCCGTAGAAAAGAAGATTCTCCTCATTATTTTCGTCAAAGTTGAAGCAGAATCCTTCACATCTATTTAAAATATCAAGTATATTATGTCTAGGTGAAAGTTTTTCTCCCTCGAATTTCTCCGGTGAAAATATGTTTATATCAAAAGTCTTAAAGTTTTCTTTTTCAAGCATATGGTCTAAGTTAGACATCTTGTAAGCTTGATTTATTAATGCTTGCTTAAGACATGTACATTTATTTCCATTATCTAAGAAGCCCGTATCCTTGCATTTATTACATGTGTAGTTTATGTCCAAGAACTCTAAGGGAATATTATTTTCAGTCATTAATATTGCTTTTTCTCTTTTCAATTGTTCCATTTCAGACTGTATCTCAGAAATTTTATCATTATAAATATCTGGATTCTGAAGGACTGCTTTTGCTATAAGAAAACCAGTTTTAGATATTCTATTATCTATTTTTTCTATTTGAGGGATTTTAGTGTATACTTCCTTTTGTCTAGATTTTTGCTCATATAAAGCTTTATCTCTTCTTTTTTCATATTCCCTCAATATATTACTTATATATGTGTTCTCCATAGCTATTATCCCCTTCTCTTCCTTATTATCTCTTCTAACTCTTCAGGTGTATACTTTGAAGTTCTTTGTTCAAAGTTATGGAATCTTGTTTTTAAAGGTTGTCTTTTATTAATAGAAGTTGAGCTAACTTTAGCGTTGGGAACGGGTTTATCTTTTTCCATTATTTCTCCAACAGTTCTAATTCCTTTTGTATGCCAAGAGGATAGTATTCCATCTATATAGTTTATATTTGGGTTAGTGCTTTTTTTTGTGCCATCTTCACATGCCTTTAAAACTACCTCTAATGTAAATTTCCAGTCATCAAACCATTTATCAATAACCTTCATCTGTCCTTCATTAGCATGAGTCATATTAATACCTAATGATCTCAAAACTTTTTCATATCTGTAAAACTTCTCATCTTTAGATTTAAAGTGTTCCTGCAGAGCCTCAACACTTGTTATATTCATGTCATACCAATTTCTAATTATTCCTTCTATATAATTGACATTTTTCTTTCCCTTTTTTTCTACAGAGTAAAAAAATGCTTTGATTATCATATCGGGATTCATGTTGTAATTATAAATCCACTCAAGCACTTTTCTTTTCTCGTTAGGTACTAAGGGACGCCTCACGATATAGTCTATAGAGTTAAACATTTCATGGATACTAGGGATTTTATTAGCCTCTATCAAATCTTCTACAGAACAATTATATGGCGTATTAGATTTAGTAGTATCCTTTGCACATATAGGTTGATAGTTGTTTCTTATGTATAACTGCTTAAGGTTTAAAAATTCTACTTTATAGTCATATTCACTACCATTTTCCTTATTATGCTTTTTTATAATCCCTTTACCTTGCCAAAAGTCCCATGCTCTCAAAACATCGGTAAGAGGGATATTTAAATGCTTTGCGATGATCTCGTTATTTAAGTTAATGCTCGTATCTCTATCTTTTGCATATTTATATCCTAATAAATATACCTTAACGTATGTACCGTCTGCCATAGGCATAAAATCATTAATAAAAATATTTTCGATAGGAGTATCTCCTAAATCGATATCTGTAGTTTCAATAAGAAAAGACATATACTTCACCTACCAAATCATATGATTAAAACTATTATATCATAAGCAAAAGTGTTTTTATAACACATAGGAAATTATATTCATTAATAAATTATGGATAAAAAGTATATTTTCGATACTTCAAAATATATTATTAATATCAATTGTTAGAGGGAGTGATAAAACGAGATGTCTATTATAATAAAAAAAATATTAATGAAATTTGTAGCATTGATGTTTATAACTATATTACCTATTGCATTATATATATATATTGAAGATGATATCCAATTTGCATGGAATATAAACGATGCAAACAATACAAACAATCTCAATAAGTATATAATGACAGTTGAAGTCAAGCCTGAAAATAAGGAAATGTATGTCAATGAAAAAGTTGAATTTGTGAATAACACAAAAAAACAATTAGATAAAATATATTTTTACTTATTTCCTCAATCAATAAGAACTGACGATATATGTTTGGATTTAAAAAGTGAATTAGGTGAGCAAATACTAAAAAATGAGGAACCGATTATGTTAGATATTAGGTCAATTAAAAGAAAAGGAAAGATATTAAGTTATAATATAATAGGTAAAAAGCAAAATATATTAATGGTAAAATTAGATACACAAATAAAAGAAGGTCAAAAGATTGACATAGAAATAAACGGTGTGCTAGAATTTCCTCATGTTACAGATAAGACTAGTGATGGAAGAGCTATTTATGATATTATTAATTGGTACCCTGTCATTGCACAGTATGACCACGGGTGGATACTTGATACAGATGGAGAGCATATTGAAGCGGTATATAGTGATGAAGAGTATTATTTAGTTGAGATTATAGTACCCTATGGGGCTGATGTCAGTATACCTGGAGACTTAATAGACGAGAAGAGAAAGGGAGATAAAAAACATTTTACATATCAAAGCAATAAGCTTAATTATTTTACTTTTAGCATTGAGTAGTCAGTATTTTAGACGTAAATGTAGTTTTTATGCTCAAAACTAGTTCATCAGTGTATACACTACATAAGTGAATATTTGAAGACACAATGGTATATAATAGAAACTTATTGAATAGAATATAATATAGACATGCTGTTAGAATACATGTAGTATTTTGTCTTAAAAAAGTGATTGCTTATTAAAAAAAATATGATATAATTTAAACAGGCTTTTTATTACATTCTTATTACAAATTTGTTACGGAATTATTATCCAGACATATTATGTAATGAGAAAAAGAAAGGAGCTAATATATGATCAGCTCGTATATGAATAAAATAAAAGACACTATTGAGAAGAACATTAGAAAACTTCATAAAGTTAAAATAAATGGGACTAAGGTTAATGCTAAGATTAGTATTATCCTAGTGGTAGCTGTTTTGTTTACATCCTTTGCATTAATACAGTTCAAAAAAAGCGTTGATCATGAGAAATCAACAAGAGCATTTAAGGTTGTACTTGGAGATAAAGATATTGGAATAGTTAGGGATAAACAAGAAATTATTGATTTAATAGATTCAGTTCAGAAGCAGTTATCTAAAGATTATAATTTGGATATTGTTATAAAAGAAAAACTTGCATTTGAGGATGTTCATGCAGAAGATAAAGAGCTTACAGCTAATAATGTTATAGAAAAGGGTATAAAATCAAATCTAACATTTAGTGTAGCAGCTTTTGCATTAAAGGTAGATGGTAAGGATTTAGTATATTTAAAGTCAGAAGATGAAGCAAAGCAGGTTTTAGATAGGATAAAGCAGCCTTATATAGATAGTATGAAAGCTGATAATTCTAAAGTTGATGAAGTTAAAATAGTTGAAGATGTAAAGATAGAGAAGAAGGAAGTACCTGTGTCTAAGGTTGAAGATTTTGAGAAGGCACTAGCTACTTTACAAAAAGGAACAGATGAGGTTAAGACACACGTAGTAGAGAATGGTGAAAACTATTGGACTATTTCCAGAAAATACAACCTTTCTGTCGAAGACCTTCAAAAAGCTAATCCGGGTAAAAATTCAGAACTTGTACATCCTGGAGATGAAATTAGTCTAATTGTTCCTAAACCATATCTAACAGTAGCTACATATGAAGAAAAGATTTATCAAGAGAAAATAGATTTTGAAACTGAATATGAATACAGTTCATCGATGTATGAAGATCAAGAGAAAGTGAAAAGAAAAGGTGTGCCAGGAGAGTACGAAGTTGTAGCTAAGGTTGAAAAGCATAATGGCATAGAGATTGCTAAACAAATAATAAAGGAAACCTTAGTTTCACAACCGGTAGCTCAAATTATGATAAAAGGTACTAAGCAAGCACCACCTAAAGAAGGTACTGGGTCCTTTATTATGCCGACCAGAGGTACTTTGACATCAAGATTTGGGAAAAGATGGGGTAAAATGCATGAAGGTATTGACTTAGGTGCTAGAATCGGAACCGCTATTAAAGCAGCTGATGGCGGAACTGTTAAATTTGCTGGATATAACGGCAACTATGGATATATGGTGGAAATTGATCATGGTGGTGGATTCACCACAAGATATGCACATTGCAGCAAGTTATATGTAAAAAAAGGAGACAAGGTTTATAAGGATCAAACTATAGCTTTAGTAGGTAATACAGGGAATAGTACTGGTCCACACTTACACTTTGAAGTTAGAAAACATGGAGTTGCTCAAAACCCATATAATTATATAGGAAAAAAATATAATTAAGAAAATTAAGCCCACTTTTGTGGGCTTTTGTTTTGCAATCATCTACTTAAAGTCTAACACGAGGAGTAATATAACAAGCAGCACAATAATTATATTCTCATTAAACAGCCCAAAGGTTGCAGATGCATCTTCCTTAGGAGATGATTTAGGCGGAGCTTTAGGAGGCCTTTCTTTTAAAGGCTCCTCGAATAATTTATTCAAGTCAACTATTCCTGATCCTTGATTCTCATATTTATCCTTTAAGTCATGACAAGAGTTTTTGAACATAGTCTTCACTTGTTCAGGAGAAAGATTTTTGTGTTTACTATACAATAAAGCTGCTGAACCAGCTACTACAGGTGTAGCCATTGATGTTCCACTTGATGCAGCATAGTTATCAAGACTAGAATTTGAAAGAGACATTATATTTACTCCTGGAGCTACTACATCTGGTTTTCTTAAACCTTCCTTAGTAGGGCCACGACTTGAAAAAGAAGCTATAGTATCGTCATCAGTTTCAGGAGTTCTCTTGTCATCTACCGCACCGACTGTTATTACAGCAGGACTATTACCTGGGGATAGAATAGTTTTGCTTCCTGGACCACTATTTCCTGCGGCCACTACTACTGTTAAGCCCGATTTAACTGCTTCATCTACTGCTTTAACTAATGGGTCTGAATTTACTGAGCTGTTTGCTGGACTTCCTAAAGAAAGATTTAAAACTTTAGTGTTGTATTGGTCCTTAGTTTCTATAACCCATTGTATAGCAGATGCTATATGCATATAAATGTGATGCTACTCTGAGCTAGTTGTTGTTATCTCTAAATTCTTTCCATCCCAAATAACTTTGTCAATTATGGAACATACAAGCTTTTTCTTTTCAAAATGCTCAAGCTTAGAAATGAGATCATTAAAATTTGAAAAGGTATTTTTCAATAATTTTATACTTTCTTGTTCTTTCAAAGTAATTTCTTTTTTACTGTCTATTAATATATTAATTTTATTGTTTATAGTATTTATTTTTTGATCTATTTCTTCAATCTGTCTAATTATATGTTTATTAGCAACTGAATTCCCAACTTGACCTAGCTGTAAAGTCAAATTTTTAGCTATTCGGTGATATTCCAAAAGTTGCTTTCTTAAAGAATTAACATCAGTTCTATGTGAATCATTTAATTTTAGGACATTTCGCTTTTGTGTTATTAGAGCTTTATAGAATTTACTAGAACTCACAATAAATTGCTTTATCTCTTCAAGCACAAGTTCATCGATAAGCTCACCGGATAAATTGTCTATATTACATTTAGTACCCTTAGACACTTCTTTTAATCTGCATTTATAGTAATAAGGTCTAGTACCATCATTTCTTTTATTACCGTAAACTAGTTTAAATCTACTTCCACAATTCTTACATATCAGAAGTGTATTAAGTAATCCTACTTTACTTGTACCTTCTCTAGGGGCTTTATTTTTGTTTCTTTTAAGCATTTTTTGTACTTTAAGAAAGTCAGATGAATCTATGATTCCTTTATGTTTGCCTACTGCGACTATCCATTCCGAAGGCTCTCTCAGTTTATTAGCTTTTCCTTTACGTATTATGTTTTTGTTATATACCATTAACCCATTACTACCATTAAATTCAGATATATCAGAAGCTATATCCATATTATGAGACTTGCAGTAATTATGTATCTTACTATCCGCCTTTACATATACCATATTAGTTAATATATTTCTTGTGGTATTTATATTGAAGTAGCTTCCATTAGGTGTCTTAATATTGTTTGTAGTTGACCAAACTTCTACCTGATTTAAGCTTTTAAATTCTATATATTTATTAAATATTAATTTTACTAGTTCTAATTCTTCAGGTTTCTGTGTTAACTTGTACATAGTTTTTCTATTCATGTCAGCGTCATAGTACTCTATGGCTTCAGATATATATCCAGTAGGTGTCTTTCCACCCAGCCAACGACCAGAGCGTGAAAGCTGGAGCATATTATCCCTAATACGCTCAGCTATAGTTTCTCTTTCAAGTTGAGCGAATACACTTGCTATATACATCATAGCTCTTCCCATTGGAGTAGAAGTATCAAACTGTTCTCTTATAGATACGAAGGCTATATTGTTAGATTGGAGAGTTTCTATTGTATCTGAAAAGTCTGAGATATTTCTGCTAATCCTATCTAATCTATAGCACATTAAAATATCAAAATTGCAATTCTGTGCATCGTTAAGCATCTTTTTATATTCAGGTCTATGTGTATTGCCACCAGAGAATCCTTCATCTTCGTATACTATGAATTTAGTTACATTAAAATGTTGTATAGCGTATTCTTTGCATAATTCTATCTGATTATTTATAGATTCACCTTTAGTTGTGAATTTCGATTTGCGAGAATATATAGCTATTTTCATGTTACCACCTCAATAAAATATATATAAACATACGAAATATAGAACTATAGAATTAAATTATAATCTTATTTTCAGCATTTAGTATCTATGCTGGATAGAAAAGAAACTATTTGGTATAATTAGCATGTAAAAGAAGCTATCATTAGTCTAGTAAAGAAACTGCAGATAATAGATTTCAATATTAGGAGGAAAAACACATGAAAAAATATTTAAAAAAAGTAATCGTATTAACATGTTTAGCTTTAATGCTCACTGGATGTTCGACTAGTAGAGTAGAACAAAGTAATAAGAATGAAATTACTCAGCCTGAAGCAAATCAAGATGAACAACAACTTAATGTTGCAGAAGATTTTGAAGCTTTTATAGTTAAAAACCCTCAAATAGAAGAACTTAAAAATTATATAAATGATAATATTAGTAAAGCAGATGAAAAAACTGCAGATGAAATGGTATATAAGCTTATTGAGCTACAAAAAAGAGGATTAGAAAATGAAACTAATTATTTCTATACTGATAATAGTTTGAATGTTCAAAAGGAAATACAACAAGCTTATGAAAAGAATATTGATAAATTTGATGGTTCTTATGTAATTATAGGTAATAATAAATATGATTTAATAGAAGCTTTTGAAAATCAAGAAATTGCGGATTATATTGAAAAACTATTTAAAAGGGGCTATGGGTTAGCTAGTGCAGAAGGAGCTTATTATCCAGTGATGGACTATAAAGTTTTGAAGGATAGTTACGAAGATAAAGTAACAGATATGACAGCTACTTATCTTGATATTATGACTAAAGAATTGAATGAACCCACTACGGTAGAAGAATATCTTTCTATAAGTGCAAACAAATTGAAGGAAAGAACGTTAAAATATGAAGAATTTCTAATGAATTATTCGGATTCACCATATGTTGAAGATATTAAGATAAACTATATGGTTTGTATCTGGAAGCTTGTAAATCCAAATATATTTGATGGAATGATTGATGAGAACTTTAGAGTTATTAATGAATTAGATGATGTATATAATGATATTTTAAAAGACGACTCTCATACTGTAACAATTGAAGCAGTGAAAGGAATTACAGAATATATTAAAAGCAAGAACGGTGTTCTAGGCAGTATGGAAAATCTGGATGATTTATATGAGACATCATATAAGCTACATAGTGAAGCTATGGAAAGAATAAATACACTTTATTTGAACAAATAAAAATAATTAGGATAGAGAAAAGATTTTCTATGAAAAGGGGCTATTGCAAACGAGCTATTTTGTTCGTTGTGCAATAGCTTTTTTTACTACTTATAGGAAAGCTCAAAATTCGTTTCACTAAAGGATTGTTTTTTGTTACTTTACTCGCATCTTACATCTTAGTAAGGGAAATATACATTGTAAAAGCTTTAAAAATACACATTGTGCTTTGAAACGTCAAAAATTCGTCAAAAATTTATTTTAAAAAAATTCCTCAATTAAATTTTTTGCTTTGTCCATCATATCATTATTAACATGAGAATATGTTTTCATTGTTTGACTTATATCATGACCAAGTATATTCGCTGCTGTTTTGAAATCCAATCCACTTGCAATTAATTTTGTTGCAAAGGTATGCCTTAATTCATGTATTGAAATATCGAAATCATGTTTTTTAAGAAGTGAGTTAACATATGATATAACTGATTCTTTATTTTTAAAATTTAAAATTCTTTTATCTATATTAATTACATTTTTACTTTTTAAAAAGTCTAGTAATTCTTTTGAGGTTGAATGAGAAATGGGAATTATCCTGTTTGAATTTTTAGTTTTTAATTCTCCAAAATTATAAGATCCGTCTTTAAGTTTCTTCCATTGTTTGTTAACTGTAATGATATTACTTTTAAAGTCTATATCACTCCATTTTAATCCTAGTATTTCACCTATTCTCATTCCTGTTTTTACTGCTAGGAAAACTATTAAATAGTATTTATTATTCTTGAAAGTATCTAAAAGCTTTGTAACTTCACAATCCGTTAAAGCTTTTTTATTAATATCTTTAGGTTTGTTTACTTTAACATTTTTTGTAGGCACAGAATTAATAATATTGTATTGATGTTTTGCAGAATTAAATATAATTGTAAGCTTTTTAAGATAATAGCTTATAGTATTAGAATTTAATCCTTCTTTTGTTTGTTCATCTACTATTTCCTGTATATCTAAGGCAGTTATTTTATTCATTTCTAGGTTATTTAACCCTGAGAATCTATTCAATACTGTTTTGGTAGATTCATTAGTTTTAGGTTCTCTATATAATCTCATATGCTCTAAATAACGTTGTCCAAACTCTTCAAAAGTTATGCCATCAAATTCACTTGGTGGGTTAAAAGTAATATTTTCTTTTAATTGTTCAAGCATTTTATCTGCATATTTTTTTGCTTCTCCCTTCTTTTTGAATCCTTGTTTACTTTTCTGTTGCCATTTTCCATTTTGATTTTTGTAGCTAATTATTACTTGTATGCCTTTATCCTTTTCTCTATATGTTATATTATATTGCACTCAACATTCCCTCCTCGCTTATTTTTTACTCCAAGAACATAAGTTCGCAAAATGAATTAAATATTAACCAGTTGTTTTAAAGCTGTATAAGGAACTTCAATGTAACTGGCGATTTGCTTTATTGTCATTTCTCTAAATTGTACTTCATCTATATTTAAGTCTTGCAGTTTTAAAGCAAAATAATTTGCTTGTTTTTCAAGTTTATATTTATTAATTAAATGTTTATTATATGAATTTTTAATATTTGGGTGTAATATGGCATGGCCTAATTCATGTTTTAAAAAAAATAATTCTTCTTTTTCTGTAAGATTGTTTCTTAGAAAAATAGTTTCGTATCCTAAATGTTCCCTTATATATGTACTTTCATTACCCAGTAAAATAACATTAGTTGGTGAAGTTTTAATTATTTTAATTCCTAACGCTGTGCATAATTCATAAGGACAAGAAGTGGCATAAATATCCAATAAACCTATAATTATTTCGTCTATCCATTCCATTTTATAGTCCCCCTTTTGAATGTCTACTTTTTATATTTATAACTAATAATCTCCATTTGCCTTAAAAGTTCATTAGCAAATTCCAAAATCTCATCATCAGATAAGTTATCAGCATCAAAACCACTTGAACCAAAAATCTGATGTTTGTCTACATATGCACGTGCTTCCTCAGGATTAGTAAATTCTTCTGGTACTATAGGTAAAGTGTTTTTTACTGATTTATTTTCATCTATTTTACTTTCATTTGACTTTTTAATATAAATAATTATTTTTTTATCTTCATCTAATTTGTATGAAAGTCCTAATTTCTCTATTTCAGACAAAATACTGTTATAGTCGTATCGAATTATTTTATCATAATAAAATTTTTCAGCTTCTTCGAATGTAAATTCATCTTCAATGTAATCATATCCATAATCATTAAGGAAAGAATTTATTCTCTTCTTTAATAAAGAACTATTTTTTTTAAGAAACATTATTAAAGGATATATAAAGTCTTTGGCTACTTCATGTTCAATTAAAGAATCGTACTCATCTTTACCAAGTAAATAATCAGTAGATACGTTAAAAAAATCTGCAAATTTAACCAATAGTTCATTGCCTGCTCCTCTTTCATTTCTTTCAATCATACCTATTGTAGATTGAGCTACTTCTAATTTATTGGCTAACTGTTTTTGTGTTAATCCTTTATCATTTCTTAATTTTTTTATTTTATCTCCTAACATTAAAATCACCTCTTGCAATATATAATAACACTTTTTGTGATAAAATCAATAGGAATTTTAAGTAATTTTGAGATAAATTAAGAAATACAAGAATAATCACTAAAAGTGTTTTAAAATGACTCGAAAAGTGATATAATTGAATTTTACTCAAAACACATACAGTGATATTATAATCACATACAGTGATAGCAAATATCATAAATTTTGAAGAGAGGTGATGAAATGAAGTTGACACCAATAAGGCTTAAAAGAATAAAACTAGGAATCAATACTGATGATGCAGTCAAAGCACTTGATATTAGCAAAAGTATGCTTTATAAAGTTGAAACTGGTCATAGAAGTCCTTCGAAAGAAGTAATAAAAAAAATGAGTAAACTATATGACTGTTCAATTGATGATATTTTTAAAAGTCTAAAAATAAGTTAAAGGAGGTCTAATAGTGGACAAGCTTTTAACTCAAAAAGACCTTGCAGAAAGATGGCAAGTAACCACTAAGACAATTGAAAATTATCGTTTAAATGGAATAATAACTCCGGTTAAAGGTATACCAGCAATAAGATTTACAGAACAACATATTTTAGAGTTAGAAGGAGTAAAGCCAGAAAGATTTTCTCCAATCCATAGACGTAAGCTTGAAAGAGAAATTGAAGTATTGAAAAAAGAGAATTTCGAGCTTAAAAATACACTAAATAATATCTTAGTAGAATCATCTAAAGTCATTAACTTTGTAAAGGAGGGACAAGCATGGTAACCCCTAGGAATGTGCTACAAGTAATTGCAAAGTATATAGATAAAAACAAAATAAGTCCAAGCACTAGAGAAATATGTGGACTCACGAAAGTAAAATCTACACAAACAATACATAGACGGATAAAGATACTAGAAGAGTTCGGATATATCGAAAAGATGGAGAATATTCCACGTTCCATAAGAGTGACAGAACTAGGTAGAGAAGTTATTAATTTTTAAGGAGGGACAAGCAGTGAATGAATTGATAAAAATTAATTATCAAGGCGACAGGCAGACGGCAAGTGCAAGAGATTTGTGGGGGTTCTTAGACAGACCACATGGAGAATTTATGAAATGGTTTGGAAGATATGCAGATTACGGATTTATTGAAAATGTAGACTACAGAGCATATCGACAAATAAGTCGACATGCTAATGGAAGAGATTATGAAGCTACTGACTATGAAATAACAATAGACATGGCAAAAGAATTAGCAATGCTACAAAAAACAGAAAAAGGCAAGATTGCAAGACAGTATTTTATAGAACTTGAAAAGAAATGGAATAGTCCAGAGTCAGTAATGGCTAGAGCACTACAAATTGCTAATGTTAAGCTAATAGAACATCAAAACAAAGTGATTGAGCTTCAAAGCGAGTTAGAGTACAAGACAGAGGTTATCAAAGGTATTACAGAAGATATAGACGTATACACCAAGAGAAATGTTTTGAATAAGGTTGTAAGACACAAGAAGGCTAATTATAGCCTAAGATGGAACGAACTATACGATAGGTTCAGAGAAGTGTATTCGATTGATTTAAAAGCTAGATGTGAAGGCTACAATTTAAAACAAGAAAAGAAGAAGGACAAGCTATCAGTAATCAAATATGCTGAGAAATTCGGACACTTAGATGATTTGTATAAAATAGCAGCTAAATTATATGAAGCAGACGTAAAAGAGATACTAGAGCAATTACAGAAAATAGCAATGTAGGGGGTGGGAAAGGTGGATAATAAGGACTTAAAAGTAGAAGTAATAACAAAAATAGATGACAATCTTCTAGGAAAAATAAAAAATAATGCAGGATGTGAGTTGAAAGTTAAAACAACCTGCATTGATAAAACAAAAGTATTAATAGAAATACTAGAGGCCTAATTTTTTCGAAACATATATTTCTGTTGCGTGGTTAAGCATATCTTCCCATTTACTGAATCTAGTTGTAGCAGCAATATGTTTATCGAATTCATCATCTGGAATAGCTTTAAAATCTTCCTCAGAATTAACTACAAAATTACCGTCTTCTAGTAGTTCATCAAAAGTAGTAAAGTTCGTATATTTTAGCATGAATGATTTTGTAAATAGGTTTTCAAATGGTATGTATTTTTCTTTTTCAAGGTCTTTAGCAGCCTTTTCCATTTGTTTAAGTTGTTTCTCTAACTTATCAAAACCTTTTACTTTAAATGACATATGTAACACCCCCTTTTAAGTAAATTTTACCACACTTGGGAGGGACAAGCTAGAAAAGTATTAAGTAGACAGTTAACGTGGGAAGTATGGATAATTTACAGAATGTGATTGGTTGCTTAGAAATATGTTAAAGAGGAGTGTATTAAATGAAAAAATGTCCAAAATGTGGGAAAAGAAATGTATTAAGAATATTGGTATGGTTAGGAATTAGTCACTGGAAATGTATGGATTGCAAACACGAGTTTACAGAAAAAGAAATATAATAATGGATTTAGTTTATTTAACACTAACTAAGAGGTTAGCGAGGGGGTGTAAAGATGTGGATTAGAAGTCAAAACAAAAGTTCATTGGCAAAAGCAAATAAATTATTAATTGAAAAGACAAACGATAAATATTCAATCGTTCAAACAGATGCAGTAAATCCTGTTATAAAGTTTTTTAAAACCATAGGAACAACTTCAACAGTTATAAGATTGGGAACTTACGAAACAGAAGAAAGAGCAATTGAAGTGTTAGATCAGATACAAGATTTTATTAGTTGTGATGGAGAAATGAATGACTGCAAATTTAGAGTATTTAAAATGCCAAAAGAATAGGAGGGATAGCATTGCAAACAGCAACAGGAAGAAAGCTCATTTGTTACGGTAAAGGAACTGGAAGAGAACTAAAAATTTACTATACGGAAATAAAAGAGGACCAGTCTGCTGGAACAGAAAAGGTCCAATAAGGAAAATGTAAAAATTCAATTATCTGTATTATATCCGAAAACGGAAATTAATACAAGGAGGTACACATGAGAGATTTAAAAAACAAAGTTGATTTAATATACAGTTTGCTACACGATATAGAAACTGAAAACAGTGTATCTGATGAAACGTTTTATAATTACGTTCAACCAATGCAAGATAAAGCGATCGGACTATTAAGAAAGATTGAGGAGGAATAGGAATGAGTAACTATAAGGGTGATATTAAGTTTGATATACACGAATTAAGAAAGTGGCAACAAGAAGGAAATAGAACGGTTGGAATTACATTAGGAGACTTAGACGATAAAGAAAAAATGAGTGTTTGGTGTTACGACTATGAGCTAGGAGCTGGACAGCATATTGTGGAAAGTGTTTCTGAACTTAATCTTATAAATAAAAAAATTGAGATGCTTGAAATAGAGCTTGAGAGATATAAGCAATTGAAGGAGGTTATATGATGGCAGAAAATCAATTAACTGTAATTCATAGCAACTTACAGAAGTTACTAGACAATAAGTCGGAAGCACTACCAAAAGGATTTAATCAAACTAGATTTTTACAGAACTGCATGACAGTATTACAAGATACAAAAGGAATAGATAAGGTTGAACCTATCACAGTAGCGAGAACAATGCTTAAAGGAGCTTTTTTAGGATTAGATTTCTTCAATCGTGAATGTTATGCAATACCATATGGTAATCAATTAAACTTTCAGACTGATTATAAGGGCGAAATTAAGCTTGCGAAGAAGTATAGTATCAATCCTATTAAAGATATATATGCAAAGCTTGTACGTGAGGGTGACGAGTTTCAAGAAGAAATTAAAGACGGAAAGCAGACCATAACTTTTAAACCTAAGATGTTTAATAATGGAACGATATTAGGAGCATTCGCAGTAGCACTTTTCAAAGATGGATCTATGATGTACGAAACAATGAGCGTTGAAGAAATGGAGCACGTTAGAAAGACATTTTCAAAACAATCATCAGGCAAAGCATGGACTGACTCAACTGGTGAAATGTACAAGAAAACAGTGTTGAGAAGATTATGCAAACTCATAGAACTAGACTTTGACAGCATAGAACAAAAACAAGCATTTGAAGAAGGTTCAGGCTTTGAATTTAAAGATAATAAAGAAAAATCAGAAATAAAAAGATCAAGCTTAGAAGAAGAATTCGAGCAAGTTGTAGATGTTGATTATGAAGTGGTCAAAGAAGGTGAACAGATTGAAATTGGACAGTAGCAACTACTTTAGTCAAGAAGCCAATCAGCAATATATGTCTGTTAGTCAGTATAAGGATTTTCTAAAGTGTGAAGCTAGAGCATTAGCAAAGATAAAAGGAGAGTATAAGCAAGAAGAATCTGATGCTCTCCTAACTGGAAAATATGTTCATGCATGGAATGAAGGGACACTAGAACAATTTAAAAAAGAAAACTCAGCATTATATAAGAAAGATGGTGGATTATATGCTAAGTATCAAAATTTAGATGATGTAATAAAAACTATTCAATCAGATCGTTTAATGATGATGGCTCTTGAAGGTCAGAAGGAAGTAATAATGACAGCAGAACTATTCGGAGTACCATGGAAAATAATGATTGATAGTTATAATCCGGACAAAGGTAGATTTTCTGATTTAAAGGTTGTAAAAGGATTACATGATAAGTTTTGGAGTAACTATCACGAAAGATATGTAAATTTTATAGAGCATTATGGATATACAACACAGATTGCAGTTTACTCAGAAATAGAAAAGTTGGGAACTGGTAGAGATTCATACTTAGAAGGTTTAATAGCTGCAGTAACTAAAGAAAATCCGCCTGATAAAGCTGTAATAGGATTTGATACAGAAATGATAGAGTTTGAGCTTATGAAAATAGAATCAAATCTTCCAAGAATACTACAAATAAAAAACGGTGAGATAGAACCGAATGGATGTGGTGAATGTGAATACTGTAAGTCAGTTAAGCAGCTTTCAAAGGTTATTCACTATTCAGAGTTATAAAAATGGAACACCCTTAGTTGGGAGCTAAGGGCAAAAGTAAAACATTAAGTTAAGGTATACAAGGGGAACAGGCTAAAAAAGCCTTTGATAAAAAATCAATACAACCAACGCGGTTATAGTTCCCCTGTTATTAATAGTATAAACAATATATTCAAAAATATACCATTTATATTCAAAAAAGTTTAAAAAGCAGGTGATAAATTGGCTGTATACAGACAGGTACAAATAACATTTTGGCAAGATGCATTTGTACTGGAATTAACTCCAGAAGAAAAATACTTTTATCTCTATCTTATGACAAACAGCAAAACATCACAGTGTGGCATTTATGAACTACCTAAGAGAATTATGGAGATAGAAACAGGGTACAACAGAGAAACAATAGATAAGCTGCTTAAGAGATTTATAGAGTATAAGAAAATATTATACTGTGAAAGCACAAAAGAGATCATGTTGCTCAATTGGATAAAATACAATGGCTCAAATAGTCCAAAAGTTAAATCAAGAGTTGAAAAGGAACTTATGGAAGTTAAAAACAAAGAGTTTGTAAACATATATATACAGTTGTCGAACGAGTACAAATACAGTATCAATACAGTATCAATACAGTATGGAAACAGTATGGATACCGAATCGCAAAAAGAAAAAGAAGAAGAAAAAGAAGAAGAAAAAGAAGAAGAACAACAACAAGAAAATGGTAGTAGTAGTTTAACTTCAGAAGATGAATTGTCAGCTACAGAAGAAGATGGTATTGACGAGTTCAAAGAATTAGCTACTTTGTATCAACAATGTATAGGAATGGCTAATGCATTAACAGCTCAATGGATACAAAGTAATTTAGAACAATATGGTTTTGAATGGTGCAAGAATGCATTATTAGAAGCTGATAGAAAAGGAAAACGAACGAAAAGTTATGTAGATGGTATTTTGCAAAACTGGCAGAGAGACGGAGGAATGAAACTAGGAGGTGAACATGATGGAGCAAGCAGCAGCAACTCTAAACATATTCGAGAAGAAATACCTGGAAATGAAATCAAAGGGCCTGATTTGTCGCACATTGGATTCAAAGGAACAGGAGAGATTGACGACAGCGACCTCATATGAGTGTGAATTATGCAAAGATACTGAGTGGATAGACATGTATGACGAAGATGGAAGAATAACTTCATCAAAACCTTGCAAATGTAGAGAGATTAAAACATATAAAAGAATGCTCCAAGAGTCAGGAATTAGTTCGGATTTTCTTGAAATAGGCTTTAAGGAGTTTGAAACAGAAGGAAGACATGAAACAGTAGTAAAAGCTAAAGAGTCAGCTATAACATATGTTAAGCACTTTATGGACCTGAAAGACTTAAGAAAAAACAGTATAACATTCTTGAGTAAGAATATAGCAGGAAAGAAAACAGGTATAGGAGCAGGAAAGACGCATCTTAGTATAGCAATAGCAAACAACATAATGAAGAAGTACAGAGTAGGAGTTCTGTATATGCCTTACAGGGATGTAATAACTAGACTTAAACAAAACATGATTGACGAAGATTACTATCAAAAAGAGGTTAGTAAATACAAGGATGCGTCTGTACTGCTTATAGACGACATTTTCAAGGGAGTAATCAAAAACAATAAAGTAAATGACACAGATATAAACATCATGTTTGAGATTATAAATCACAGATACTTAAATAAAAAGCCTGTAATATGCAGTTCAGAGTTTGGTATAGATGAACTAATAGAGTTTGACCAGGCAACTGGAAGCAGGATTATAGAAATGTCAAAGGATTATCTTGTTGAGATAGGACTAAGCAGAGAGGAAGTATTAGCAGGAAAGACTTTAAATTACAGGCTTAGTTAGAAAAGTTGTACTTAGCGAGGAAGGGGGCAGACATGAGATTAACACATTTTAGTTTATTTACTGGAATAGGTGGGATAGATTTAGCAGCTGAATGGGCAGGGTTTGAAACTGTAGGCCAAGTAGAGTGGGAAGATTATCAAACTAAGGTACTAGAAAAACACTGGCCTAATGTAAACAGATGGAGGGATGTAAGAAATGTCACAATTGAGTCTATTCGAGAAAGAGGAATTGAAAACATCACCTTGCTTAGTGGAGGATTTCCTTGTCAACCGCATAGTCTTGCAGGTAAACGTAGAGCTTCTGATGATGAACGTGATTTGTGGGGCGAAGTTGCACGACTCATTAGCGAAATTAAACCAAGATGGTTTTTGGGCGAAAATGTACCTGGGTTATTGTCAAGCGAAGATGGACGGTTCTTTGGAAGAGTTCTCAATGATTTGGCCGAAGTGGGGTACAATGTCGGATGGTGTAGCTTTCCAGCATCAGCAGTCGGTGCGATTCATCAAAGGGAAAGGGTATTTATCATTGTCTACTCCGGTAGCCTCAGATACATGGGTAAGCAATTTAAAGAGTTCTCAGAGGAAAGAAGGAAGTCGGCACAGCAAGAACTTAGGTCAAGTATTACAGGAGCTACCAACACCAACAGCGAGTATGTGGAGGGGAGCTGCAAAGACACGATACAAGGGTTCGAAACATTACAGGGGAAGCTTTCCACAAGAAGCGTTGAGGAATGGAGAGAACGATCCACAATATATCAACCCAAACTATGTAGAAATTATAATGGGATTCCCAATCAAGTGGACAGACTTAAGTGTTTAGGGAATGCAGTAGTACCACAGCAAGTATATCCGATACTACAAACTATAGCGGATATAGAAAAACATTATGATAACTAAGATTTTAACGTAAAAGGGGTGACGAATTGAAAATAGGATTGCTTGATGTAGATGGTCATAATTTCCCCAACTTAGCATTGATGAAAATATCAGCTTATCATAAGAGCAAAGGTGATGCGGTTGAATGGATAAATCATTTTAAAAAATATGACATAGCTTATAAATCAAAGGTATTTACATTTACTGATGATGATCTAACTTGCATCAACGCAGATAAAGTTATTCAAGGCGGAACAGGATATGACTTAAAAAATAAATTACCTGATGAAATAGAAAATATGTTTCCAGATTATTCTCTTTACAACACTAAAGATACTGCATACGGTTTTACAACAAGAGGTTGCCCTAGAAGTTGTCCATTTTGCATAGTGGGTAAAAAGGAAGGATTAACAAGTTACAAAGTAGGCAATTTAGATAATTTCTTTAACGGACAAAAGAATATTGAACTTTGTGATCCAAACTTACTTGCTTGTAAGACAGATAGATTAGATATTTTAGAGCAATTAATAGACTCTAAAGCTTGGGTTAACTTTAATCAAGGATTAGATATTAGGTTTATGGATGATTTAGTAATAGATAAACTAATACAAATAAAAATAAAAATGCTTCATTTCGCTTGGGATAGACCTAATCAATCAGAATTAATTATTAAGAACCTAGATAGTTTCAAAAGAGTAACTAATATAGACTTTAGAAAATTAAGAGTGTATGTACTAACAAACTATGAAACTGATTTTGAATTTGATTTATACAGAGTCTATAAACTAAAACAACTAGGTTATGATCCGTACATCATGATATTTGATAAGCACAAACTTCCTAAAGGACACAAAATACTAAGATTACAAAGATGGGTTAATAACAAGTTTATTTTTAGAAGTTGTGAGAAATTTGAGGATTATGTAGGGTAACGTAACTAAAATAAGACTTTGCGGAGAGGTGAGATTATGAAAGATAAAAAAATATATTGTAAATATACAAGTGAAATTGTTTGTCCTTATTGTGGACATAAGTTTTTGGATAGTTGGGAATATGACGATAGCGATAATGAAATGTATTGCGAAGAGTGCGAACATGAATTTACTTATGAAAGAATTGTAACAGTTGAATATTGTAGTTATAAAAATGATTAGAAAGTGAGGGGTTGGAGTGAACTTAGTTAGATGCGACAACTATAGTTGCAAATACAATAAAAACGGATTTTGCAAACTAGAGATAATTAATATAAGCGAAGATAAAAGATGCGAAAGTGAGGGAATAGAGTGAACGAAAGGTTAACTAAAAGAACTAAAAAAGGAATTGCTTATATGGCAGTAGCGGATAAGTTAAGCAAAGCTGACCAAGAAATCGAAGGTTCGAAACCGATATTAGAAGGATTATATGCAATATTTCAAAAGCTTGCAGATTATGAAGATACAAAACTAAGTCCAGAAGAAATAAAAGCACTGATAGCAGATAACAAACACCTTAGAAATTATTTAGTAAAACTAGAACATGAAAGATTTAACAGTTTAATAAATAAGTATGTTGAACTTTCAGAGCAAAATCGTGAATTAGCAGAGAAATTAAAAGTTAATACCGAAGATTTTGCAGATTATTTAATCGAAAATGCAAGCGTAGCTTTTGAACATCAAGACAGAGAACTGTTAGAAAGTACAATTAAAAGATATTTTGAGGAGGTTGAGTGATGAATAAATATGATGTTTTAACACTTATATCTGTTAAGCACAACGATAAAACTATCACCGAATACAATTCGTGCTCTATACCGAGAATTGGTGAAAAAATAAGATGCAAAGGAAATAAATTTTTGGTAGATGAAGTTATTCATAACGTTAATAAAGTAGGAGATAGTTACGTTACTGTAAATGTACTTGCACCATATGGATATGATAAATAAGGAGGCTGAGTAACATAACCAAATATACAAAAGTTCAAATTATTAAACACGCTTTACAGCATTACATACAAAGAGAAGGAGCAACGGAAGAAGATTTAAAAAGAGAAAAAGAATTATTAGAAGACTTTACTAACATGGCTGAATGGCTAAAAGAAAAATACGGAATTAAGTAGTTATAAGGGGGTTGAGTGATGATACAAATTATTGAAAGAGAAGAAGGAAAACAATCAAAAAAGGTGCAGCTTGAAAGTGGAAGGGAATAAATATCTTTTAACAGTGATGGACGTTTGGCAATGTGGTGAATTTTGCAGGTTGCTAGTGTTAAAAGATTTGCAAAACAATATTAATAAATTAGCTGATTGTTAACTTGAGGGTTAGTCTATGTGAATAAGAAAGGGGAATGAAATATGAATATTTTAAGGGATGGCAAAGTAAAAACTAGAAAAGAACATAGATGTCATGGTTGTAGAAAAACAATACCAAAAGGTACGGAGATATATTCTCAAACTGTAGCAGATGAAGGAACTGTTTACACTATCTATATGTGTAATGAATGTATTAACTGGTGTAAAGATAAGAAATGCAATGACTGCATAACAAGTGAATGTGCATTTGAAGGATATATAAAAGAATGTATAGAGCAACAATAAACTAAATTAAGGGTTAGTAAGGAAGGAGAAATTATATGTCAATGAAAATAGAATCTATAAATGTTTTTGCTAACGAATGCGGATATTTTTACAACGCATACTTAGAAGATAATTTTAGTTGTAACAATGGTTATAACTGCAAACATCCTGAACAAATTGAAACTGATATAAACAAACAAACAGGAGAAGAAATTGGTAAATGCTATAGTTGGAGCTGTCCTTTAGCAGTTGAAGCAGGCGAGGAAGATTTTAATAATCCTAATATAGATAACCAAGGATATGAATATGAAGAAAGTGAGTTTGTTGTAATAGAAGAATAAGGACTAAATTTACAATTATCGAAGAAAGGAGAAAATATTATGAAATTCTATACAAATTTATCTGATAAGGAACTAATAGAATCAGAAAACAAATTAAATAAATATTTTGAAGAAGAATTTGGAGAAGAGAAAAAGACAGAAAAACCACTATGCTTTATACCTAATGATACTAACATTTTATGCAGAGGTAAAAGAAATCGTAAAAATGAAATTTTTACTTCTTGTCAGACTTGTAAGCTATGCGAGATTGTAAATAAACGCTAACTATAAGCTTAGGAGGGACAAGCCATGAAAGGACCTTGTTTAGATTGCGAATACAGAAGAGTAGGTTGTCACGCTTATTGCAGAAGTTACAAGGAACACAAGGACAAGCTTGACTCTTTAAAAACAAAAGATGAATATAAGCACTACATGATAGGAGAAGGTGGAGCATACAACAGAATGAGAACGAAAAGAGGTGTAATGAGATTATGAATACACTAATGCATGAAATTAAAATGACTATAGCTAAGATTAAGAACTTAGAAAAAAACAAACAAACTAATAATGCAGAGATAATAGAAACAGAAGTATCAAATGAAAGAAACAAGCTAAATGAATTAATAAAGATAGCGAAACACGAACATCTAAAAGCAAATTGTATAGAGATGATAAGGGGGTAATGAAGTGGAATTGAAACTACCAGTTCTACAGAAAGACGATAAATGGGAAGAACACATGGATAAAGTAGAAGAAGAAAGTCTAGAGCTTTATGATGCAATAGAAGCACTAAGTTATTATGAAAATATAACAGAAAAACAACTATTACATATAGCTGAAGAAGCACTAGACAATATAGAGGTTTGTATCGGAATACTGGACAAGCTAGAGAAGATAGATAAAAGAATAGTAAAAAAAGCTAATGCGAATCACATCAAAAAACTATTAGAGAGAGGTTGGAAGTTTAAGAAGTTATTAACGATAAAAGAGGATTAGGGCATGTGCTAAGGGGTATCCTTCTAAAGTTTGGCGACTCGGTCGGATACTCCACAAAGCACACACATCTTAAGTATACAGGAGGTAAAAATGGTAAACAAGATTAGTTTTGAAATACCAGGAGAACCAAAGGCAAAAGCAAGACCAAGAATGACAAAGCAAGGCATAGCATATACGCCTAAACAGACTGTAGAATACGAAAATTGGGTTAAACAATGCTATTGCATTACACATAGAGATAAAAAGCTTACAGGGCAAATTAAAGCAGAGATAACAGCATACTTTTCTATCCCTAAGAGCACAAGTAAGAAAAAAAGAAAAGAAATGATAACGGGTGAAATAAGGCCTACTAAAAAGCCTGACACAGACAATATAGCAAAGATAATACTAGACAGTTTAAATAACATAGCGTTTGATGATGACAAGCAAGTAATAGATTTAAGAGTATCAAAGCTCTATAGTGAGAATCCGAGAGTTGAAGTCGAAATATCAGAAATTATTTAAGAGGGGGAACTATTGTGAAAAAAATAAGTGAAAACATAGATTTATCAAAGAAAGTATTAGATATAAATATCGAGAGCCCAATATTTAAATGCATGTTATATGACTTAAATAAAGAAATTCAAAGATGTATTGATAAGGTATATGACCAAGAGTTTGAAGCAGGAGAAATTTCCTTGAAATTAACTTTAGAAATACCAGATGGCTACAAGGAATTTCCTAAAGTCAATGAGCATGGCGAAATGGTAAGCGAGTTATATAAATACAGAAAACCTAAATTTGAACATAAAGTTACTACAACATTGAAGAAACAGTATAAGCAAGAAGGAGTCTATGCAGAGGAAAGAGAGGTTAAATTTGAAGATGGGCAGTATATTGCGGTTCCAGTGAAAGATCCGCAGATAAATATTTATGATTTAGAAAGATTACATGCAGAGGAGTAAAGCGAGGTGGTATAGATGCATTACCACAGCAAAATATTAGGAATAAAGGAAGATGACAAAGGAACACATCTAAAACTACTAATACCAGGAGAGCAAGTGCAAGATAAGATACTAAGAATAAGAAGTGGCAATATAATTAATTCAGAAATAAGGATAGATGATAACAGGACCATATCAGCAGAGCAAAGGAAAAAAGTATATGCAACTATTCGAGATATAGCTAATTATACAGGACATATGCCTGAGGAACTCAAGGAATTGATGAAGTACAACTACATGATTGAAAGCGGAGAAAATTATTTTTCGCTTTCAGACTGTAGTATAACAACTGCAAGATTATTCATAAACTATTTAATTGAATTTTGTTTTCAGTGGGATATACCTATACTAGATTCTGGACTAGATAGAACAGATGATATTGGAAAGTATCTTTGGTTGTGTATCAAGTACAAGAAATGCTGTATATGTGGAGGTAAAGCAGAGATACATCATTGGGATGCTGTAGGGATGGGAAATAACCGAAAAAAAATCGATGATAGTAATCATAGGAAAATTGCTTTATGCGAAAAACATCATATGTTTGCAGTTGATGCAGTACACAATGAAGGAAGAGATAGTTTTGAAAAGAAGTATCACGTTTACGGAATAATTTACAAAGAATAAACTTTGGGGCATAGAGTGTTATTTATTTTCGGTAAATACATGCTATAGGGTGGTGTGGCTCCAGTTACTCTATAGCAAAGGAGGGTAAACAATGTCAAAGTGTTACCGACCTAATTGTAAATGTGACGAAATTAAGAAAAAATATTGTTTATTTAAAATGAATAAAAAGCAATTTACTATATACAAAGCAATACACCAAAAAGAAATATGTCCAGAGTGCGGAGAATTGACCATAAACGCAAAATATAAGGGTGTTGATATAAAACTATGTACAAGCTGTAAGCATGGCTTAGAAAGCAAGTACAGGGGGCGAAAGATATGTTAGCTGTATTTGTATTCGGAATGGCAGTAGGTGTTTTTATAGTAGCATTAGCATTGAATATACATGCAGATTTTATAGATAGAGAATAGAATTAGTATAAGCGAGGTGACTAGATGAAGCTTATAGGCACATATCAAGATTTACTTAGAGAAATAGAAATGTATGAAAATAGATTAGATGACTTACAAAGAGAAGATTACGCACTAAGAAGAATAGAGTTCAATAAAATAGCACTAGATATGTATATGGATAGAAAACATAAGATAGATAATGAAACAGCAATAATACAAGCTATACTTGAGGACAAGAGGGAGACTCAAAGACAAATACTTAATAAGATTGAACATCTAGAAGGGCTAGAATATAAAATAGCTTATAAAAGGTTTATAGAGGGTAAGACATTAAACGAGATAGCAGAAGAATTACACATAAGCGAAATATATGCAAAGAAGAAATCTGCTAAGATAGGAAGAGTATACCAAAAGTATACTGAAAGTGAAAAACAACCATGATAAAATGGTATTGTAGAATAATATAAAAAATAAAGGCTTATTATTCTAATTCTTCTTATAATCAAAGGAATACATTACAATAAAGAACATCTTCAAAGCAGTTTGTTCCCCCTTTCTGCTGAGAAGGTGTTTTTTATATCAAATCAAATTGTAGCAGGCGTCTTGTTGCTTAATACCTACGAACCTGCGTGACGGTGCGACTAAGTATATTTATATATACGCCTTCGGGTCAAGTAGGAACCGTCTTTTTAGGCTTTTTAGGTGGCTGAAAGTTTATGATATGGGGCTTGTGTATCGCAGGCGAAAAGTAGCCAATAAGTGAACGTGCTTTATAAAATAATGGTTCTACCTAAACTATTTAACAAGGAGTTGAGAGCATGGAGAAGCATAGATGTAAAGTTAAATTTCATAACAATAAAATAGTCTGTGCATCAGAGATTCTATGCTCAGAGTGTCCGCAAGTAAAGGAATGTGAAGATATAGACTTATACATAGATGGTAAATATGAGTGTTCAAAAGAACTTATGGCACATGATAGCTATAAACGTAAGGGAAAGAGAATAGTTCAAACGAGGTGGAGAAAGTGAAAATACTAGGGTGGTATAGTTTTATATTCTTAATTACAGTAATAATGCTTATGATATCTGATAACAAAAACAAAGGTGCGATAAGAGTTGTAGGTGTAATGCTTTATATCCCAATAATAACATATGTAGCACTGAATTTATTTAAGTAGGTGGCAATATGTTAAAGAGTTGTAAGTATTGTGGAAGAATACATGAAAAGAAATATGATTGTGGGATGAAACCCAAGAGAAAGAAACCAAATAATGATACTAATAAGTTTAGATGGTCTAGAAGGTGGAGAGAGAAAAGAAATGATATAGCAGAAAGAGATAATTATCTATGTCAATTAGCTATAAGAGAGAATCCACCTAGATATATCTATACAGATTTAGAAGTACATCACATAATACCAATAGAAGAAGATTGGGACTTAAAATTAGATGATAGCAATTTAATTACATTATCTGAAGAGTATCATGAGAAGGCAGAGAGTGGAGAGATAAGTAGAGAGTACTTACAAAGTATTCTACAAGAACAATATGGTTATGAGTATTAGAAAGGTGAGGGGTAAAATGAAAGTTAAAATTAATATGAATGACAAAGTAAAAGTAAAACTAACCGATTATGGAATTATGTTGTTGAAGAAAAGGCATGATGAATTAAATAAAAGAATCAAAGAGAATGGTGGCAAAGGTAATTCATTTGAACTAAAACTAGATGAAGATGGATATTATGAAACACAACTATGGAGTTTGATGGAAAAGTTTGGAGAACATTGTGGGTTAGCAAAGGAATATCCATTTGAAATAGGTATAATAATCGAAAACTGAAACAGTATCCCCCCAGGGGTTCAATGTTAAAAAAATGAAGCTCGTGGATACCACGTGTCCATATCGCTGCATAATTTATTCCCACATCAGCTTTTGAAAGGAAGTGAAATTAATGCCAACACCACCAAAACCATTTACAGTATTAAAAGCAGAAGGAAAATCACATAGAACTAAAAAAGAATTAAAGCAAAGAGAAGAAGGAGAGAAAGCTCTTACCACTGGTGTAGCATTAAAGGAACGACCAGCGGTAAGAGATAATCCAGTAGCACATAAAGAGTTTTTAAGGCTTAATAAATTATTAAAAAATATCGAAAAAAACGATGCAATCTACGAACCGGTCATCAACAGGTACTGCATGATTCAAGCTGAATGTGCCGTGTTTGATGAAAGAAGAGAAGAACTATACAACCTAATTCAAGAACTTAAAGATGAATATGATGAAGTTACTTTAAACATGGACTCTGATGAAAAATCATCTTTCCTACTGGAATACTCTAAAAACATGGGTAAATTGTCAACTACCATGATTACCTTAGATAAACAACTCCAATCTAAACGAAAAATGCTTTTAGATATAGAAAAAGAGAACATAATGACGATTGCTGCAGCGCTAAGGAGCATACCTAAAAAAGTAGATGAAGGTGAAAACCCACTACTAAAGGCATTGAAGGGATAATGATTAGAGAAAGCAGGGCCTATAAATATGCTCAATGGTGTTTAAGCGAAGGCAATCGTAAAGTTGGTAAGTATGTAAAAAAACAAGCTCAATCATGGGTAGATATTGTAGATGGTAAAAATGAAGAAGCATTTGTAGATGAAGGTACAGTAACTAGGATAAATAATCTATTAAAACTTATGGTGCATCCTGATTTACTCTGCCCCATGGATGAGGGAATGGAGGATTATGCCTGGTTACTTATAATTGCAACACTATGTACAAAACTTAAAAATGATAAGAATAGAGATATAAGATACTATACAACCGCTTTATTGTTAATTAGTCGTAAGAATTTTAAGACTTTTTATGCAGCGGTTATTTTTATACTCTTAATGCTAACAGATCCACAGTTTAGTAGATTTTTCTCTGTTGCTCCAGATTTAAAGTTATCTAAAGAGTTGCAGATTGCGATAAAGAAAATTATAAAATCAAGTCCAGCACTTGCGGATGATGGGGTATTTAAGATATTAAGAAGTGAAATTAGATGCTTAATAACAGACAGCGAGTATACCCCATTAGCATATAGCGAAGATAAGATGGACGGTAAACTTGCTAATGCATTCCTAGCAGATGAAGCAGGTGCTATGGATAGTTATCCAATAGAGGCTATGAGATCATCACAGATAACTTTATTTAATAAATTAGGAATAATACTGAGTACTCAATATCCTAATGATAACAATGGAATGATTGATGAAATAGATATTTCTAAAAAAACACTTGATGGGTTAAGAGATAGCAAAAGAAGATTCTCTCTACTATATGAACCAGATGATGAATTTTTGGTTGATGATAAATGGATGACAGAGGACCTAGTAATATATCAGAGCAATCCTGTTGCAGTATCAAACAAGTATATCTTTGAAGCAATTAAGGAAATGCGTGAAGATGCTATAGACTATGAAAACAAAAGAGAAAACTATCTTTGTAAACATAATAATATTAAGTATAAAGGACTTGGCGTTGAAGGATATATTGAAATTACTAAAGTTAGAGAATGCAAAGTTAAAGATGATAAAGAGTTTTGGAAAGGCAAAAGAGTATGGTTAGGATTAGACTTATCACAATCAGACGATAATACAGCTTTAGCTATGATTACAGAAGATAAAGGGCTTATTTATGGCAAAGTATGGGGATTTATCCCTGAGGATAAAAAGAGACAAAAGAGTAAAAAAGAAGGTGTTGACTACGATAGATTAATAAGACAAGGTGTATGTTTTGAATGTGGTGGGGAAGTAATAGATTATTTATTCATAGAAGGCTTTATACTAAAGCTTGAAGAAGAATATGGCGTAGAAATAGTGCAAATTGGATATGACAGATATAATGCGATTAGCACAATACAGAAACTAGAAGCTGCTGGACATGAATGCGTTGAAATAAAACAGCATTCAAGCGTTCTTCACATGCCTACAAAATTATTAAAAGAGTTAATTTTAAGTAAAATGTTTAAGTATTTTGAGAACCTTATGCTAGAAATTAACTTTCAAAACTCTAGATGTACAGAAGACACTAACTTAAATAAATACGTAAATAAGAAGAAGTCAGAAGGTAAAGTAGATATGGTCGTAAGTTTAATCAATGCTATGTATCTGTTACAGCAAGATATGCTATATGGCGTTGATGATTTTGCAGTACAAGTTGTATAAGAAGGTGGTGATAAATTGAGATGGCCATGGCAAAAAGAAGAAAGAGCTGATGAAGTAACTCCTAACATTGATTCTGCACTTTTACAAGCTCTATTAGGAACTACAACAGTAACTAAAAAAGAAGCCTTGAATATACCTAGTTTAAAAAGTTGTATTAATTTTATAGCTGATACAGTATCAATGTTACCTATTAAGCTTTATAAGGACAATAATGGAAAGGCTGAGGAGGTTAAAGGCGATGTAAGAGTAACATTATTAAATGATGATACAAAAGACACTTTAGATGCAGTACAATTTTGGAGAGCATTAATAACAGATTATTTTTTAGGAAAAGGTGGTTATGCTTACATAAATAAGAGCTTTAACAATGTTGCAAGCTTACATTATGTAGATGAAACCTATGTGTCAACCATTAAAAATACTGACCCTATTTACAAATCATACAAAATATTAGTAAATGGACAAAACTATTGGCCCCACGATTTTATAAAAATATTAAGGAATACTAAAGATGGAGCAGAAGGTATTAGCATCATAGAAGAACATAACCTAATACTAAGTGTTGCCTATAATTCATTAATTTTTGAAGAAACTCTAGTGAAGAAAGGTGGAAACAAAAAAGGTTTTGTTAAATCACCTAAAAAATTAACTCAAGAGGCTATGGACAAATTGAAGGAAGCCTGGAGACAGTTATACAGTAATAACACTGAAAATGTTGTTATACTTAATGAAGGACTTGACTTTCAAGAAGCTTCAAATACAAGTGTAGAAATGCAGTTAAATGAGAATAAAGAGACTAATTCAGCTGAAATATGCAAGATAATTAATATTCCTGAGAATATTATAAGAGGTACAGCTACATCACAAGAATATACAAATGGTTTTAAAATGGGTGTAATGCCAGTGTTAAGAACAATAGAATGTGCTTTAAATAGAGACTTGCTTCTTGAAAAAGAGAAAAAGTCTTTTTATTTTGCATATGATACTAAAGAAATGCTAAAAGGTGATATAAGAGAGAGATTTGAAGCATACAAGACAGCTATTGATGCTAATTTCATGCAAATAGATGAAGTTAGATACATGGAAGATCTTCCAGCACTTGGACTTGATTGGATTAAGCTAGGGCTTGATTCTGTGTTATATAATCCTAAGACTAAGGAAGTTTACACACCTAACACAGATAGGTCAAACAAAATAGACGATTTGAAAGGTGGTGATAATGTTGAGGATTGAAATTCGTAATGATTCCGTATTACTAGATGGCTATGTAAATGCAGTTGATAGAGACTCTAAACCAATTATAACAGCTAGAGGAAAATGTGTAGAAAGGATTGAGCCTAGAGCGTTTCAAAAAGCTTTAGAAAGAGCAGAAAATGTTGACTTATTATTAAATCATAATAAGGATAGAAAATTAGGCTCTATTAAAGAAGGTAACTTAGAATTATTTGAAGATAACATAGGATTAAGAGCAATTTGCACAGTGACAGATTCGGAAGTGATACAAAAAGCAAAAGAAAAAAAGCTGAAAGGTTGGTCTTTTGGCATGTTTGCTAACAAAGATAGAATTGAAGAAAGATCTGATAGCATACCAAGGAGATATGTAGAGGATTTAGACTTATTTGAAGTCTCTATTATTGACAATAGAATGTCACCTTGCTACATAGGAACATCTATTGAACAGAGGGCAGATAAAGAAGTGATAACAGAACAAAGAGGTGATGTATTTCATGCTGTAACAGTCGATGAAACATCAAAGCAAACTATTGATTATTCAGAATATGAAAACAAAATTAAACAATTAAAAGGAGATGAGTAGATATGATTAAAAGAATACCTGAATTTAGAGCAGATATTAAGACTTTACAAGAGCAAAGAAATGAAAAAGTAACAGAAATGCAATCTATAATTGAAGGTGCAAAAGCAGAAACAAGAGCAATGTCAGAAGAAGAAATGACAAATTTTAAGAAACTTGAAAAGGAAATTGAGAGTATTGATGCAACTATTGCAGCAGAAGCAAGAGCAAAAGGGCTAGAAATTATCGAAGATGTTAAGAAAAATTCAACATCTGAAGAAAGAGCAGTTGCAGAGGAAAGAGCTTTTGCAAATTATATTCGTGGAATAGTAGAAGAAAGAGCAGACGTTAACTTAACAGCTGGTGATAATGGAGCAGTTATTCCATCATCAATAGCAAACAAAATTATTAAGAAGGTATATGATATATCTCCTATATATCAGTTAGCAACTAGATACAATGTAGGCGGAACATTAAATATTCCTTACTATGATGAAGAAACTCAAAGTATTACAATGGCTTATGCTACAGAGTTTCAAGACCTAGAATCTACATCAGGTAAATTTACTAGCATTGAATTAAAAGGATTCTTAGCTGGTGCATTAAGCAAAGTATCTAAGTCATTAATTAACAATTCACAATTTGCTATAGTTCCATTTGTAATAAACGCAATGGCTGAGTCAATTGCTAGATGGATTGAAAAAGAATTACTAAATGGTACTACTGATAAAGTATTAGGACTTTCTACAGTAACACAAAGTGTAACAGCAGCAAGTGCAACAGCTATTACAACAGATGAATTAATAGATCTACAGGAAAGTATTCCAGATGTTTATCAAGGCCCTGCAATTTGGATTATGAATAAGGCTACTAGAACTGCAATCAGAAAATTAAAAGACAATGATGGTAATTACATCTTAAATAAAGATGCTACTTCAAGATGGGGATACACTTTATTTGGAAAAGATGTTTATACATCTGATAACATGTCATTAATGGCAGCAGGAAAAACAGCAATTTACTATGGAGATATGAGTGGCTTAGCTGTTAAACTATCTGAGAATGTAAATATTGAGGTACTTAGAGAAAAATTTGCAACACAACATGCTATTGGTGTAGTTGGTTGGATGGAATTTGACTCTAAGGTTGAAAATGCACAGAAAATTGCTAAATTAGTAATGGCAACAGTTTAGGAGTTGATTAGATGTTAGTACGAGCAAAAATAAGTTTTGCTGGTGCTTTTTCTATGTATAAAGGTGAGGTTAAGGAGTGCAACGATAAGGTTGTACTCCAAGACCTTCTAAAAGCTGACTATGTAGAAGAAGTAGAGCAAGAAAAAGCCACTAAGAAAGGTGGTAAAAAGAATGAAGGTAAGCGAAATAACGGTAAATAATATTGCTGAATATTTAAGACTTGAAACTGGAGAATATAACGAGTTAGAATTAGCAAACTTATTAAATGTGGCTAAGAAATTCATTTCAGAATATACTGGAATACCAATTACAACAGAAGATACCACGATAAAAACACTTGATGATTATGAGGATTTCTATATTGTAGTTATGATTTTGTGCCAAGATATGCACGATAATAGAGCTTTATACGATTCTAAAGTAAATGAAGAGAATTTAAATATGGTCGTAAAAACAATATTAGGCATGCATTCGAAAAATTTACTGTAGGTGATGTTATGAATCCAGGTAGATTAAATCAAAGAATAAAGATATATAAGACTGGCACAGGATATGATGATTATGGAGAGCCACTTGACACAAAAACACAGGTTGACACAAAAACACAGGTTCATGATTGTTGGGCGAGCATAAAAAATAAAAGCGGTACAGAACAATTTCAAGCTAGTACACCTTTTGCTAAAGTAGTGACAAGTTTTTTAATACGTTACACTAAAAAAGTTATAGATACTACAATGAAAATCGATTTTAAAGGCGAAATTTATAATATTATATATGTAGACAACTACAACTTTAGTAATCAGTGGATAGAGATTACTGCTGAGAAGGTGATGTAATGGCGAAATTACCAAAGTATATGAAGCTAAAATATTTAGGTGACTTAAAATTTAATGTAAGAATTAAAAAATGGGGAATACCGATTATTGTATTTAAAGCTATGAAAAATTTTGAATTAAAGTGGCATCAATGGTTTTTGTATCCTTACTTCTGTATTAAATTCTATAGAGGTTTTGCGAGTGGTAATAATGGCTAAAGTAAAATTCAAAATAGAGGGTATGAAAGAACTGCAAAAATCCATGAAAAAACTAGGACAAGTGCCACAAAAGCATGTAACAAGTTCATCTAGAAAAGGTATGAATATCTCGCTGAAAGACAGTAAAGCAAATGCACCTTACGATACTGGACAACTTAAAAAAGGTATTGTATTAAAAGGTGAAAAAGCTAGAGTTAAAGGAAAGAAAGTCTATAGAGTAGTATTTGATAGAGCTATGAATGATGTATTCCAAAAGAAAAGCGCTGAAGGTAAGGTAACAGGCTATTATCCAGTATCACAAGAGTATGGGTTCTTTGCGAAAAATGGGAGATATATTCCCGGTTATAGATTTATATCTGACAGTTTAACTGACAATGTAAGTAAAATAGAAAAAACAATAGTAAGTGAAATGAAAAAGAAAATAGATGCAGAGATTGCGAAGGGTGGGTTGAAGTGATGGAAACCGCTCTAAGATTTGAGTTAAAAAATAATATATCTGAATTGGCAGCAACTACAAAGCCAGATGGAACAGTGGAAGAGCATATATTCCCTACAAATGCACCAGAAGGAGTGTCGAAACCTTATTTAGTTTATACAAGGATTACTACTAGAAAGACTAAAACACTTGAAGGATACACAGATAAAGAAGCTTTAAGTTATATGTTTTCAATTATGGCAAATAAATATAGTGAAATGAAGTCCTTGACTAAAAAAGTTGAGGATTTATTAATTTCTATGCCTAAGACAAGCATAGGAACACAACAGATTTACATTGAGGATTTAGACATTAATAATATTACAGAGCAGTATGAGCATGAAATGGGAGTCAATAGAGGGATTATTGACTTTACTATTTATTATTAAGGAGAGTGAATGTTGATGGCAAAAAGAGCATTAGGTACTAAGCTACAAATAGGAACTACAACTCCTGTAACGGTAGCAGGTTTAACAAGTATTGGAGGACTAGAACTTTCTGCAGATACAATAGATGTAACTACTTTGGATTCTAATGGTGGATATAGAGAGTTTATAGCAGGATTTAAGGATGCAGGAGAAGTTTCTTTAGAAGGTTACTTAGAGACTGAAACAGGCAAGGGACAAAAAGAACTATATGACTTGTTCGAGAGTGGAGCAACAGAAGCTTTTATAATTCAATTTCCTGCTGAAACTAATACTAAGTGGGAATTCAATGGTGTAGTAACAGGATTTTCTACATCAGCAGATTTAGAGGATCCATTAGGATTTTCAGCTACAATAAAGGTGTCAGGCGCACCAACTTTAACAGTAACACCATAGGCTAAGATACTATCCTAGCCTTTTTATTTTTATATTGGGAGGAATAATTATGTCAGATAAAAATGATGTTGTAATAATTAAGTTAGATAGACCAAGAATGTTATGGTTTGGTCATAGAGCATTGAAAACTTTAACTGCAATGACAGGTAAAGGCATGGATGATTTTGTCGAGATGGATGATATAAACTTTGAAGATATAGAAAAAATAATGTACTGTGGCTTACTAACTGATGCTAAAAATAACAATGAAGCTTTAAAGCTTGAAGATATGGAAGAACTATTAGACTTAGTTCCTTTTGGGAAGTTAATAGAATATATAGAAAAAGCATTTGCTGCAGCATTTGGAAATTTTGGTGAACAGGAAAAAAACGATCAGAGGATTGCAGCACAGAAGAAAAAGAAGTAAGTAAATGGAATTGGGAGGAATCTCTTAAAGCTGCAATCCATATAGGAATAAGCATAAGTGAATATGACGATATGACACCATATCAACTTAATTTAGCAGTACAAGAGTATGCTAAAAAGAAAGAATCAGAAAGCAAAGAAAGTATTTATCAAGCTTATTTGATTTCTAGATGGGTATGGCAAAAGAAAATTGACATAGAAAAAATATTAGAAATAAAGAGAGAAAAGAAAGTAATGACGGATAAGCAAATGATAGAACAAGCTAAGGTCTTGAATGCAATGTTTGGTGGTAAAGTTAAGACTTGAAATTATTAGAAATATTTTGTAATATAGAGATGAATAATATTTCTAAGGGGGAATTTATTATGGGAGCATATGGCTCACCTGATTCATCCAATAAATCACCAGAAAAACCAAAAAAGCCATTCTATAAAAGGTGGTGGTTTATTGTCATTGTAGTAATTATAGCAATAAGTATAATAGGTGGTAGAGGAGAAGATAAGCCTAAAGTTTCAGAAGATTCACAGTCGAAGCAGGTAGTATCTGAAAATAAACCTGCTGAAGAAAAGACGCCTGAAGAACCTGAGTTTTTTAAATTAGGCGAAACAGTAGAGACAAATAAGATAAAAGCTACTATATCAGATATAGAAAAGCCTAAAGGAAATGATTTTATTAGGCCAGCAGATGGAAAAGAATTTGTATTATTAAATGTAACTATTGAAAATATATCATCTGAGGAAATTAATATTAGTTCGATGCTAAGCTTTAATGCCTATACAGATGATGAATCTATGAATGAAAGCTTATCAGCGCAAACGGCAAAAGAAGGTACAAAAACTTTAGATGGAACAATAGCAGCTGGCAAAAAATTAACTGGAATATTAGGTTATGAAGTACCAAGGGATTGGAAGAAAATAGAAGTACATTTTACACCAGATGCTTGGGATGATATAACAATTAAATGGATAATAGAAAATAAATAATTTAAAGCACTTACTTATGTAGGTGCTTTTTTCATGCTCACATAAGGTGGTGAGAACATTTGGCAAAGAGTAACTTTATAGTACGTGGTGGAGCAAACTTTAGTGGACTTTACAATGAATTCAATAAAGCACAAAAACGTATGAATGGATTTAAATCTACCATGATAAAAAGTATAAAAGGCTTAGGATTAGCTTTAAGTGGCATAGCTATAGCAAGAGGAGTTAAAAACAGTACAAAGGCAGCTATGCAAGTAGAGAGCTCTATAACGCAACTTGGTAGAACTATGGGCAATAATGCAAATGAATTTGAAAATTGGGCAAAAACACAGGCTAAATCTTACGGAATGGCTAGGGAAGAGGCTTTTAAATATGGTGCTACTTATAGCAATTTAATTAGTACTTTTAGTAAAGGAACTGAAGAAACAACTAAACGTACAACGGAATTATTAAAGGCTAGTGCAGTGGTCGCAAGTGCTACAGGAAGAACTATGGAAGATACTATGGAGAGAATTAGATCTGGTCTTTTAGGAAATACAGAAGCTATTGAGGATTTAGGAATAAACGTTAATGTGGCAATGATTGAAAGCACAGAGGCATTTAAACAATTCGCAAGAGGTCGAAGTTGGCAACAACTTAACTTCCAAACACAGCAACAGATAAGGCTCATGACAATACTAGAACAAGCTAACACTAAATATGGGAATAGTCTAGCAGGAACAACAGCAACTAAGCAAATGATGTTTATAGCAACCTTAAAAAACGTAAGGCTTAACTTAGGACAGGCTTTTTTACCAATATACAATGTAGTACTTCCTATTCTTACTACATTGGCAAGTAAACTAGAATACGTAACAAATGTTTTAGCAGCATTTTCACAGGCTTTATTTGGTACAGCTAGAGCACAACAGCAAGTTAAAGCTACACAGCAACAAGCTAGTGCAGTTACAGAGTTAGGAGATGCAACAGAAAAAGCAGGTAAGCAAGCAAAAGGTGCATTAGGAAATTTCGACGAAATAAACCAAATAGGTGGTAAGAATGAAAGTGGTGCAGGAACTGATAGTATTATTGGTGGTACTAGTGGTCTAGAAATGAGTGGAATTGAAAGTACACCTTTAGTAAATAGCATGAATGAAGTGACTAACAAAGCCAAGGAAATGGCTGAAAAAGTTAAAACTGCATTTACTAATATGAAAAATGCTATAGTAGAGAATAAAAATATAATTATTCCTGCAGTGACTGCTATTGGTGGAGCTATTGCAGGAGTTTTTTTATACAATAATCTACCCGTTGCAATCGCAAGTGTTGCAAGTGCATTCACTAAACTTGGAGGTGTCATTAAAGGTGCGTGGGTGTTTTTAGCATCAAATCCTATACTACTAGTTGTAGCTGCAATAGGAGCATTGATTGGTGCTTTAATAGGTGCATATAAAAGCAATGAAAACTTTAAAAATGGAGTAGATAATCTTTGGGATAGGATAAAAACTGCACTATCTCCTGTATTACAAAAGCTTGGAGAAACAATGATGTGGCTATGGCAAAATGTTACTGTGCCTTTTGCACAAGTTTTAATTACGATGTTTGCACGTTCTTTTGAAATTAGTAAACAAGCTGGTATTTGGCTATTGAATAATGCACTAAAACCTTTAGGTAACTTTTTGCTATGGTTATGGAATTCTGTATTAGTTCCTGTTGGAAGGATACTTATAGATGTTTTGGCGGTCGCATTTAGAACTGTTTCAGATGTAGCAATTATACTTTGGCAAAATGTATTAGTGCCTTTAGGAAGTTTTATAGGAACTGTGTTTATAGAAATAATAAAAGCAGTAAGAGATATATTCCTTGTTTGGTGGAATAATGTTTTAGTACCATTAGGAATGTTTATATCAAGTATATTTAAGCCAATTATTGAATCCTTAGTAAAGGTATTTGAGTTTTTATGGATGAATGTATTAAAACCTTTAGCTAATTACATGGCAGGGAATTTTAAAACTACATTCAATACTGTTACTAAGGGGATAGGCGATGTAATAAATGGATTAAAAATTACCTTTGGAGGTTTAATAAATTTCATTACAGGCGTATTTACAGGCGATTGGCGTAGAGCTTGGGAAGGAGTAAAAAACATATTCAAAGGTATATTTGATAGCTTATTCGGAATAGTTAAAGTCCCTTTGAATCTAATCATAGATGCTATAAACAAAGTTATAGGTGGATTAAACAAATTAAATATAAAAGTTCCTGATTGGGTGCCTGGATTTGGTGGCAGATCGTGGGGAATTAATATTTCTAAAATACCTAAACTAGCACGTGGAAGTATAATAGATAGCCCTACTTTAGCTATGGTAGGAGAAGCAGGAAAAGAAGCAGTAATGCCTTTAGAAAATAACACAGGATGGATAAATGATCTAGCTAATCAAATAGCAAGTGTTATTGGTGGAAGTCAAGGCAATATAAGTTTACTTATTAAAATAGGCGAAGACACAATAACAGAAAAGGTTATTAGTAATATTAACAGACAGAATAGAATAAGTGGGAAAACTGTAATACAAGTATAGGAGGTGCAGAATGGCTATATTAAATATTGATGGTGTAGACTTACCTGCACCTTCATCTATGAAAATTCCTCAATCTGACTTAGATTCGAGTGACACAAATAGAAATGAACTAGGGTTCTTACAAAGAGACAGAATTAGGCAAGGCATTTACAAGATAGAACTTGAATGGAAAGCAATTACAGATACAAAACTAAATACTATTCTAGATGCAGTAGAGCCTGCAAGTATACAGGTTACATTTCCTTTTTCAAAAGGATTTTTAACAAAAACTATGTATGCAGGAGATAGAAATATAGAAATAGCATTATACAGAGAAAATGACATACGTTGGAATATAAGTTTTAGTTTAACTGAATATTAGGTGGTGGATATATGTATCCAGTATCGGAATTATACAAGAGTAAAATTAAAGAATTAAATAGATTTTTTAAGATAGTTATAGAGATACAGCACTCGCAAGGAGTGCTAATTTTATCTGATAAAGACATAGTTGGTGGAACTTTAATATATAATGAAAGTTCGCAATCAGGCGAAGAATTCACAGTAGGTGCTACAGTTGCATCTACTATAGAATTTGAAATATTAAATAAGCCTGAGTATGAAAACATAAGCTTTATGGGTGCTACTGTAATAGCAACAGTAGGATTAGAGACTATACAAGGCATGAATTTAACATTTGAAGATTTAAAACAATATACATTTGAAGAATTAAAGCAATTTACATTTGGACAGTTAGCACAAGACATATATGAGTATGTACCTTTAGGACGATTTAATATAGATGAACCTTTAAGACAAAGAAACACTATTAAACTTAAAGCAATAGACAATATGATAGAACTAGAAAAACCTTATAAATTATCAAATCTAGGTTATCCAGCTACTTTATATCAAATATATGTAGATGCTTGTAATATGTGTGACGTACAAGTTGGTACAACTAGCTTTCCTAACATGGACTATGTAGTGCAAGAAAAATCGCAAGATCTTAGTTTTAGAGATATTATTGGTTATATAGCAGAACTTTCAGGAACATTTGCAAGGTTCAACAGGACGGGATCTTTAGAGTTTGTCTGGTATAAAAATAGCGGAATCATCCTAGAACCTTCAAACAGATTCAATTTCAAAGCAAGTGATGATTTAGTACAAATTAAAGGAGTAATGACAACCGTTGATGATACAACATACCTTGCAGGAAGTGACGAATATGTTGTTGATTTAAGTGAAAATCCTTTATTGCAAGGTAACTATGAAACTGTATTACCTAATATTTTAAATAATATAAAAGATACTGTATTTGTGCCGTTTGAAAGTTCGTGGCAAGGTAATCCAGCTATGCAAGCAGGAGATATAATTGTGCAGACAGATAGAGATGGTAATATATATAATACTTTGATTACGCATAGCACTTACAAATACAGAGGTGCTAGTACATTAATTGCTAAAGGGTTACCTGCTATTTCAAAAAGTTATAAAGGTTCTACGAACAAGAAAATTGCAGAAATTAAGAGATTAACAAAAGAATTAGAAAAAGATACAGCAGATAAACTAACAACATTAGAACAAGCACAACTTAATGCTACACAGCTTATTGCTAGTATGCTAGGTGGTTACGCTATACGAGGTACAGATGCTTTTTATGTAGCTGATAGTCCAGACTTAGCACAAGCACAAAAGGTATGGAAATGGGGTATAGGTGGTTTTGGTTACAGCTCTACTGGTGTTGATGGACCATACACTGCTGCTATAACAGCAGATGGCAGTATAGTTGCTATGTTAGTTGCTGCTAATATTATAACAGCTAATATGATTAATACAGGGTTACTTAGAAGTGTAGATGGCTCTACATGGATAAACTTAGATGATGGTACGTTTAGCTTTAAAAATGTACTTAAATTTGAAGATAATAAGCTAATATTAGATTCCCCGGATATACCTACAAAAAGTGACTTGGAGGAATATGCTCCTAAAGTTTCACCAGATGGGCTAGTAGAAATTAGTCCTTCAAAAGGTTTTTTAGTTTATAAAGATGCTACAAAACAAGAATTTGCACAGCTCTATGATGGTGGAGCTTATAGGGTAGCTATAGATACAAGTACAGGGCAAGAGGTTAAAAGAGAGTATTTCTACGAAAGGGCATTGATTACCGTCGGCGAATGGGGATATGATTTTAGACAGGGAGACGACGGCCAACCTGAACCAACAGAAGCTGAAGTTATACAAGATTTAAACTGTAAATATTTTGTTCAACTTACAGATGACTTTAAAAATAAGCCATTTAAGATAAAAGTAAATACAACAAGTGATGAATTACAATTTTTTGACATTCCAAATTATCAAAATTATTTAGATAAAGTGTTCACAAAAAAAATGATAATAAAAATAGAAGATACTCAAGGTAATGTTTGGGATGGTAAAGATAGTTCAACTATGCCTACTTTAATTAAAACAAATGCAAATTTTTATATTACAGGATATGTTTATTATGAAGGAGAGAACTTAGTAGACATGGGTGGTGGGATTCAAGCCTATGTATGGTCTTTAGTGGCCACTAAATTTAAAATGGATTTAGATATAACAGCATAACGTATATAAAGGATTACGAAAGGAGTGATAAAATGCAATACACACCGAACTTAAATCTAAAAAAGCCAGATTATGGGGACATTGCAGATATACCAAGCATTGTTACTAACAACATGGATATACTCGATACAAAGATAACAGATATAGAAAAAGCAAAATATTTAACAATAGGACCAACAACCTCAGACAAAATAACGCTAAATAACAGTGTTAAGGGGCAAGTTAACGTAGATTTTAGTGGAAATAGTAGAATAAATATACTCACAGAGAATCAAGCAAATGTCGAATATGGCTTGGAGGGTATTAATTCGGCTGGCTCAACTTTATCTGTAACTACTAACGAAAAAGCTTTCGGATTTCAGTCATTAAAAGTAGTTACAGATGGAAGTGCTGGCAATGAAGGATTCTTTTTATCATCTGTAAGTGCATTGCCAAATAAGACTTATACTGCATCTGCATATTTAAAAGGTAGTGGAACAGTAAAACTAGAATTATCGCAAAGAGACTCAAGTGATACTGCAATATCTAGCGGCACACAAATTGTTACATTAACATCAACATGGCAAAAGGTTTCTGTGACTTTTAATTTTGGAATAAATGGTGTAAAAGCAAGATTACTAGTTAGAACAGATTTAGCACAATCAATTACATTTTACGCTGACGGCATGATGATAGAGGAATCTGATACAGTTAAACCGTTCATCACAGGTGTTAAATCTACAGTTATGGCACAAAAATTGACGAGCGTTGGGAAGAATATATTTGATGAATCTAATTCTATCTATAGTGACACAGGAAGAATACGTGCTACATGGAACGGTAAAAAAATTGTGTTGAATAATTCTATAAATACAGCGAATCGTGCTGAAGCTAGATATACAATGTTTTTTCAAAATGGAGAAACATATATAGCAAAAAAATTTAATGAAAATATTATAAACGGATCAGCAGTTTTAGTTCAACTTACAAACGTTGGGGAAACTTTAATAGCACAGGCTATATCGCCCAATGTACCTTTTGTATTTAGTTTACCAAGTGGATATTATGATATATCATTTTATACAAACGCAGGTAGTTTACAAAATATTGAACTTAATGTAGTTTTATATATGGACTCTACAGCAATATTATACGAACCCTACAAATCCGATAAAACATACATTTTATGTACAAATTCTGAAACAGGGGAAATAGAAGAAGCTAGAAGCGTTCCAAATGGTACAAGAGATAGATTGTATTATAGCAATGGGAAATATTATTCTGAGAAGAATACAGAAAAAGTAATTTTAGACGGTAATTTAACATGGACGGGATTATATACATTCACTAATACTTATAGAATGTATTTGGATAATTATTGTATCGCTAATAATATGAAGCAAAGCATAGATAATAGTGGTATTGGTTATTGTAGTGATGGAAATTTTGGTGTTTTAGCAAATGCAGATTTAGATAAAAGAAATATCAGTATGGGATATACAACCTCAAATGGTAGGTTGTACATTAATATCGAAAAAGCAAAAGTTGATGCAATGACAGGAATAGATATTCCTGCTAAATTTAAAGCGTACTTAAATCAATATCCAATCACACTAAATTATCAGTATTCGGAGGATGCAGTTAAAACTTATAATCTTAGTACTAGTCCACTTACTTGTTATGAAAATGGTACAGTAATATTTGAAAAGGTAATTCCAGAAGTGACAGTATCTTATGATAGTGCAACTGGATGTAGCGTGACTCATACTGAATATCCTATACATTTTATAGATTTTATTAGAAAAGTAAATAAACTAGATGGTAGCTATATTGAACTGGATAAGAGCAAAGCAGTAATTGCAGCAAACAAACTAAGTTTTACTCATTCTGACCTAGTTGAAGGAGATTTGGTTGATTGGGATTACTATTATCCACCAGAGTTAAGTACAGATGGAGAGAAAACAGTAACATATCCTATCAATGCAGCTGCAGCATTGCAAGGTGCTCTAGAAATGATTACTCAAATGAGTAAGGACTATCAGGAATATAAGCAAAGAACAGATGCACATTTATTAGACATAGAAGCTCGTTTAGCTTTATCAGGAATATAAAAAATAAAGGAGTGTTGTAAATGTATAGATATAGTTTGTTAAAGAGAGTAATTGAAAGTAATAACCCGTATGTGAATAAAGATGATTTGCTTTTACTAAATATGACTTTCTTCACGTCAGGAAGTTACGGAGAAGGTGAAGAGGCACAAGCGAAGTATGATGAACTTAACAACTTAATTAATGAAACTACAGCAGTATAAATACTAATCAAGGCGTTAACGCTTAAATTTACACCAAGTAAGAAGGGTGTATTTTTTATGCCCTTCTTTTTAATTTTCACCAGGGGGTGGAGTATGAGTGAATATATAGAAAAAGCACTAAGTGGAGCAAAGCCATACATAGCTATGTTTCTTTCGATGATTTCCTATCTAATGTTTCCTGATTCTGCTTATGAAACTGCAGCTATTGCAGTAGGAATAACAATGCTATTAGACATAGTTACAAAGTATATGGCTTTAAGTCATGAAGCACATGGATATAAAAATGCTGTTAAGACTAGATTAATATTCTCAGGAACTTTATGGGCAAAAACAAGAATAAAACTTACTGCATACCTAATAATTGCTATACTGGCAGGACTTGCTTACAGAGTTACTCCACTTCAACAAGTAGGAGTCTTTTTTGGTACTGTAGTTTATGCGGTAATTTTTTTACGAGAATCCCAAAGTATTCTAGAGAATCTATCTGATGCGGGAGCAGATGTTGGGTGGCTTATTAGATGGACCAAGAAAAAGCAGGATAAAATATTAGATGAAGATGGATTTGTCCAAGAATTTGAAAAAAAGGTGGATGATAAAATTGAAAGAATTTAAAATCATCACTACAGAAGAATTATTAAAAATGCTAGATAATTATAAATTCAAGCAATTACATATTCATCACACATGGAAACCTAGTCATTCAAATTTTAATGGCAATAATCACATAGCACTGCAACAAGGTATGTACAACTATCACGTAAACACTAATAAATGGCAAGATATAGGGCAACATGTATCACTTACTCCTGATGGATTATGGGTAACTGGCAGACCTTTTAATGTTACACCAGCTTCAATAAAAGGATGGAATACAGGAGCCTTTGCAGTAGAAATGATAGGTAATTTTGATATAGGTCATGACAAGTTAGAAGGAGAGCAGAAAGAGAGCATATTAAGACTTATTAAGTATTTCTTAGAGAATTATAGAGAGAGTTCAGTTAAATTTCATAGAGAAGGGCCAGGAGTGAAAAAAACATGTCCTGGTACCAGCTTAGATAAGAAAATACTTATTCAGGAGGCTAAAAGCATGGGAAAAGCATTTAATGATGTAGATGATAATAGATGGTCAGCTAAGTACATCGAGAAAGCTAAAGAATTAGGGTTAATAGAAGGAGATGGCCAAGGGAATTTTAATCCTTTAGGACCACTCACTAGAGAGCAAGCAGCTGTATTAATGATTAGACTATATGAAAAATTAGGAGGTAAATAAATGAATAATGATGCTGTAGTACAAATAGGAACAATAATAATAACTTTAATAGGTACGATTTTTACTCTCATAGTTATACCTTATATCAAGAGTAAAACCACAGTAGAACAACAGAAGAATATTGAATTTTGGGTTAAATTTGCAGTACAAGCAGCAGAACAAATTTTCAATAAGCCTGGTTTGGGTGGTAAGAAAAAGCAGTATGTTATAAATTTCTTGAAAAACATAGGAATAAAAATTACTATGGAGCAATTAAATGTTTTAATAGAAGCAGCAGTTCACGAAATAAACAAAGGAAAATTATTAGAAGAAGCTTTGACTATAACCGGGGAGTAATCCTCGGTCTTTTTTTATTTTTTGGAATCTAAATCAAAAGTAGTGTAAAAATAGCTTGCATATTTAGCACAGATTAAGCGGAAAAGACAAGCCTAATGCAATTAGTCTATTGAGTATGCAAAAACGCTAGAAAGTAGCTTTAAATGCTTTAGGATTGATTTAGTGTATTTTGGGGTAGACTTTACGGCTTACCCTTATTTTTTATGTCTATTCGTAGAAAAAAGTTGAAAAGTTCTTTAAAAATAGTTTTAATAAATGTTGACAATAACGTTACGTTGTAGTATAATTTAATTAAGATAAAGAAAAGGAGCGAATAAAATGAAATTTAAAAACAGAGAAGAAATAAAAAATATATTAGAGATGAATATAACCGATAAAGAAAAAAAGAATTTAATAGCAAATTTAAAAAACATAAAAACCGATATAGGCAGAATAATATGCACAAACTATGAACTAGATATAAAAGAAGGGCAAGCATGGAATAACAAAGGAGTAGCTACAAGCTGGACAGATAGAAATGATGATAATTCAGAATTCAAACCAGAAGCTTCAAGAGACATAAAATATTTACTACATGTAGAAAATGAAGTTGCAGGATACAAAGTACAATATTTCAACTATGACGACTTAGAGGAATTAGGGTTAGAAGAAGATGAAATAGACGAACTATTGGAAGATGAAGTCTACAATCAAACAATGAGTTTACTCGGCAGTGATGCAGACATGAAAAATGAGGCAGAAATACTAGTACCAGCTGAAACTAAATTCAAAATAAAAGAAATAAGCGACGCTAGAGAAGATGAAGGATATATATACATATTACTAGAAGAAATAAAATAGGAGGCTGAAACTGAAATGGAAAAGAGAAAAGCAAGAATGATAGTTAATAAAGCAGGAGCGGGTAATTCTACCTTTAGAGCTACCCTTCCTGCACTGTGGATTAGAGAAATGGGACTGAGCGAAGATGATAGAGACTTAAAGTTATTTTTTGATGGGAAGGTAATAACTATAAAAAATAATGAAGAGGAAATTATAATGTTAGAAAAGCTGCTTGAAATAGCCAAAATTGAGATTGAAAACGAAATGAATAGATTAGGATTTATTGACGACAGTGATAACTGCGATAGATTCTTAGACGAACTAGCTAAAGAGTTAGTAGAAAAAGAACTGCTACAAGGAAAAGATGATATAGATCTATTATATGAAAAAGAAGATGAAATAGAGGAGCTTTCAGGAGAGCTGCTAGAACTAATTAAAGAACACGTTTCAGGTAATTATAGCAGTGAGGGCTACAAAAAATGGAGTGAAATAGGTGAGTAGAGAAGTTAGTGATTATGTCAATTGCAAGGTCGAAGGTTGCAATAATAAAGCAAAAACTAATAGTTTGTGTGGTAAACACTACGCTCAATATCTAAGACATAATAAAGTTTTAGCTAGAACTAGATTTGAAGAAAATGAAATAGTAATTAAAGAAAAATATGCAGAAATAATAGTATATGACTTCAATAACAACGTAAAGGGTAAAGTCATAATAGACAATGAATACTTAGAAATAATAAAGGGTTTTAAAATATACACTGATAATCAAGGATATGCAACAGTCAATATTGATAATGAAAAACTACATTTAACAGAAATGATTTTTGGTAGATTACAAGCTGATAAATGCTATTCATATAAAAACAAAGACAAGTTTGACTGTAGAAAAGAAAATATAGAAATTGATACAAGAGAAGAATTGTCAAGAAAGCAGAAATTAAGCAAGAAAAATAAAACTGGAGTTAAAGGTGTAGTTATAAATGAAGGTAAGTATCAAGCTCACATAGGGCATCAAGGAAAATCAATATATCTAGGCCGTTATGATACCTTAGATGAAGCAAAAGAAGCTAGAATTACAGCAGAAAAACAATACTGGGGCAAGATTTACACTAAAGACTAGAATGATCTCTAGTCTTTTTTCTATGCAAACTTATTCTTTAGTATATCAATGATAATAAAATAAAAATATATACATTAACGGTTTACATTTTTTTAATAATATGCTGTTATGGTTTAAAGAAATAAAAGCAAAAAGGAGAAAAATTATGAAATATGTAACCCAAGAGATTTTATTATGGTTGACTTTTTTAAAACTTTTTCTCCTTTAAGTTTACTTTACTTTAAAGAGAAAACTACTTGACAAAGACTAACATTTTTAATATTGTGCTTGACAAAACACAATAAAATTAGTAAAAAACTTTCAACTGCATTTGTAAAGTATAGTTGACAAAAAACAATGTTTAGGACAAAACGGTTACATACAACGTATATGTAAGACAGAATAGTCTGAAAGGATTATTCTGTTTTTTATGAATAAATTTCTAAAATATGCTTGACAATACTCAATATATTGAGTATAATATAATTAAGAAAGGGGGTAAGAAATTGAAAGATGGAAGTCAAACAGAAGAATTAATAAACCTAACAATCTCACTAGTAAACTTAGCAACATCAATCATAGCACTAGAAACTGTAAGACAAAGCAAAAAGAGTTCTTCAAAAAAGAAGAACCCTCGCAAAAGAAAATCTAAGAAATAGTATAGGGGAGCTGGTATCTCCCCTATATAAAACTTTCTTTTATATATATTATAACATATAATTGAAATATAATAACAGGAGGGAATTGTTTATGTTAAAATATATCTCTTTAGTTATAAGCATTATTGCTTTATTAATCGCACTAAAAGCCTATAGAGAAGTTAAAAAATAGGAGGTCCTACAATGGCAAAGGCTCAAAACCCTAGGTTACAAGCACAAGTTACACCTGAATTAAAAGAAATAACAGATAAGATGCTACAGCATCTCGACATGACACAGGCTCAATTCTTTGAGAAGTATTTACCTACTTTATTTCTTGCTATAGATAAAGATAAGTATTTGAATCTAATAGAAGAAATATATGGAGAAGAAAAGCTTCATGATATTATATTGAAATGTAATCTTTAAGAGTATAGCATATGAGCTATGCTCTTTCTTCATTCTTTACACCGAATATTTGTTCGTATATAATGAAATTAAGATTACTTTAGCAATAAATAATGACAGCTTAAGGGGGTTATAGTATGCTTACGAGAAAACAAAAAGATGTACTAAGAGCTATTGATGTATATATAAATGCAAACGGTATAAGTCCAACGGTTAGAAACTTATGTGATTTACTAGGCTTAAAATCTTCTAGTACAGTGCATGGGTATTTAAACAGGCTAGAAAAAGATGGTTGCATAACTAAAAAAGATACTATACCTAGATCTATAAGGATAACTGAAAGAGGGAATTTTATATTAAAAGAATTATGGTAAAAATAAAAGAGAGTGACATAGATTAATTGTCACTCTCTTTTTTACGTCAAAAATTCGTCAAATTTTTATTTCTGTTTTTTTCTTTATAGTTCTATTTTTTAAAAAAGTAAAACCTTTAAAAATGTTGCAATTATCACATTGTTCTAATTTTTTATTAATGCAAGTGTTAACGAGATTCTTACATCTTAGTAAGATAATATTATTTTTTGCAAGATAACAGAAATGGTTTTATGAAAAAGGGTTAAGTATAATTAGAATGTAGTTATTAGAAAAAATAAGGAGAGATATATATGGAGATTTTAAGAGTTAAAGATTTATATAAAGTCTATGGCAAAGGTGAAAATAAAGTAGAAGCACTTAAAAATATAAATTTATCGGTTAATAAAGGTGAATTTGTTGCCATAGTAGGTACATCAGGATCAGGCAAAAGTACACTTCTTCATATGCTAGGTGGATTAGATAGACCGACAAGCGGAAATGTTATCATAGATGGAGAAAGTATATATGAATATAACGAAGAAAAACTAGCAATTTTCAGAAGAAGAAAAGTGGGCTTTATTTTTCAATTTTATAATTTAATCCCTGTCTTAGACGTAGAAGAGAATATAGCTCTCCCTGCACTACTTGATAATGACAAAATAGATAAGAGCTATTTAGCAGACATTATAAAAATATTGGGTCTCGAAGATAGGAAAAGTCACCTTCCATCTGAACTGTCAGGTGGGCAACAGCAAAGAGTATCAATAGGAAGAGCTTTATTAAATAAGCCATCAATTATTTTAGCAGATGAGCCAACAGGAAATCTTGATAGCAAAACTTCAAAAGAGGTTACTGAGCTGTTAAAGCTCACAGCCAAGAAATACAATCAAACACTAATTCTTATTACTCATGATGTTAATATAGCTTCGATGGCAGATAGGATAATAACAATTCAAGATGGAGAAATAACTTCTGATAAATATCTTAAGAACATCTAGGAGGTGAGAGAACGATGAATGGCTATAAACAGCTTACAGGAAGATACATGAAATCTAATAAGAAGAGAACATTGCTTACTATTGTAGGAATAGTTTTATCAATTGCACTTATATCTTCTATAGGACTTTTCTTCAAAGGGATGCAGCTTGCTCAAATAGAGGAATACAGAAACACTTATGGCTCATATCATTTAATTTTTCAAAAAGTGGATGATAAGCTATTAGCTAAAGCAACAAATAATCCTAGGGTTTCACGCAGTGGGCTACTTGCATTGGGAGAAGAAATAAAAATTGGAGAAAAAATAGTAGTGAGTGAAATGATTGCTTCAGATAAAGCGTTGGAGCTGCTTCCTTATAAAGTAAAAGAAGGAAGACTTCCACAAAAGTTAGATGAAGTAGCAATCGAAAAATGGGCATTAAAATATATTGATATAGATGCTAAGGTTGGGGATAAAATAAAAGTTAAGGATAAACAATACACTCTTGTAGGAATACTAGAAGACAATATTCAGAATCAGATAGATGACAAAGCAATATTGCTATTAAAAAGTAATGACATAAATAAAGAGAAGGCAATGTTATTAGTGGAGATAAGCTCAAAGACAAATCTAAAGAGCTCTGTAAGAGAATTAAAACAGCTAGCTGATGAGAGTACTATTGGAGAAAATACCTATCTTCTTATTGTACAAGGTGCAGGAGACATTAATTCAGACTTAGCAGGGCTATATCTAGTAATCGGGGTAATAATTCTGATAGTTGTAATTGCAACAATAGCAGTAATATATAATTCTTTTCAAATAAGTGTTGTAGAAAGAATAAAGCAGTTTGGACTTCTAAGGGCTGTGGGAGCAACTCCAAAACAAATAAAGCGAATTGTACTAAGAGAAGCAACTATTTTAGCTATGATAGGTGTGCCAATTGGTTTACTATTTGGAGTAATAGCTATATATTTGATTAGTATTGTATTTAAATTAATCGGTGGGGACTCAGTCAGCATTATGAAGCCATCAATATCACCTATGATTTTAGCTATAAGTGCAATTGTTGGGATAATTTCAATATATATTTCTGCATTATTACCAGCACTTTTTGCAGGAAAAGTATCGCCACTTGTTGCTATTAGCAGCAGAGCGTCTATAACAAAAGAGAAATTTAAAAGAAGAAAAAATGTGATTGCTAGAAAGATATTTGGCTTTGAAGGAGAACTAGCCTCTAAAAATATAAAAAGAAATAGGAAAAGATACAGAATCACAGTATTTTCAATAATAATAAGCGTTATTTTATTCGTAACCTTTACATCTCTGATGGATATGTCGTTGTTAATATCACAGGATAATAACGAGTCCAAAAATGTACACTATTCTGTTGTATGGGACAACAACACTTCAGAAGAGGACATGGTTATCGATAATAAAATAATAGATAATATTAAATCATCAAAGCACATTGATAAGCTTTATAAAATTTATAAACCGTATTATTTTCATGCAGTGGTAGACAAAAATAAAGAAATTAAAGAAGTTCAGAATATAGGGAAAATATATAAAAGTATTGATTTTGAGGGAGAAGAAAAGACATTAATATCCAGTTGTATAAATGTATACGATAAAGCCTCTTTAGAGATTTCAAAGAAATACATTGAGTCTGGTAACATTGATCTGGAAAAGCTGAATAATGAAAATGGTGTAATTATTATCAATAAGAATAGAATATATAATCAAAACTCAGAAAGAACATATTACGGTCCAGCTGCTAACATAAAGGTTGGAGATGAGATATATCTTCAATATAATGAATCACTAGAAAATAAAATTGAGTTTGGAAATGGAGAAGTTAAAAAGGTAAAGGTTATGGCAGTTCTTGAAAAAGATCCGTTTACTTTTAGAGGACCTGAGGATAGATTAAAAATAATTACCACTGATGATGTTGCAAGAAAGCTAACTGGTAAAGAGACTATAAAACCTCGAAATTTAAACATCATAATTAAAGACGTAGATAATCAAGAAGTAGCGAAAGCAGAGCTAGAAAAGATCTTGTCAGTTAATCCTTCATTAGGGATAATAAACTTTATAGACTATAATAAAAATGAAAAGACCGCCTTGTTAATGATTCAAATATTATTATATGGATTCGTTGTAGTAATATCCTTAATAGGAAGTGTTAATATTGTAAATACATTAACAACAAATATAATATTAAGGAAAAGAGAATTTGCTATGCTTAAATCTATAGGATTAACTCAAAAGGGGTTAAAAAGAATGATAGTACTAGAAGGCGTTTTATATGGCATTGTTGGCTCTATATATGGATCTATAATTGGAAGTGTACTGTCATATATAATGTTTAAAGGATTATTTTCAATAAGAGAATTTGGATGGAAAATTCCATGGAGTGCAATGCTGATAGCAGGCCTATGCTCTATAGTCATTGCATATTTATCAGTTTTATCACCACTTTCAAGAATTAAAAAAGAAAATTTAATTGAAGCAATAAGGGAAGAATAATAATATAAAATAGCCTTACAAAAAAATGTAAGGCTATTTTATATTTCTTAAAAGAAAATAACTTTATTTCGAGCAGTCTTTGATATATCATTAACTTAAAAATAGGATTTAGTATTTAAAGGACGGTGAAAAAAATGAGTAGATTATTATTAGTAGAAGATGATGAATCATTGGCACTAGGTATAGAATTTACACTGAGAGATGAAGGATACGAAGTTTTTAGGACATCAACAGTAGAAAGAACAAAGAGTTTATTAAATAATGAGAAGTTTGACTTAATTATACTAGATGTGAATCTTCCTGATGGAAATGGATATGATTTATGTAAATATATTAGATTAGAGAGTGATGTGCCAATAATTTTTTTAACCGCACTTGATGAAGAAGTCAATATAGTACTAGGGCTAGAAATAGGTGGAGATGACTATATTACAAAACCATTTAGAGTAAGAGAGCTTTTATCTAGAATAAAAGCCTTGATACGTAGAAACTCTAAAAATATGTTGAAGGGGAGTATTTTAAAAAGTGGGGATGTGCTACTGGATACTTCAAAAGCGATTATAAAAAAGAAAGGAACTGATATTACACTAACCGCACAAGAATACAAGCTTTTATTAATATTTATGAATAAACCACATATTCCAATAAAAAGGGATGAACTGTTGAGTGAATTAGTGGACGGAGAGGAAGTCTTTTTTGAAGAAAATACCCTTTCGGTCTATATTAAGAGGATAAGAGATAAAATAGAAGATAATCCTAAAGATCCGGAATATATAGTCACTCAAAGAAGTTTAGGATATAAATGGAATAAAGACGTCATTGAGGAGTAGATACTAATGCGAGATTACTTTGTTAACCCAGAAATAAAAAAAAGTTCTATAATTCTTTTGGGCTTAATGGTTATATTTTTACTTTTAACATTATTTGTTTTAAGGTTACATCACGATAGCTTAAAGGATGATTATACTAAGACTCTTGGTGCTGTTGCACTAAGAATTATAGAGAAAAGTCCAGAACTAGAAAGTGAAATTATGCCACTTATAACAAAAGAGATATCTGAAGAAGAGGCATTAAAAGGAAAGACGTATTTAAGTGAATATGGGCTAAGCAAGAACTTAGAAAGCAGGCTCTTTCCATACTTATACGCAATTATTGTAAAGAACTACTTAGTTATTATTGTTATTTTTATTTTTCTAGGTACTTCATTATTCTTGCTTAATTATCATCAACATAAATATTTTTATAATAAAATGAGAGGGCTAACTTTAGGAGCAAAAAGAGTTGTTGAAGGGGAATATGATATATCTATCAGTGAAGGTAAAGAGGGAGATCTGTCTAAGCTTGCACTATCCTTTAACTCCATGAGACAAGTAATTAGAAACAATATAGACGATCTAAAAAAAGAAAAGCAGTTTTTGGTTGATATTCTGTCAGATATATCTCACCAATTAAAGACCCCTCTTTCATCAATGATAATATATAACGATATAATGCTTAATAAAGAACTATCTAAGGAGCAAATAAACAATTTCTTAGTAAATGATCAGAAACAGCTTAATAGAATGAAATGGTTAATTAAAAACATGCTTAAGCTTGCAAGGCTTGATGCTAATGCTATAGATATTAATATTGAATACCAAAGCTTAAATGAAACTGTGCAAGAATCTATAGATGCTTTAGAAAGTAAGGCTACAGAAGCAGATGTTAAAATAAAGTTTTATGAAAAAAAAGAAATATTACTAGAGCATGATAGATTGTGGTTGGAAGAGGCTCTTATAAACATAATCAAGAATGGTATAGAACATACACCTAAGGGAGGAGAGGTGAGGATTGAACTAATTGATAACCCTGTGTATAAAAGGGTTATAGTAGAAGATACAGGCGAAGGTATATCAGATGACGATTTACCTAATATCTTTAAAAGATTTTACAAAGCAAATATCCCAACCAAAAGTGAGTCTATAGGAATTGGTTTAGCTTTAGCAAAGTCTATAGTTGAGTTACATGATGGAATGATAGAAGCGCAAAGTCAAGTCGGCGTAGGAACAAAATTTATTATGACATTTCTTAAATATTAATAGATAACAAAGTGATTATTCATAATAGGTATATATTTTATCGAATTAAGTGATATAATAATTTTCTCTTATTTCATTTACAAATTAGAATTAGTTTGATACAATTCAAACAAGATAATGATAATCATTATCGATATCTTAAATAGAGAACCATTTAAAAAGGAGAAATACAAATGGGTAAAATGTCACTTGGATGTCTAAGTAATATAGAACTATATCATGATATTATTGATTGTTTGGTAGGGGCATTAGAGGCAAAGGACTTATATACTAGTGGGCATTCGCGTAGAGTTGCAGATATGTCATATGATTTAGCAAAATTACTTGGGATAAGAGGTAAAGAGCTTGACGACATACATATGGCTACGCATGTGCATGATATTGGGAAAATCGGGGTACCAGATTATATATTAAACAAGGCAGAGAAATTATCTGAACATGAATGGGCTTACATAAAAAAGCATCCTGAGATTGGAAGCAACATACTCGATTGTTCAAAAACCCTAAAGGATATTTCTATAATTGTATTGTACCATCATGAAAGATGGGACGGAGGAGGTTATCCTCTTGGATTAAAGTTTACAGATATTCCATTAGGATCTAGAATTATATCTATTTGCGACTCAATAGATGCTATGACATCTCAACGCGCTTACAGAAAAGCTTTATCTTGGGAAGAGTGCAGACAAGAAATAGAGATAAATAGTGGTCTGCAATTTGATCCAAAGCTAGTAAATGCAACAAATCAATTGTGGAGTACATGGACAAATTATAGAAATAATAAAAAATAGAAAAAGTGTTGACATGTTATAAAAATAACAATACAATATAAACGAGAATGATTATCATTATAAATAATTTAGCATATACATATAGTAAAAAATAGTATAGATAAATGAGGAGGAGAAATTATGCCACTTTCAATGGTTAATGCAGGACAAAATGTAATATTGAAATCTATTAATTGGGGAACTAAATTAAAGAAGAAGCTTCAAGATATGGGGTTAACTGAAGGAGTCATGATAACTGTGATTTCTGATAATCTTAACGGGTCTTCTATAATTAATGTTAGAGGATCAAGATTAGTTTTAGATTCTTCAGTTACTAACCAAATTATAGTTGAAGCGGCCTAATGTTTTTTGCAGAATAAAAATATATTTAAAATTGAGGAGGAGATTTCATGAATAGAAATTTAAAGGATTTAAAGCCAGGGCAAAGAGGAAAAATATTGAGTATCAAAGGAAAAGGTCCTATAAAAAGACGTTTGATGGATATGGGAGTAACGAATGGAACAGAAGTACTCGTTGAGAAAATTGCACCATTAGGAGATCCTATTGAGATTAAACTTAAAGGGTACAATTTAACATTAAGAAAGTCGGATGCAGAGAATATTATTATCGAATAATTTTTTTGCATATTAAATGAGAATGAATATCATAATCAAAAAGGAGGAGATAGAATGAGTGGCAAAATTAACATAGCACTAGCAGGGAATCCTAACAGTGGGAAAACAACCCTGTTTAACGCATTAACTGGTGCTAAGCAATATGTTGGGAACTGGCCGGGAGTTACTGTAGAAAAGAAGGAAGGAAAATTCAAATATAAGGATAAAGAAGAAGTATTAGTTACTGATTTACCAGGAACCTACAGTTTATCGCCGTACTCTATGGAGGAAGTAATTGCTAGAAACTATGTTGTAGACAACCAGCCAGATGTAGTGGTTAACATTGTAGATGCTTCTAATATTGAAAGGAATTTATACTTAACTATTCAGTTAATTGAACTTGGAAGACCGGTAGCTATAGCATTAAACATGATGGATCTAGCTGAGAGAAAAGGTTATCAAATTGATATAGATAAGCTGTCTAAATTATTAGGGGTGCCAGTTGTTCCTATCACTGCAAGTAAAAAAAAGGGAATAGAAAATATAGCTGACACTGTTATAAATCTGGCTAAAAAAAAGATTGAATACAATCCAACTGCAATTAAGTATGAAAATAATATTGAGAAAAAGATACAAGTAATATCTGATTCTTTAAAAGATAATCCTAAAATTGAGAGATATAACCTTAGATGGCTAGCATTAAAAGTAATAGAAGAAGATGAGGCTGTGTTTAAATTATTGGACAAAAATTTGTTTGAGGAAGCATCTGCTCTAGAAGAAGCAGATGCAGAAACAGATTATGATTACGAGTCAATAATCGCAGACACGAGATATAAGCTTATAACGGAAGTGATAGGAAAATCTGTAAAAAAGCCTAAAACAGAGAAATTGACTACTTCAGACAAAATAGATAAGGTATTAACGAATAAATGGCTAGGGATACCTATATTTGGAATAATGATGTATATAGTATTTTATCTTACTTTTAATATTGGTAATCTGTTTTTAGACATGATAGATGTATTTTTTAGTGAGACAGTTTCTGGATGGGCAGCAAGTGGCTTAGAAGCTATTGGAGTGGCAGCTTGGTTACAATCCTTAGTAGTTGATGGTATTATTGGAGGTGTAGGTGGGGTACTGACATTCTTACCTAACATAATTATTTTATTCATCTTCATTTCAATACTTGAAGATAGCGGCTATATGGCTAGAGTTGCATTTATTATGGATAGAGCCATGAGAAAGATAGGACTAAATGGTAAAGCATTTATACCTATGTTAATGGGATTTGGCTGTAATGTGCCTGCTATTATGGGAACAAGAACTCTTGAAAATGAAAAAGACAGACTTGCAGCAATATTAATAAATCCATTTATGTCATGTGGAGCTAGACTACCAGTATATGTATTATTTGCGTCAGCATTTTTTGCAGGGTACGAGAGTGTAGTAGTATTTTCATTATATGCTTTAGGTATATTAGTTGCAATAATAGTTGGTTTAATATTTAAGAAAACTTTATTTAAAGGTGAGGGAGCTCCATTTGTTATGGAATTTCCGCCGTATAGAATTCCTACGTTAAAAAGTACATTTATTCACGTGTGGGATAGAGTGAAAGGATACTTAACAAAAGCTGGTACAATAATATTTGCTGCATCTGTAATTCTTTGGTTCATATTGGGGTATAATTTCTCTGGGTCAGTGGAAATTACAGAAAGTATAGGTGCTGGGATAGGAAGAGCCATTGCTCCTATATTTGCTCCATTAGGATTCGGAAATTGGCAGGCATCATTGTCACTACTTACAGGGTTAGCTGCAAAAGAGGTTGTAATTAGCAATATGGCTATAATATATGGATTGGGAGATGCAGTAGCTGAGGCAGTATTAGAAGGAGAATTAGGAGCATTCGGACCATTATTGTCTTCAACCTTTAACCAGCTTTCAGCATATGCTTTTATGGTATTTGTTCTCTTATATACACCTTGTGTTGCAGTAATTGGTGTAATTAAAAGAGAGACAAATTCTTGGAAATGGACTGCTTTTTCTGTCTTTTATCAATTTGGAGTAGCATGGGTTGTTGCTATGTTAGTATTCCAAGTTGGAAGATTTATTGGAATTGGTATTTAAAGGAGAGGATATTATGAATGTTGGATCTATGGTAACTGTTGTCTTAACTGTTGCTATATTCGGATATGGTCTTTATGCACTAATAAAGAGTGTGAAGAAGACATCAAAAGGTGAATGCGTAGGCTGTAGCGGCTGTAGCCATAGCGGAAGCTGTAGTATGAGCAATGAAAAGTAGTTTAATAAATGATTTATTGCAAAAAACCATTCGTGATGAGTTACGAATGGTTTTTTGATGAAAAGGCAAAGCATATTATAAATTTATAAATATCTTAAGTAAATTCTAAGATTTACTTAAGATGATTATAATAATTAAACTATATAATAAGTTTAACAAAAAACTTATTATAAGGAGAAACAAATGTTAAAAAAGAATACTGTGGTTAAATTAGTTATATTTGCAATAATTATTGGAATTATTGCGTACTTTTTTTGTAATGGAGATTTATATGATTCAATCAAAAACATATTTTCATCTCCAGCATCATTTAAAGACTTTGTAGCAAAACAAGGAGCTTTCGCACCAGTTGTATTTTTCTTCATACAAATAGGGCAAGTTATTATATCACCTATACCAGGCAATCTCACTGCACTTGCTGGAGGAGCTATGTTTGGGGGATGGACAGCATCATTATTAAGTGGCTCAGCAATAATAATTGGGTCAGTTATTGCATTCTTTCTTGCTAGAGCCTTTGGAAGACCTTTAGTTATAAAGCTTATTGGCAAGTCTATTTTTGATAAGTATAGCAATGTATTTATAGGGAAATCTGCTTTAAATTTATTTATTCTTTTTTTTCTACCTTTCTTTCCCGATGATGCACTATGCTTTTTAGCAGGAATGTCTAATATAAGCGTTAGATTGTTCTTAGCACTGACTATAGTTGGAAGACTACCAAGCATAATTTTCGCATCGTTTGCAGGTGATGGTGTAATTTCTTTGTCTACTACTTCTTGGATAGTAGTAGGAATAATATCAGTAATAGCAATATTTTTGTCATTACGGTATAGTAAAAATATTGAAAAATGGTTACATGCTAGACAAAATTAATACTAATATCAATAGTTTCCTTTTTAGTAGAGTTTCACAGAGAATAAAAAGAATATTAAAAGCTCCTAATGGATGCAGGGAATTATTAATTGAATAATATCAGGATATACGTAAAATACCCAACTAAAAGAATAACAGATTGCAATCGTCCTATCTTTTTAGTAAATATGGTAGGTAAAATAAGAAACAAATTTATTATAATTGAGACTGGAGTATCAAAGTAATATGTTTGATCTGTTATTTCTAATGTTCCAAACTGAGAAGAAACGCCTATAACCATACAAATATTAAGTATATTTGCTCCTATTATATTTCCTATTGAAAGTCCAGAATGACCTTTAAATAAAGCTGTTATGGCTGTAACTAGTTCAGGCAAAGAAGTTCCAAGTGATATTAAGGTAAGACTTATAATGGCTTCGGGAACCCCCCAAGCCTTTGCCAATGTTACTCCATGAGTTATTAGTAAATCTGCACCAAATAGGATTAAGACAATACCAAAAATAAACTGAATCACTTGTTTCACAGATTCTTTATAATCAGGTATTTCTCGTACCTTCAATTTCTTCTTATCTTGTTTTTTATATCTAACAATAAATATGTTAAAAAGAATATAAGCAAATAATAAAAATAACAGGATAATAGAAGATCTGAGTCCTATTACTCTATTTTTTGATAAAATCCAGAAAAATAATAAATATGAGATCATTATCAAACCTTTAAAAGAGAAGACGGTAGACTCTACTTTTGAAGGTTTTATTAAGTTGTAAATACCTAATACAAGACCAGTATTACAGATTGTCGATCCTATAGCATTTCCAATAGCCATGGAAGGCTGTCCTTGGATTGCTGACAGAGTAGACACTATTGTTTCTGGAAATGTTGTAGCTAAGCTGACAATAGTAGCTCCGATAATTACTTCTGGCAACTGAGTAACTCTGGCAACCCAAGTTGCCGAATCTACAAAATAATCTCCTCCTTTAATTATAAGAATCAAACCAGCAACAAAAAAGAAATATGTAGCAAACATTATGATATTCCCCCAACTACTAATTTAAAGTACATTTCAAAGACTATCCGTATATATTCTATTGCTCTAAAATAGTTATTATTACCCTAAAACTGAATTCAAAGAATTATAAAGCTTTCATTTAGTAAATAAATAAAATTCGATAAAAAAGTAAATTTATTTACAAGATATTTATTCTATGATACTATAAAATTAGAAATAAAAATAAAAAGGTTGATAGACATGGAAATATCGATAGGTCAAAATCTCAGACAGATTAGAAAAAAATACGGAATTAGACAGCATGAAATCAGTGGAGGAGAAGTAACAAGAAATCTAATAAGCTTAATTGAGAATGGTAAGACACCACTTCATGAAAGAGTAGCTAAATTGATTGCTAAAAATATTAACGAAATTAATGAGCAAAAAAATAATAGTGTATATGTAGACTATAAAGATCTATTGGAGCCAAAAAGAGTTAAGGCTAAAGAACAGGCAGATGTTTTAGTAAATAAGCTAAAGAGGCGTATCAAAGATAAGGATTTTAAAGACTTAGAACAAGATATTAATGATATAGAGCTATTTTTTGAAGAATGGAGTATTTTAGAAAAAAAAGCTGAGCTGTATGAACTGCTAGGAGATATATTTTATTTACAAAAGGACAGAATTAATGAGTATAGCTATTATACGAAAGCTTTTGAAGCTTGTTTTTCTCTGCCTTATAGAAGAAAGAAATATGAACTTGTACTAAAGTTAGGTGCTGCTTGTATTGGTTTAACAAAATATGAAGAAGCTATAAGACTAAATAGCTTAGCAATAAATTCTTTTGATATATGCTCTGAGAAAGTAATCGCAAGCTTATATTACAATAATGCTTTAGCATATAAAAAAATGAATTTGTTTAGTGATGCACTTAAATGTATACAACAAGCAGAAAAACATATATACAAAGATGAGTACACAGTTATTAAAACTATTTTAATATTAAAGGGTAATTGTTATAAGGATACTCATCAGTATGATAAAGCAATAAAAATATATGAAACACTTATTTCTATGTGTGAAGCTGAAGATGATTTTGAAAACTTGTGCATTATATATATCAACATGATAGAATTATTTAAATCAACTGGTTCTATAGCAAATGTATTAGAATGTAAGAATAAAGTTATGGACTTGTTAGAAAAGGTTGATCAAAATAGCCCGTATATAGTAGATGTTTTTTTTGAATTAGCATTAGCGTTAAAGTATTTAGATGATATTAGTTCGGCAGAAAGATTCTTATTAACGGCATTAGAGTATTCAGAGCTAAATATGCAGAATAAAAAAAAAATAGAAATATTAATATTGCTATTTGATATATACTATTCAACTAGTAATATCAGTGGCATAGAAAGAATAGAGAATAATATTATAAATGTATTAGATGATTATTCACTCGATAATACTACTAAACTACTACTCAAGCTAATCTTATTTAACCTTCAGTGTGAAAATGTTGAAGAAGTTAAGATACAAATAAGAAAGTTATTAAAGGAGGGAAACAAATGAAATCTAAAAAAATAATTTTGTCTTTATGTGCAACTGCTATACTATCTTTAAGTATTTTTAATCTTTCTCTAATTGGCAACTATGGCATAGACCCAGAGCCTACAAGACCTTCAGGAATTATAGCTTATGGCATAGATCCAGAACCTACAAGACCTTAATAATTTAAAATTTAGATATAAAGAATGCTTAGTATCATATATTTTTTATAAGATAGCTACATATTTTTTTTGAAAACCTCCTAAATTTCAGGAGGTTTTTTGTTATATTTATTTTTAAAGTCGTAGGATTTTAATCATATAAATGTTAAAATAGTACATTAATAGAATCAAAAAAGGAGAAAAATATATGAAAGTAAAAGACAGAATTATTGAACATAATCATAGTGAAGATTATCGTTTGATTGCTATAAGTGATATTCATGGAGGCGCACATCTATTCAGAGAGCTAATAGAAAAGGTTGGACTAAGGGACAGCGATTACCTAGTTATCATAGGAGATTTTCTTGAGAAAGGCGAATATAATAAACAAATATTAGATGAAATGAAGAAGCTATATAATAAAGATAGAAGATTTATATTATCAGGTAATTGTGAAGCATTTGTTGCAGAGCTATTGCTACAGGGAACCCAAGCTGAGAGAATGCTATCATATATAAAGAATAAGCCCTATAAAAGTATACTAGACGATTGGATAGAAGATCTAGATATCAATATAAATAATATAAGTGAAGCTAGGCTGCTCCAAACACTATTACATGAAAGAAATGACAAAGATATTGATTTTATTAATTCCCTCCCAATTGCATTGGAATTTGATAATTTCATATTTGTCCATGGCGGAATAGAGAATAGAAGTGACTGGAAGGAGTCAAACTATGAAACTCTTATTGAATGTAAAGAGTTTTATAAAGGTGAACATAGAAGTGACAAAACCGTTGTAGTAGGACATTGGCCTACATCAAATTATAGAGTCTACAGTAATAACGGGGATGTAATAATAGACAACGATAAAAAAATCCTATGTATTGATGGTGGATACTGCGTAAAAACAAATGGGCAAATAAACGCATTGATCATTGAAAAAACAGATAGCAAATACAGGTTTTTTAGTGAAAGCGTTAATATTTTTAATAAATATATTGTTGAGCAAAAAAATATCGGCACACAGGAGTTGCCTAATAAGCTTGCGTGGCCCAATAATCACATAGAAATTATTAAGCCAGATGCAGAATTTTCATTATGTAGAAGGCTAGACACTAAGGAATTGATAAGTATAAAAAATGAACTTATAAGTGTTGATGGAGATACTTATTATTGCAATCAAGACTATCAAGAATACTTTTTAACTGTAGAAGTAGGGGATGTGATTTCAGTAGTTGATATCTATGGTGATTATGCTCTAGCAGAATTTAATGGTGAGTTTGGATGGATAGAATCTAACAAAATTACTTTAGTAGATTGATAGTATATGATACAATATCAGTGAAATTTAGCTAGAAATATTCAAGCTTTATGGTATAATAATTTAAAAGAAGATACAACATAAGGAACATAACAAGTTCCTATAAGTGAAGAAGCAAACCACTTTGAAAAAACTTCAGAGTGGTTATTTTTTGCCTTATTTTAGAGTTTGACAACTGAGTCATAAGAAGTTTGATAAAAATTTTTAGGGAGTGAATGGTATAATGCAAAAAACAACTGTAACATTATCCTATGATTCAGGATTTTATAAAACATTGTTCAAAATAGCTTTACCAATAGTAATGCAGAATTTTATTGCAGCATCTCTTAACATGGTGGATACAGTGATGATAGGAGAAGTCGGTGAAGCTGAGATTGCAGCTGTAGGAATAGCTAACCAATTTTTCTTTTTATTCACTTTGATTATTATGGGGATATATAGTGGATGTGGAATATTCATATCTCAATTTTGGGGCAATAGAGACGAGAAGAATATTAAGAGAATATTAGGGCTTTCATTAATCACTGGAGTTGGAATCGCTATTATATTTACTATTACAGCTTTATTTATGCCTGAAAAGATAATGCAGATATTTAACAAAGACCCACATGTCATATCTCTAGGAGCAAAATATCTAAGAGTTGTATGTCTAAGCTATATTCTTACATCAGTGACTTTTGCTTACAGTATGGCTTCTAGATGTATTGAAAGAACTATATTACCTATGATTGTTAGCTCTTTGGCACTTCTAGCTAATACGGTTTTTAACTATATGTTTATATTTGGTAACTTTGGAGCACCTGCTTTAGGGGTAGAAGGAGCAGCTTTAGCAACACTTATTTCTAGAATAATAGAGACATCAATATTAGTAGGATATATCTATATAAGCAAGGACATTCTATCGGCAAAAGGCCGTGAATTATTAGATATTGATAAAATCTTTATGAGCAAAGCCTTTCATACAATTATACCAGTAGTATTAAACGAGATGTGTTGGGGATTAGGAGCAGTTGTATACTCTATAGCATATGGAAGAATAGGAACCCAGGCTATGGCTGCAGTTCAGATATGTAATACAGTGCAAAATCTATATATGGTATTAGTTTTTGGCATGGCTAGTGCAGCAGCAGTTATGATTGGAAATCAAGTAGGCGCTGGTGACGAAGATACTGGGAAAAGATATGCAAATAAGTTTTCCGTGCTGGGGTGTGTTGTAGGGGTGTTTTTAGCAGGTTTAATTGCACTAAGTGCAAAACCAGTACTTACATTATTTAATGTATCAGAAACTGTGCTTCATGATAGTCTGATGATATTATATATAACAGCGTTAATAATGATAGTTAGGGTTTTCAATATAATATTAATCGTGGGAATACTAAGAGGTGGTGGAGATGCTAGATATTCTCTAAAACTTGAGGCATTTACTATGTGGGGAATAGGAGTACCGTTATCTTTTATAGGGGCATTTTGGATTAAATTGCCTATATATGGAGTTGTTGCACTTGTAACTGCTGAAGAAATAGTGAAATGCATTTTTGGTATAGTTAGACTTAAATCAAACGCTTGGATGAGAAGAGTCATACACAATATGTAAATATATCAATAGCCTGGATGATATCTTTTTCACATCCAGGCTATCATTTTATACTACAAGTTTTCTTTAGTATCTGGCTTTGAAAGCCATCTATTACCTGCGAAGTTTATCCCTATAGCTCCAAGAGGAGCTGTTATGATGATAGATAAAACAGCTATAGCTAATATTAAGTCTCCAGATGATACTCCAGCAGATAGTGGAACAGCTCCAATTGCTGCTTGGACAGTTGCTTTTGGCACATATGCTATTACACAAAACAGTCTTTCCTTCCAGCTTAGATCGGTACCTGTTAAAGAAATTACTACTCCTAAACTACGGGCTAGCAACCCTATTAATATAATCAATGCACCAACTAAACCTGAATTCAATGCTACATGTATGTTTACCTGCGCGCCGACAAGAACAAAGAGCAGTATTTCAGCAAATACCCATATTTTATTAAACTTGCTTGCTAGCCTATTTGCTACGCCTGAATGCTTTTCTAAAAGTATAAATCCTATTGTCATAACCCCCAATAAGCTAGCTATTGGGATAATATTTTTAAGCGCATCTTCTAGACTTGTAAATACTATTGCTACTCCAATCAATATCAATACTTTTTTAGTATCCCGCATATGATACTTTCTAAATATGTAAATCATAATAAATCCTATTATAACGCCTAATAGTACTCCTAATACAATTGATATAGGTATATCAAGTATTTTCATTGCTATATTTACCTGACCACCACCGTATAGCCCCAAGAAAGTAGAAAATAATGTTATAGCAAATACATCATCTATAGATGCACCAGCTAAAATAAGAGTTGGAATGTTTTTATCAGCACCGATTTTATTTTGAATAAAGTTAAGCATTTGAGGAACAACAACTGCCGGAGATACTGCAGCAACAATAAAACCAAGCATCCCAGCCTCTACTATGGGTATACCAAGAAGTTTGTTTGATACAAGCATTATAGTAAATCCCTCTAACAGTCCAGGAACACAGCTCATCTTCAATGCTGGAATTCCTATTTTGTTAAGAGTTTCCTTCTTTATGCCTAATCCTGCTCTCAATAATATAATTATAAGAGCTATCCTTCTTAAATCGGATGAAATTTTTAGAATATCTCCACTAATAAAATTAGCTCCATAAGGACCGATTATTATTCCCAAAATTAACATTCCTAGTAAACCGGGAAGCTTTAGCCTGTCAAATACTTTATTGAAACCTAGTCCTAATAATATGATTATACCTAGACTTAATGCCATATATCTCATCCTTTCAAGTTCTGTAATATTATTTTTGACAAAATCATTACTTTAATAACATATACCAATCTTTTTATATAAGAAAAGAAAAAGCTCCTACTTAGACTGATGCAGTCTAAGTAGGAGCCATCAATTGCATGTGCAATAATTAAAGGCGAGCTCCATCACCTATAATATACTATTTCATTATACTAATAACAATAAATAAAATCAATAACAATAAATGAATTCCTTTTGCATTTAGCATATTGCGATAAATATTTTAATAATTATATTAATAGGTTTTATCTAAGTTCTATGCAAGAATTTTTTTTATTATTTAAATAAGGAGAAATTAATATGACCTATAAACGAGCCAGAAATTTTTTTATGATAATTATAATTATTTTTATATGTATTATGCTTCTAATAATATATCATAAGGATGAAAAAACACTTTTAAGTACAAACAGCACGTTTAAATATCCAGTTGAAGTTGTACAACATGGACCAAGAGATAAAAAAGTAGTAGCACTGACATTTGATGATGGTCCTCATCCGATATATACTACAGAAATACTTGATATACTTAGGCAATATAAAGCTAAAGCAACTTTCTTCATATTAGGTAGACATGCAGAATTTCACCCAGAGCTCATATTGAGAGAAAGTAAGGAAGGACATGAGATTGGAGTTCACAGCTTTAACCATATAAATATAAGTAAAGAAAAAGAAGAAACGGTTAGGGAAGAGTTTGAAAAAACACAAGATATAATTTACAAAATAACTGGCAAGAAATCGAAAGTTTTCAGACCCCCTTATGGTATCCAAAACGACATAGTTTTTAAGATTGCAGACGAGAATAATTGTAGTGTCATACTTTGGACCTATTATCAGGATTCGCGAGATTGGAGTAATCCTGGTATAGATAAAATAATCGATACAGTTCTTTCACAGATTCAAAATGGTGATATAGTATTATTTCATGACCACAATGAGGCAGAAGAGAGTCAGACAGTAGAGGCTTTAAAAATAATATTACCTGAGCTAATAGAAAAGGGATACAGATTTGTAACTATTTCAGAGCTATTGGATATGGAATAGAAAATCATTATACTAAATGCATTACCGATATATTACAAATAATCCAAAAAAAATATTAAAGTTTTTGGAACAAAAGATTTAATATAAACGTCATATATTACATATTTGATGTTGTATAAATGGGTTAGATAATTGCTTTTATACGTGCATAGCAGATACTATGTCAGAGGTATTACCGCTACCATTTTCATCTAATGCTTTCACACCTAGTATATTTGCTCCAGGTGCGATTCCAGAATACTTGCCATTTGATGAAAAACCATTTGAAGCTATGATACCTGAAACATGAGTACCATGACCATTGTCATCATAAGGCTTAGTCTTATCGTTTACAAAATCTTTAAAGCCTATTATTCTGTTTCTAGGTCTTACTAAATCATTATGTGGAGCGACCCCTGTATCTATAACTGCAACAGTAACTCCTTCCCCACTTAAGCCTTTGCTATGAGGGAAGCTGCTTCTTATTGAAGCATTAGCAATATCTAATAACGCGAAAACTTTAGAATCAAAACTTATATACTCAATATTTGGGTCTCTAGATAATTTGTATATCTCTGCTAGGCTCATATTGCATGCAACACCGCCAACTAGAGGAAGGTTGCGTTTTACTTTATCTGACATGTTGCAGACTAAGCTGCTGAGTCTCTCTTCATCTTTGTCTATAACCCTTACTATTACAGGGAGTTCTTCATTAGATTGAGTTTGTAGCTTTGCACTTATAACAGGACATATTTTGGTATTCCTCATTCTTCTCATTTAATTCACCTTCCTATGTTTTAGTTTATGCAGTATATAACTAAAATGTTAATAAAAAAAGGCAAAATGGGAAAAAAGCATCAAGTTTACATAATGCGATATATTATGTTATAATAATAGCATTCCCTCATACATACCAATTAGAAAGGGGGAATACCTATGAAGATGTTTAGAATGAAGAGGAAGGGGCTTGTAGTACTTCTAGGTCTAATATTAGTGATACTTTTTATAAGTAGTTATAGGTATGTAAAAGTATCTTTATATCCTGTTATAAAACATATCGAAAAAAATAGAATATTAAGCAATGTAGAAAAATATAACATAGTTGATACTGAACACTTTACAATTAGATATAATTCTGATGATCATGAAGCAGCTGAGTTGACTGCAAACATATCAGAAAAATATTATGAAGAAGTATGTAAAATGTATGGTTATGAGCCTAAAGATAAAGTTAATATTGTGATATATGATGATAAAAAAACTATTCTTAAAAATACTAGACTAAACAAATCTACTTCACCTATTGGAATATATTATAGCGGAGTTATAAACGTATTGTCTCCCAAACTTTGGATAGATGATAAGAGTGATCTTAGTAAAATATATGAAATAAATGGTCCAGTTGTTCATGAATTTGCTCATCTTATAATTGATGAGATGACTAATGGAAATTATCCTATGTGGCTGACTGAAGGAATGGCACTTTATACTGAATATAAAACAACTGGATTCGAATGGTCAAACGATAACTTAAGTCATGAAGAAGTATCGATAGAAGATTTAGATACTAGATTTGATGAGATAGATCAAAGCACTGCCTATAGGAAGTCGTTTGAAGTAGTAAGAAGCATATCAGAAACATGGGGATTTAATAAATTAAAGCTTATTCTAGATACGTTAGGAAAAGGTAGCAGTATAAATGGATCAGTAAAAGCAGTTTTAAAGTCAGACCTTTACGAGATAAAAATAACTTATTAGACACGACAGAAATCTACATGTTTTTTTGAAGTTATAAGATAAATTAAAAATATAAAGTCAACCAAATAAAAAACATAAGTGGTTGACTTTATATATGAAAATTATGGGGGATGGAGATTTATGAAAAATATTTCATATCCATCAGAATACTACTGTATTCTACATTCATTTTAACTTCTATGTCATAATTTGTATACAGGTCAATAGTCCTATTGTGGTTTTAATATGGACAAGTATATTTTTAAAGATATGCTAATTTACTAAAATAGAATGATATATTTTATTGTGAATTATCCCTTCCAGTTGGAAGGAAAAATGCTAGTAATATAGAACTAATATATAATTGAAGTTTAAATTTGTTGATAGGCAAAAAAATTATTACATAGATGAGGTGAATACTTTGAATAAGAAAATACTTGTTGTAGACGATGAAAAGCCTATAGCAGATATATTAAATTTTAATCTTCAGAAAGAAGGCTATGATGTAATAGTTGCATATGATGGGCAAGACGCTGTTTCAAAAGCATTTAGTGAGAAACCAGATTTAATATTATTAGATGTTATGCTTCCTAAAAAGGATGGCTTCCAAGTACTGAGGGAAATTAGGCAGAAACTACAAACGCCAGTATTAATGCTAACAGCTAAAGAAGAGGAAGTCGATAAAGTTTTAGGGCTTGAGCTTGGTGCAGATGATTACATAACAAAACCATTTAGCATTAGAGAGCTTATAGCGAGAGTGAAAGCTAATTTAAGAAGAACTGAGTTATCAAATATTGATTCAAGTAGTGAATTAATAATTTCTGGTAACTTAGCAATAGATATAAACAAATATGAGGTAAAAAAAGAAAATCAAATAATAGAACTTACACTTAGAGAGTTCGAACTTTTAAAATTTCTAGCTGCTAGGTCAGAGCAAGTTTTTTCAAGAGAACAATTGCTTGAAGAAGTGTGGGGATATGAGTACTACGGAGACATAAGAACCGTTGATGTTACTATAAGACGATTGAGGGAAAAAGTGGAGGATGAATCCGGCAACTATAAATATATTCTTACCAAACGAGGTGTTGGATACTACTTTAGGAGGGACTAAGAAGATGTTTAAAAGTATTAGGTGGAAATTTATAACAGTATATTTCCTCCTGGTTTTTATTGCTATGGTAATAGTAATGGCATTTATAATTCAGAAGTTTGAGGGCCATTACCTTAAACAAACAGCTAATACGATGGAAGCAAGAGTAAGAAATCTTGTAAATAGATCTGATAGCATCTCAAAAGATGATGATTGGAATTCTGTAAAAAAACAGATTCAAAAGGATGTTAAAAATCAACCCGTATATGTAACTGAAATAATATATGTAATAGATAGTTCAGATTTATCTATGATTATTGCAAGTAATTCGAGTAATTCAAAAATAATCGGGCAAAGTGCTTATAATGTAAAGCAAATAGATCAAAAGCTTATTATTGATGCAAAAAAGGGTGAAAAGCAAGAAGGATTAAGCTATTTAGAAGGTACTAACAATAAAATTAAGCATCTTGCATATCCTGTGTTAAACGAAGAAGGAAGAGTTAAAGGGGTTGTTTACATTACATCTGATTTAAAGGATATGTATAGAACAATAGAAGAATCAAAGACCATTTTAATTAAGGCGACAATATTAGCTCTATTAATAACTGTAATACTAGGTTTTCTTATAGCTAGAAGCATAACTGAACCAATTAACGACGTAACAATAAAGGCTGAAAGGATGGCTAAAGGAGACTTTGATCAAGTAGTCGATGTCAAATCTGATGATGAAATTGGACAGCTTGCAAATATGTTTAATCACTTAACTTTAAAGCTAAAGCATACATTGTCTGAGGTATATAGAGAGAAAAATAAACTCGATACAATATTTACTTATATGGCAGATGGTGTAGTTGCTGTTAATATGGAAGGTGACATAATACATGCTAATCCAATAGCACTGAGCATGCTAAATCTTAGATATGAGGAGCTAAGTAAAACCAAATACGATGAAGTATTTAGAAGGCTAAATAAAAAAGTGACATTGGAATATATTGGAAACAAGCGCAAGTGGAAGGGAAACGAAATTATTGAGGCAAACTCATCAATATATAATGCTAAGTATGCACCATTAAGAAATGAAAAAGATGAGATAAATGGTATGATACTAGTATTACAAGACATCACAGAGCAACAAAAGCTCGAGAATATGAGAAAAGAATTCGTCGCAAATGTATCCCATGAGCTTAAAACACCGATAACTACTATAAAAAGCTATACAGAAACATTGATAGAGGGTGTTCTTGATAACAAAGAACTAGCTACCCAGTTTCTATCAGTTGTTAATGGAGAATGTGATAGAATGGCAAGGATTGTAAGAGATCTTCTGCAGTTATCTAACCTCGATTACAAACAGACTAAGTGGAGCAAAGTGCCATTAGACACTAAACAGCTTTTAGAAAATGTGTACATGAAGGTAAAGATGTCAGCAATGGAGAAGAATCAAAAATTAAGTTTGACAGTCCAAGAAAATATTAGTAACATAATTGCTGATAAAGATGGCGTAGAACAGGTTATACTAAATATAGTTACAAATGCAATAAAATATACGCCTGATAATGGGAGCGTAGATATTAAAGCGACACAAAATGATAGTGAAGTAATAATAAAAGTAAGTGATGACGGTATAGGAATACCTGAAGAAGATATTGATAGAATATTCGAGAGATTTTATAGAGTTGATAAAGCTAGATCAAGAGCATTAGGAGGTACAGGACTAGGATTATCAATTGCAAAGCAGATAATAGAAGCACAAAACGGACGTATTTCAATTAGAAGTAACTATAATGTAGGAACTGAAGTTGATATAGTATTACCAGTAGCATGATTTTTTGGTTAATTTTTGTGTAATTCAAATTTAATTGGTCTGTAATATGTCTGTAATAATAATATTATATAATTATCGTGTGGTATTATATATGGGCATAAGGAGGAGTTGCGATGTTTAAAAAGCTACTTACAGTAGCTATAGTACTTATTGCTATAGGTACTACTGGCACTGTTGGATATGCTGATGGTGGCGATGATACTACTAAAAGTCAAGGGTCTAGCATTGAACAAACTAAGGTTGAACAAACTAAGACTGAGCAAACTAAGGTTGAAGTAGTAGAGCAGAAGGACCTAGAAATAGTAGGCCCAGAAGACAAAAAAACTACAACAAATAACATAGTTTTACTTTCAGGAATTGGAAAAGAAGGGACTAATGTTATTATCGAAGTGTATTCAACTGTTTCTATTAATAAAGATGCATTTACATTAGACAATCTTCCGAAAGACGATGAATATATCTTATTGTGGTCTGAGGACTTTGAGATAACTTCGATCGGAAGTTTTGCAAAAGAGCTAGAACTTAAAAAAGGTTTGTATAAGATAGTATTTAATGTTAAAAAAGATGAAGAAGTAGAGATAAAAGCAATTAGATATATCCAGATAAAGGATATTGAGGAAGTCAAAGAAGCTTTAGAGAATGTTTCTGGTACAAAAACAAAACCTGGCGATACTAATGCTATACAACCGTCAACTAAATAGTTGCTAACAAGTTACTTAGGGAGATGATTATATCATGAAAAGAGAAAGCTTTAAATCCCTGGTACTAGTCGCTTTGGTAGTTATGAGCACTTATTTTATACAACAGATTTGGCTTGATGTTCCTTTTAGTTTACTACCTTTGTTTGGAACGAAAACGGATGATGTTAAAAAGAATAATATGTCGAATATAATAGTTCCAGAAAAATACTTAGTAAACTTTAGTGAGAAAGATCGCACTGTGATTTACTCTGATAAAGATTATAAACTATGGAGCGAAGCTAGAGATATTCTAAAAAAAATATTACAAGAAAAAGAACTAACCGTAGATAAGATAAGTGACGAAGAGTTTATAGCTGTTAATAAGAAATGGTCTATAAACTTTTATTTTTCGGAAGAGGTATATACGTATATAGTCGGTAAAACATTGAATGTAGATATACCTAATCAAGTATATGACAACATGAAGAAATTTGACAGTATTTATTTTTATCTAGGTGAAAAACCGTTTATTACTTTTACTGATGGTACCTATCATCTGAAGGTTACATTTCAAAGCACTAGCATTGATGGCTTAAGACAAATTACTCAAGAGATAGATGGAAGCAACTATACAAAGTACTATTCTTTGACAGAAGTACTACCGGGTGTTCAAAATAATGCATATATTCCATTAACGATGACTTATGGGGTACCTCAGGTATCTGTTAATAATGAGATTGATATTCAGGATGATGCTGAAATAGATAGTATAGCTAAGCTTTTCTTTGATAGGAATATTGATTATATAAGAAGAATTGAAGAAAATGACGGCTCAGTTATATATATTGATAATCAAAAAAATCTTAAGCTTTATACTAATGGTACTATTGAGTACTTTAATGCACTTGACGGAACAATTAATGACAGAAATTTTTACTTAAGCCTTAAAAAAGCAATAGATTTTATTGATAATCACATGGGGTTGCCAAACGATACTTATTTGTCTGATGTAAGAGAAATAGAATTTGAAGATAGAAAAGGATATAAATTTATATTTAGATATAGAATCAATGGGCTGACAGTTGTTTCGGGTCAAAACAAATTATCTGACTTTATAGAGATAGAGATATTTAATGATCAGGTAAAATCATATAAAAGGCGTGTTTGGGTAGCGGATAGCATACATAATACTTACGATACTGACGATGCATATAGAAATATTTTATCTGCATACAATATCATTGAAAAAAAGTTTGACTTCTTAAGAGAAAAATATATAGAAGATAATAAAATGCAAATAAATGAGACAAATAAAGGCGAAATAGATAATATAGTGAAATCGTCAATAAATAATGTTTATTTAGCATACTATGATGATTTGGATGATGCATCAGATATTCTCAAGCCTGTATGGATTATTAATATGGCAGGATATAATTATGCTTTTGATGCTTACGGCGGTTACGAAGAAAACGGGGGGAGTCTAAGGTAAAAACATAGTGGATGGTGAAATATATATGGATTGGTCAAAGGCGAAAAACATACTCATCGTTGCCTTTATTATTACAAATCTTTTTTTAGCATATGTCTTAATTGATACAAAAAGCATAGATAATCCAACTGTAGACAATGAATTTATTACTGATGTAAGGAATCTGCTGCTAGAAAAAGATATTAAAATAGACAGTACAATACCTACAGAAATACCATCTTTACCTTTACTGACTATAGAATATGAAACGTATAAACCTGTTGACTTAGCCAGTAAATTTCTAGGGCAATATACTGCTGAAAATATAGAAGGCAAAGAGTATTATAGAAACGGCGATGAAACACTGATTATTAGCAATGGAAATGAAATAATATATACTGATGATAATAATATAAAAAAAATACAGAGCTTTGAGAAAAAGAATCTGATTAGGATAGCAGAAGATTTCATCAGGAATAAGGGATTTGCATCAGATGATTATAAGCTAAGTGATTTCAGAGAAAATAATGGTGTATATTATATTGAGTTCAATAAAGTCATAAAAGATATGTTTCTTGAAAAAAGCTATATGAAGTTTGATATTGATGCATCAGGAATAAAAAAATTTGAGAGATACTGGATTAGCTCTGCTGAACTAGGAGACAATAATATAGCATTAATGTCAGCTCCAAGAGCTCTACTCAAATTGATAACAATGAAAGATGCTTATGGAAAAACAATTACTGACATATCAACATGTTACTACCTAGATTTACAAAAGCATATGTCTGTTGGAGACCCTAAAAAGATGAAGGGTGGAAAGGCCACGCTTGCATGGAGGGTACAATTTAGTGATGGTACGAAAATTTTTCTAGAAGATAATTAAATAAATAGAGGAATTTTATAATAAAAATAGAAGAAGTATTATACTTGTTCTATTTTTTTATTGTAAGCTAGAAAGAGGGGTGACATATGCTGACCTAGGTCGGTAATGATATGGATAAACTAATTATAGAAGGTGGAGCTAAGCTTAATGGAAAAATTAATATTAGTGGATTTAAGAACGCAGCACTTCCAATTTTAGCTGCTACATTATTAGCAAATGATAGATGTGTTATTGAAAATTTACCTAGAATAAAAGATATATATTATCTGAAGGATATCTTGCAAGAGTTAGGAGCAGAAATAGGAATAGATGAAAACGGTAGCATGTCAATAGATACGAGTACTATTGACAAATGTTCAGCATCATATGATTTAGCAAGAAAAATAAGAGCATCATATTATCTTTTAGGCGCTGGACTTAGTAGGTTTAAAGAATTTGAATCAGCATATCCTGGAGGCTGTGATATTGGTACCAGACCTATTGATCAACATATTAAAGGCTTTGAAGCACTAGGCGCAACTGTGGATATTGAGCATGGAGTTATTAAGTGTAGAGCAGATAAACTTATCGGAACGAGAATTTATTTGGACGTTGTTAGTGTTGGAGCTACAATAAATATAATGTTAGCGGCAACTATGGCTGAAGGAACTACTATAATTGAGAATGCGGCTAAAGAACCTCATATTGTTGATGTTGCCAATTTTTTAAACGTTATGGGGGCTGACGTTAGAGGTGCTGGAACAGATATTATAAAAATAAATGGAGTAGAAAAACTACATGGATGTACATATAGTGTTATTCCTGATCAAATAGAAGCGGGGACGTACATGATTGCAGCAGCAGCTACAGGTGGTGACGTTCTAATCAATAATGTAATACCTAAACACTTAGAATCGATTGTAGCAAAGCTAAGAGAAATTTCTGTGGATGTGGAAGAGTATGATGATTCTATTAGAATTGTATCTGATGGGAAGTTAAAGGGAGTGAGTATTAAAACATTACCATACCCAGGATTTCCTACAGATTTGCAACAGCCAATGACAGTACTTCTCTCTAAAGCTGAAGGAACAAGCATTGTTACTGAAAGTTTATTTGAAGGAAGATTTAAATATGTAGATGAATTGAAAAGAATGGGTGCAAATATAAAAGTAGATGGTAGAACTGCTGTAATAGAGGGCATTACTAAACTAAGTGCTGCTAGAGTAGTTGCTACAGATTTAAGAGCCGGAGCAGCACTTGTTGTTGCTGGATTAATTTCAGATGGTATAACTGAAGTTGATGATGCTTATCATATTGAAAGAGGATATGAAAATCTCGAATCAAAATTAATAAGCCTTGGAGCTAAAATAAAAAGAGTAAAAGAATAGCCGAGAAAACTCGGCTTTTTTCGTTTCTAGTTTTGACCTGAGTAGTAGAAACTCTATCTCAAGTGAGTAATATTTTATGGTATAATTAAAATCATGTACTACTTATTATAATATTAAGAAACAATTGGAGGAAAAATAATGTCATTAAGATTTTGCTCTTTAGCAAGTGGCAGTAGTGGTAACTGCCAATACATTGAAACTGATAAAGTAAGAATATTAATTGATGCAGGACTAAGTGGTAAAAGAGTACAAAACTCACTAGTCTCAATTGGCGTGGACCCGAGCAGTATTGATTGTATGCTAGTAACTCATGAACATAAAGACCACATTAAGGGAATTGGGATATTATCAAGGCGATTTGACTTACCAATATACGCAAATGAGAATACTTGGATAAATATGCAGAGCGAAATTGGTGAAGTCAAAGGGGAACATGTAAAAACATTTAATACTGAAAAAATTTTTGAAATAGGAGATATAGCGGTTCAGCCATTCAAGATATCACATGATGCCAGCGAACCAGTCGGGTACTGCTTTTTTTATAAAGGAGCTAAAATAAGTATAGTTACTGATACTGGATGTGTTGACGAGGAGCTAAAGGGTAAAATCAAAAACTCTCAACTGTTGATGATAGAGTCGAATCATGATACAGAAATGCTGAAGATGGGGAAGTATCCGTGGTTTTTAAAAAAAAGGATACTGGGAGAATACGGACATTTGTCAAATGATGATGCAGGAAGGTTGCTTACAGAAGTATTGTCTGGGAACAATGAGAATATATTACTTGCACACTTAAGCAAAGAAAATAACTTTCCTGAGCTGGCATACCAAACAGTTGCAAATATTCTAACTGAAAAGGGAATAAATATATCTAAAGATGTAAGTTTAGATCTTACTTATAGAGATAAACCGACTAAGGTATATAAACTTTACTAGGTTTAGGAGGGAGAACTATGGACGATCAAAACAATAATGAAGAGATTAATAAAAGTGAGCAAGATGGTCAAATTAACTTTCAACTTGTTAATGAGAATAGAGAAGACTCATTTTCGCCCTATTTTGTCAATAGACCTGATTATGAAAGGAAAAAAAAGAGAAATAAAAAGAGAAGCTTGTTTTCATATTTTATAGTTGCACTAGTTGCAGCATTAATTGGTGGAACAGTTTCAGCATATATAGCCCCAGTTTATTTGTATGGAAAGATAATACCCTTACCTGAAATATATAAGTCACCTAACGTTGGAGAGAAGATTAATATAACAACTAGTGAAGACATAAACACTGTAAGTGCAGTAGCAAAAAAATCCATGAAATCAGTGGTAGGTATAACAACTGTTGAGACTGTTAGAGACTTTATATGGGAAAGACAGGTGCAAGGTGTTGGTTCAGGTGTAATAGTAGATGCTAGAGGATATATACTCACAAACTCTCATGTTGTTGGAGACAATAAAGCTGATAGAATAACAGTTCTATTTGAAAATGGAGATAAAAAAGTGGGAAGAGTGTTATGGCATGATCCAAACTTAGATTTAGCCATAGTTAAAGTTGATACGACAAATCTACCAGTAGCCGACTTTGGTGACTCTGACGTTCTTCAAATTGGTGAACTTGCAGTGGCTATAGGAAATCCACTTGGACTTGAATTTCAGAGGACTGTTACTTCTGGAATCATAAGTGGATTAAATAGAACAATACCTATAGATCAATATAATAAAATGGAAGACTTAATACAGACAGATGCATCTATAAACCCAGGTAATAGCGGAGGGCCACTGTTGAATGCAAAGGGAGAGGTCATAGGGATTAATACAGCAAAAATTTCTACAGGAGAAGGACTAGGGTTTGCTATACCTATAAATGTTGCCAAACCAATAGTAGAGCAATTGATTAAAGATGGGAAATTTGTGCCTGTATATATTGGGATACAAGGAACGGACGTAAGCAGATATGAACAAGCGCTAGGAATAGACTTAAAAGCTGATTATGGAGTGTATATAGCAGAGATTATTCCGAACTCTCCTGCGTCTAGCAGTGGACTTCAGCCAGGAGATGTATTGATTAGCATTGATGGTAAAAAAGTAGAGTCATATAAAAGTTTAAAAAAGGTATTATACCACTATAAACCAGAAGACAAAGTAAAAGCAGTAATAATGAGAAATGGCGAGAATATAGAAATAGATATTGTATTAAAAGAAAGCTCACTTACTCAATAATATCAAAAGGCTTGACAATGAAATGTACTTGTCAAGTCTTTGTTTTATACATAATAAAATAAAGGTTTTTGAAAATACTATATGTATATATATGAAAACATGATATTATTTTTATATAGGTCTATAGAATTCTAATTATGCAAAAATCCAAAAGAGCTGGAGTGATAATATGTACGTAGTATGTAATGAACATTTAGATGTTGCTATAGAAGAGTTTGTGGATACATATGAGCAGTCACCAGATATATATGAACTTGACAAGGTAAGCTTTACCGACTGGACAAGTCCGCATACATGCGAGTTTTGTGATAGGTTACCAAAATATTTAGTTGTATAAAGATAGAGTTTTGTAACTAAATATCAAATTAAGATGGTAAATTGACTCATTTTGTATGACTTAATAGCTAGACAAGCTATGAATATTCTTACTCAGGAGGAAGCTAATGAATATAACAGTAATCTCAGTAGGTAGAATTAAAGAAAAGTTTATGCTTGACGGAATAAAGGAGTACTCAAAAAGGCTATCTAAATACTGCAAGCTAAAGTTTATAGAAGTAGATGATGAAAAAGCACCTGAAAATTTAAGTGAGACTGAAATGAAAATGATTAAGACAAAAGAAGGAGAAAAAATCCTAAATAAAATAAATTCTAATACATATATAATCTCACTTGCTATAGATGGAAGTTCTCTATCATCTGAAGATGTATCCTATAAGCTTGATGAATTAGCTTTAAATGGGCAAAGCGACATAACCTTCATAATAGGGGGCTCATTGGGACTATCAGATGAGATTCTCAAAAAAAGCCACTTCAAACTATCTTTTTCAAAAATGACATTCCCACATCAATTAATGAAGTTAATATTACTAGAACAGATATATAGAGCATTTAGGATAAGCAGGGGTGAACCGTACCATAAATAACTGCGGTTTTCTTTCTGTATAAGTATTTACAATGTTTAAAGTGATTTTAATAATTAGGTTTTATTATAGTTTTCATAATAATGAAGTTCTGAAAAAGAACAGTTATAAATGTAATTAATAGACATGTTTATAAAGTTAAGGAATAGAGATTATAGATATAATTTCTTTACTAAACTATAATTCTACTTTTAGTTTACTTTTATATACTTATTGTTTCTTGTGTTGAGATAGATTTTAGATTATGATTTTTCTCAAAGGGGGTACATATTAAATGAAGAAAGAAAATATCGGGTCAATAATTTCAAACTTAAGAAAAGAAAAAAACATGACACAAATTGAGTTAGGAAAAAAACTAAATGTAACAGATAAAGCAGTTTCAAAATGGGAACGTGGCATATCTTGTCCTGATATAAATACAATTCCCCAACTTGCAGAAATACTGGGTATCAGTCCTAATGAACTAATGGGATATACTGAGAAGAGCAATTGTGATAAACAGATAGTGAAAAAGGAAAATATTAAAAATATAATATCACTCATATTAAAATCTGTAGGTATGTCTATGGGTATAGCATCACTTACACTTCTGATTATTAAAGAGAATATAGCAAATGAAACAATTTTGACTATGTTATCTATAGGAGTAACTTGTTTTGGTATTGTTTCTTTAAGTGAAGGCAAGGAGAAATAGTAAGATATATATTTTATTATAATAAAAATAAAAGGAACTTAGCAGATATCTGGATTTGATTAATATATATTGACGGAAAGGTTCTGATGATACATTGAAGACATTCTAATTAAATAATCTTTACTAAATAAAAACCACAGTTACAGCGATACGGTGAACCGTACCATAAATAACTGCGGTTTTTTGATGGAAGTATTGAAAATGCTGGGATGTATAAGATTTTATATATTTGTTTTCATAATTATTAACTGATATGAAGCAAGGAAAATAAGACTATATGCTGAGGTGAGTTTATTTGAGTTATGATCTGTAGACCATATCATAACTCAAATATAAATATAACAAAGCAATAGAGGTAGTGATATTCATATCCAATTAGTAGCAAAGCAACGCCCGTGTTTTATGTGGCATTTAATGGAAAAAGCAATGAATAGATTGTCTGAGTCCTTTCCAAGAAAAATTTTCTTAAGAAGAATAGAAAGGAAGTGAAATATGACAAAAATTGATAATATGATGGCGATTCTATGGATGCTTAAGTCTGGTAGAAAAATTACTGCAAAGCAAATAGCTGAAAAGCTAGAGATTAATATAAGGACTGTATACCGTTATATTGATAAACTTTCAGCTAGCGGTGTACCTATTATATCTGATACAGGTCATAATGGAGGGTACACCTTATTGAATAATTTTATTGAAACTCCTCTCTTCTTTGATGTTACGGAGCAAACCGCACTGCTTCAGGCCGCTGTTTTTGCAAAAGAAGCGGGATACTTTTTTAGTGAGGAACTAAACAGAGCAACATTGAAACTAAAAATGTATTCAAATCAAGAGCAGGAAAGAGTATTGAAGCAACATTTAGAAGGACTTGAAGTAATAAGTTCAATTGGAAAGTCAGCTCTAGAGGCAGTGTTGAGGAAACTGGAGAAGAATGTAGTCAATGAAGTATCTATAGAAATTGAGTATCATACAAGTCAAGAAGCTCAATCAAAGTGTAGGATTGTTGACCCATATGGAATAGTTTACTGGAATAATAAATGGTATATTATTGCATTTTGTCATACTAGAAATGAAATCCGTAGTTTTAGAGTAGACCGAATTATAAATATTAAGGAAACAGAAATCAAGTTTAATCGTCCAAAAGGTTTTTCAGCAGCTAAAAATTTTATGGAAAAACTAATACCATCAGTAGAAGATGAAAAAGAGCTTATGCATTTAGTGGTCGGTGGTAAGACAAGTGCGTTGGATAACTTATGTCAGCATTGGTTTTTGGGACATCAGTTTGAAGAACGAACTTCAGATAAAGCTATATTTCTACTTCAAGAGGAAATAATTCATAAGTACGTACCGTATTTGCTTTTACCTTATGGGAAATCTATTCAAGTAATTGAACCATTAAGTTTAAAGCAAAGAATTGTTGAAGTTCTAGCAGAATTAATAAAATATTATCAAGTTTAATAACTTCACTGACCGAAGCTGTCAGTGAAGTTGTTTTATAATTAGGATTATAAATAGGAATGCTGGTTTAAATAAATTGTATCAATTAGTTATAGAAGGAGCGTATGTATATGAACAGAAAAAAAGTATATCTTTATGTATTTAACACAATGTCAGATTGGGAAATAGGTTATTTGACGGCTGAACTAAACTCAGGGAGATATTTTAAGAAAGGATTGCAGCCTTTAACAGTGATTACAGTTGGAAGTGATAGAGATCCTATTACTACAATGGGAGGATTAAAAGTAATACCGGAAATTTCTCTTGATGAGTGTAATCTTGAAACCACAGATGTTTTGATTCTACCAGGTGGATTTACATGGACAGAATCAATTCACAATACTGTATTGGAAAAAACTGAAAAAGCTTTGTTGCAAGGAACTGTAGTTGCAGCAATTTGTGGTGCGACATTAGGCCTTGCAAAGAAGGGGTTACTAGATTCTCGAAATCACACAAGCAATGACTTGGGATTTCTTAAAATGGTAGTTCCAAATTATACAGGTGAAAAATATTATAAATTTGAACCATCAGTAATAGATGAAAATTTAATTACTGCATCTGGAATAGCACCACTGGAATTTACGATACAGGTATTGAAAGTACTAGATGTTCTAAAGCCAGAAACATTACAGGCTTGGTATAATGTGTATAAAACACATGAACCCAAATATTTCTTTGAACTAATGGATTCTATAAAGTGACCAACTAAACCTTGGCATATAGAAATACATCTATGAATCTTGAAAATTCAATACTCTTTGATGATAAAAAAGCATTAAACCTAGTATTTTTGGTATGAGAGTCGAAAGGCACTGTTCCCTTTGACTCTTTTCTTATACAGAAAAACCGCCGATATAACGATATGAAGAACCGTACCATAAGTAAATGCGGTTTCTACTAAAATTGGATAATTGAAAATAAGAGATAATACGTAGAATATAAAGTTCCTTTGCCATAAGTTGTAATGTGGTTGAGAAATTTTTCTATTTAAATGATTTACCAAATGATTTATGTGAGATATAATTATATATAATAATTACTAATCAATTCATAGAAAATGTAAATTAATAGTGGTAAGACTAACTGTTAAATAGTAATTTGTCGCGAAGATAATGAGCATTTGTTCTTGTAGGCGCATTGAAACATAACTACAGAAAATTTATATTATACGAGGAGAAAGAGAATGAGGGAGTTTAATATCGGCTCAATCGTGCCATTTGGCGGTTATCATTGGCGCATTCTTGATATACAAGGCAATGCGGCCTTGATTATAACTGAATATATGATCGAACAACACCCCTATAATAATTGCGCTGGTGATGTGACATGGGCTGACTGCTCGTTAAGAAAATATCTTAACGGTGAGTTTTATAACAAATTCACCGCGGCCGAACAGTCAAGAATCATTCCGGTATTGAACAAAAACCACGACAATCAGTGGTACGGTTCAAAAGGCGGAGAAGATACTCGGGATTACATATTTCTTCTAAGCATTGAAGAAGTAGTGTGCAAATATTTCGGTGACAGCAGTAAAAACCTTGAAAACCGCAGCGCTAAACAACGATACTGGTTTCAAAGGAAAGACAAAAACAACAACAAGCGAAGATCGACATTCGATGGGTATGTATGGTGGTGGTGGCTTCGGTCGCCCGGGCGTGACAATAGAAGAGCCGTATATATCCACGGCGACGGCAATATAGGCATTCAGGGAAACGGCACCTTCCGCTACAGCAGCAACACGATTCACCCTTCAACAGGCGACAACGGCGGCGGAGTTCGTCCCGCTCTGTGGCTGAGCTTGGAATTATAAATCTTGGGGCACTTTTCAAGTGGTTCGATTATAATTACAACATAAATGACATCAATGTAAAAGAGAAAATTAAATATGTAGAAAGAAAGATGAACAACGTAAAAAAATATTGGATGATCTAATAAGAAATACAGTTCATAAAGTATTTATAGTTTCGTGGACTGATTCATATGATTATAGTTGGTTAGATGAATTTGGAATGAATAGAACAGTTGTATTTGATGCAGAGGAAGAAGACCCAGCTTATCATGGTAGAGTACTGTTTTTAGAGTTAGCTAAAGATGAGGAAGAGGATGATATGCTATATCTATTATTAGATAATGAAAAGCAATTTAGTATAGGTATAAGTTATATAGTAGATATAGAAGAACTGTAATTATAAGTAAAAACCTCACTTGGAAGTGATACGGAGAACCGTACCACAAATAACGGCGGTTTTCTATTGAAATCATTGTAAATACAAGGTTGTAGGAAATTCCATATAACTATATTTTGTGTATAAGTTTTTATAGAACGAAGAAAATGAGGATATATCTTAGGTCTAGCTAATTTGGGTTATGGAAAGGTTCTAAAAAGACGCACCATAACCCAAATTAAACATAGAATTATAATTATGTACTAATTATCGCTATTAAAAAAATATATATGTACCTTCTTTTAAAAACATGTACTTATATATGCTATATTCCTTATAATAAATTACTTAACAACCAAGGGTCCAGTTCCCTTGGTTGTTTCTTCTCTTGCAGATAGATGTAAAACAAAAAACTTAGATACATCTTAATAGGTGAAAAATGCTTTTTATCACTTTCTAATTTCTAATATTATAAATAAAAATAAGTGTTGGTCTTATTCCCCAACACTTTGATAATTTTGTCTACACTTAACCCTACACAGTATCATAAATTTAATTATAAGTCTATTCTTTTCGTTAAAAAGTGATAAGCTTATTACGTAGATAAAATTACTAGTAAGCATACCTAATAATATTGAGGATGAAGTAAATATAACGTTATATATATGGATTTTCTTCTTGTTAATAACAACAAAGGCTTCTATAAAATTTTTCAAATATAGGAAGCCTTTGTTGAAACTCATTTAAGTTCAAATCAATACTAAGGAATTTTATTTCTTATGGGTTATAAAAAATATCTTGATAAAGGAAGGGAGAAATAATGAAAATCAAATTAGTGTCATTAATAGAAGAGCATGCAAAAGAAATAAGTCAGTGGCGATATGAAGAACCCTATTCAGTATATAATTATATTGACTGGAATACTATGTTTACATTAGGTTGGGGTATTACCCAAAAAGAAAAGAGAGAAAAAGAATTTTTGGCTGTAGTTAATGAAAGAAAAGAACTATTTGGATATATAAGATTGGTAGAAAAAAGAGATGGTATAATGATTGGTATAGGATTAAGACCAGATTTATGTGGAAAAGGTATTGGTCAACAGGTTATGATGTTGTTAAAAGAAGAGAGTATGAAAAGGTATGGAAATAAGAAAATAATACTTGAAGTAAGGTCTTTTAATAGTAGAGCTATCAACTGCTATAAAAAAGTTGGATTTACTGAAACAGATAGATATATAAGAAACACCTCTAAAGGTGAAGCAGAGTTTATTAAAATGATAAGTTTTAATTGATAATACCAAGATATAGGGATGTTTCAAGTTTTTTGGATACCTACCTCAAAAAATAGTAAATAGCATGGAGAAGTTTAGACTGATATTAAACTAGAAAATTACGTTATGTCAAATGAAAAAAACTATAGCCTGTTTCAATAAAGAAATATAAAAATGTTTAAGGAGGTATTTATATCAAATTACACATGGTCTATAAAAATACAAAGTGTTTTAGGACTTGATTTAAGTAGATAAATAAGGTTTAGAGATGATAGAAAGGACTTGAAATTGGACTAGAGTAAAATAATGACAAACTTACAAGTGAAGAGATAAGTAATTTTTAGGAGGAAAATAAATAGGGATTTGAGGGGGATATAGTAAGATATGCAAAAAAATAGAACACGTAATGAATTAAGAAATCTTGTTATTAAATCATTCTCAAAAGAAGTTGAGATAAACTCAATATATTTCTTCGGTAAGGAGGTTAATAATAAATCAGATGAATATTCTGATATTGATATGATTATATGTTCGAACGATTTAGCAAAAACACAGTCAAAATATTTAGAAATACTCAATGACATTTCACCAATCATCGGTTTATATCTTCTAAATAGTACAGAAAATGATTTTTCTCAAATGGTGATGTTAAAAGATTTCTCACCGTACCAAAAGATAGATTTCTCTGTTACTGATAGTATTGAGACAAAAAAATTAGCTGGTTTTGGTCCCTTTATTTCTATCTATAAAGACAATTCACTTACTGCCAAAGTTAATTCAAAACTAGACATAATCAAACAAAATAATGTAAAGAATCAACTTGATAATTTTTTATTTACTGTACCTCGATTTACGAAATGTCTTTTCAGAAAAGATTACGATATGTATAGACGATGGAAGCACATAAGTGATTATACTATCGTGTTAATGTACGAAAAGTATTTTGGTTGGGAAGAAAAAACTTCAAAGAAGCAAGTGCCTGTAAAAGAATTATCTAAACTGAATAAAGTAATAAGCAACGATGAAAAAGAAATATTAAATAGAATATTTCCCTCTTCTGGTATTGTGAACATAGCAGAAAGTTATAAATTATGCATAGAATATTTAATAACTTTGTGCAAACAGAAAGCTGATTACTTTAAAGTTGAGCTAAATGAAGATTTTATTCTATACATAGAAAGATTTCTACATTCAGAAATAACGCGGTATATTGAAACTATACAATGAAAAGCTTGCATGGTTTAGAAGAACTGTTGGTAAATGTGAATTAATAAAACCGCACTTTGGTGCGTTACGGCGAACCACACCATAAGTAAGCGAGGTTTTTGTAAAACTATTGATAACACAAGATTTTAGGCAGTATCGTTGATGAATTAAATAATATTAATCTCATTTCAACTTGAATATATGAAAGCTAGCAGAGATATACCGTAGCAAAAGTGATGAGGAGCTATCCAGCCATGGAGGCTCCTCTTTCTCGATATTTTAGATTATGGATTTTATATTTTAACATTATAATTTAATACAAGGACATGTTTTTTCATGATATGACAGATATATCTTCGGGATATGAAATGTTTCTGAATTTGAAGATCTTTTTTGATGTTGCGAATTCCATAGTATTCTTTCATAGTGTAGTCATCTTTACGAGGCACGCTATGGATTGCTTGAGAAAAAGGATACTTCTTATTATGTGGGCAACGACGCATTAAAATTGATTGGAAAATCATGAATAATAAATAAGCAGTTCTAATTTACTGAAATTCGTTACCATTTGTCAAGTAGCACTATAAAAAATATATATATTGAATCGAGGTGAGATGATGAAGATTGAAAGATTGTTAGGAATATTATTTTATATAATAAATAGAGATAATGTTAGTGCAAATAGTTTAGCTGAACATTTTAATGTTTCTAGAAGAACAATTCTTCGTGATATAAATACATTGACGTTAGCAGGGATTCCAATTTATTCTGAAATAGGGTCCAAAGGTGGTTATTCAATTAATCCTGATTATAAGTTGAATGAAAAAATAATTGGAAATGTCAACTCTGAATATATTCTACTTGCTTTACAAAGCTTAAAAAGTGTTTATGGTGAAAGAAAGGTTCATGAAACATATGAAAAAGTAAAACATATATATTCTGATAAAAATAATAATTAACCTGATGTGCTAGTAGAATTACATCAAGATAAATTTACCAATTTATTTTTAGAAAAAAATATGCTTCTTATAAACTATTACTGGATATATTA
>NZ_JBNPXI010000015.1:0-107477 GCF_050433385.1 Brassicibacter mesophilus
TCCAATTTTAAGACTAATCCGAAAGTACTGGATCTTATGCTACCATGGGATTCATTAATTCAAAAAACATGCAAAGCAGACTAAAATCAAGCTAAGGGAGATGGAACTATCATCTCCCTTAAATTATACAACCCATTAGTAATTGATCCAATACATCAATTATTGATCGCTTACAATAGAACTACAGTAGAATGTAAAGAATGCATTTAAATATGAAATGCGATTAATAAATGAACTTTTAATAGAACTACAGTAGAATGTAAAGATAATAATTTTTAAGATAATTTAGTTTATGATTATACTTTTAATAGAACTACAGTAGAATGTAAAGTAATATGATTGTACCTTAAAATATAAAAATGCCTACTTTTAATAGAACTACAGTAGAATGTAAAGACTTTATTTCTTGCTATAGATAAAGATAAGTATTTGCTTTTAATAGAACTACAGTAGAATGTAAAGACTATAACAGTCAATATTCCCATAAACGAAATTATAACTTTTAATAGAACTACAGTAGAATGTAAAGGAGGTTATAGTGGAAACGGTTTATATAGATACTACAGCTTTTAATAGAACTACAGTAGAATGTAAAGTTGGCGATAGAATAGAAATAAATGTAAATGTAAAGACTTTTAATAGAACTACAGTAGAATGTAAAGTCTTGATATTCATTACCAACAGTGTACTCAGCAGCAACTTTTAATAGAACTACAGTAGAATGTAAATTGCAGTAGGTGTCATCCCCCACAATAAGGAGGAAAGCTTTAATAGAACTACAGTAGAATGTAAATACGGTAATTTTCGACTGCTTCTTCTTTTTTTTGACATGCTTTAATAGAACTACAGTAGAATGTAAATCCCAATGCTAAGGGGCAAGTTAACGTAGAGATGGAGCTTTAATAGAACTACAGTAGAATAGATGAGCTATATCTAGTTTAACGGACAATAGAAATATTAGACAATAAACCTAGAAAAGATACATCCAGTATCAGCAAGACGAGCTTTACGACTGAATATAAAAAAAGAATAACTAAACTTATAACTGAAAATGGTAAAAAGCTAGTAAAGTAACAAGAAATATTGAATTAGTGAAACAAGTAAAAGAAAGTGAAATAAACAGTACATTGAAGATGATAACAATACTTTTATGGAAAAATGGAAACTAAGATCTAATTTCGGGTGGTTTTTAGAGTATGAGATACAATACTATATGAAAGCATAATAAATAGAAAAGTCAGTATTTCTTATATTGAAATACTGACTTATTAATACTATTTTTTATACGCAATAGTAAGCCTTCTAATCAAGGTATGAGAATATAGAATTTACTTGTCCTAATTTTCCATTTCGGAAAATAACATATAAGCACCTTGGAAAATATCATTAAAGCGTTTAGCATATTCTTCAGTAGCTGTTACCTTCATAACTGCCTGTGCCCATTCAGAATTCTCGTTACCCTTAAGTACACATAGACCAGTTGGAAAATCAACATATCTATCATCTTGTACTAGGTAAGAAAAAGCATCGATTCCTGCATTTTTCATAACGCTAGAAAATGAAATTGTTGCATCAGCATCTTTATAAGATGCAGCAGTTGCTGTAGTTTCAACTTCTAAAATTTTAATATTTTTAAGGTTCTCTTCAATATCAAGCACGCTGTAGAAGTTTCCGCTTTTTTCTCCTAATTTAATAAATCCAACTTTTTCAAGTAATTTTAATGAACGTTCCATGTTGCTTGGGTCGTCAGATATAGTTATAGTAGCCCCATCTGGTATTTCTTCAACAGAACTATATTTTGATGAATAAAGTCCAAACAAAGAAGCATATTTAAAAGGTTCTACAAGAACAATTTCACTATTATTCTGCTCGTTAAATGTATTTATCCATGGTAAATGATTCAGAATTAAGCTATCAATGTTACCATCTTTTAATGCAATGGCAGGAAGATTATTTCCATCAAAAACCATCACTTTTACATCGTATCCTTCTGGTTTAAGCATATCTGCAATAGTTTGAACTGCACCTTCATTCAGTGGCATACAGCCAATTGTAAATTCCTTTTTTGTATTCTCTGTATTAGCAGAATTTGTTTTCTGTGCTTGTTCGTCTGATGGTTTTTGCTCAGTTGGCTTTGAAGCACATCCAAACAGCAATGTGGATAGAAGTACTGCTACTAACATCAGTGAAATAGTTTTTTTAATATTTTTCATTTGATTAAACCTCCTAATTTATATTGATAAAATCTATACACTATGGTACAAATAGTATCTTCCTTTATTCTGATACCTAGCTAGTTTATTTTACCAGACCGCCTTTGTAGACATTATCATCATAGTTATGATTAAAAAGTATGTTCAGTTCATTCGATATACCCGCTTCATTCAACTTTTGTTCAATAAGTTTTTTTTCTGGATTTCTTTCGAGTGGATTTACTGTATTTTTAATTCCATCAACCACTTGTGGTAACAGATGGAATGGCATACCTATTGCCATTTCGTCTTTTTTCCATCCAGCAAGCATTCTAGTACCTGAGCACATTAATGAAAAATTAAGCTGATCGGTCTCATAAGGAAAAGAAGTACATTCTTGACAAATCGCCTGCATGCCTGCTAATTTAATTGTCGTAACATGGCCATTGTTATATGCATATCCTTGAGCTACTCTCATAGCATTAAATGGGTTAGAGACAATAATTACTACATCTGGGTTTTCTTCAAAAGCTTCTAGTGGCATAATGGCAATTCCAAATGTTCTATGTTCACAATAAATCATATTTTTAGATACTTTATGCGCGATGCACAGGTCTCTATAAGTTGCTTGTCCTAGTCTCCTTTTACCTGATACAACTTCTTGAGACACATCTTGAAAACCAAGTGCCATACTAGCTCCAGGACAGGCTTGATGTCCAGCATGAGCTTTTTGGCAAATACCATCTCCTGCTCTTCTAACCATTGTACAGTAAGACATACGATTTGTATTCTCATGTGCTGGGAAAGCTACATATTCCTCTTTGGTAAGTAAAAATTTTATTCCTACTGCTTTTCTTTTAAGATCAAGCAACACATCTAACCATTGCGAAGTCTGTTTTAAATCCATTAGCATAACCTTCCTTACTGAAATTTTTTATACAGCCAGTCACCAATAAACTGAACTAAGTTAACCATAATAAACAATACTAGTACTGCCATGTATAGTACTATATTATTAAAGCTTTGATAACCATATGTAAGTGAAACAGCTCCTAATCCTCCACCACCTACTGCTCCAGCGATAGTGGTGGCTGCTATATATGTAACAGTTGCAATTGTTATTACAGAAATTATTGATGGTATAGATTCTTTTATAATAACCCTAAACATGATTTGCATATTAGTTGCGCCAAATGAACGAGCAGCTTCTATTAATTGTTTGTCAACTTTTATAAAATTACTTTCGAGTAAACGAGCAATAAAAGCTGTCGCAGCAATTGATAATGGTAAGATTACTGCTTTTTCGCCTATTGTAGTGCCAATAATCAAACGTGTAAGCGGTGAAATTGCGACTATAAGAATTAATATTGGAAACGAGCGAATAGTATTAATCAAGAAACTCATAACTTGGTAAAGACTTTTTTTATGTTTCAATCCATTCGGGCCATACATTGTAAGTAAAATTGCCAGAATAAAGCCGCATATAGATCCAATAATCATTGTACCTGCAACCATTCGAAGAGTAACAAAGATCGAAGGAAAAACTAATTTTTTACCATAAAAAATGCATTGATCGAGAAAAGTACCATTCATCAAATTTCCTCCTTTAAAGGTATACCGACTATTTCACGCCATAAAACATGATTTTTTTCTAGGAAATCTATTACTTTTTTAGTGTCTTTTTCGGAAATATTTATTATAATCGAGCTTACTGAATTTCCTTTAAAGCTTTCCATATCTCCACCTATAATAGAAAAATCTATATTTAGTTCTCTTGCTAAACGTGTAATAATCGGGTTATTACTATTTTTTCTTGAAAATAATATTTCTATAGCTTTACCTGTTTTAGGAGTAGCAATTTCGTTATCACCAAGAAGGTTTATTAGTGCTTCAGGGCGATTCATAAAAATGTTTTCAACTGTTCCAATTGCATTAACTGAGCCATCTTCAATAATAGCAATTTCTTCACAAACGTTTCTTAATACAGACATTTCATGAGTTACTACAACTACTGTTATTCCTAACTTCTTATTTATTTCTAATAGCAGAGTCAGTATAGCTTGTGTACTTTTTGGGTCTAAAGCAGATGTAGCTTCATCACATAATAAAATCTTAGGCTCCAGTGTTAATGCACGAGCAATAGCAACACGCTGTTTCTGCCCACCTGAAAGTTCCCTTGCTTTGCTGTGAATTTTTTCTGGAATCCCGATTATTTCTAAAAGTTCTTTAACTTTATTATCAATTATTTTTTTATCATAGTGCCAACATTTCATTGGTAGGGCAATATTTTCATATACTGATACTCTATTGAGTAGTGAAAAGTTTTGAAATATCATGCCTATATCTTTTCGAAATAATCTCAACTGCTCTTCCGAAAGTGAATTGACTTCTGTTCCACCTACTTTTAAGGAACCACCGTTATACTTTTCTAAACCATTTATGCAACGTAATAATGTGGATTTTCCAGTTCCACTCCGTCCTGCGATACCAAAAATCGTTCCTTTTTTGATATGCATATTTATATTTTTAAGTACTTCAAGGTTATTATAAGATTTCTTTAATTCTTCAATTAAGATCATATATGCCTCCACGAATCCCTGCTTTTTTAAAAACTTTATATAGGTTATCATGGAAGATTAAAGAAATCAAATAGAAAGAATCTATTAAATTTCTGCGATCCATTAATTTTTTTTATGAAGAAATTAAATAGCTTAGCAAAGAAGCTCCATATCATGTTTGGTAGGCTGAAGCTTAATATGAATTTTAAGATTATAGCTAAACTTATTACAATATTGTTATAAATTTCACATATTTACATATGGACATTATAATGTATAATGAAGATATAGATAAATTTTTAACAAACCGAGGGGGTATAATTAATGAAAAAGGTAAATAATATTGGTGTTAAAAATTGTACGGCATTTTGTCCATGGTGTGGAGCAGATTTATACTATTTAGATGGCCAATGTCATTGTAAAAACAATGAATGTGAATGGACATGTGAAAGCTGCGAAAACCATTAAATATGAATTGTTATAACTCTTTTTGTCAAGAATACTATGTATAACTAGTAAAAGACAAGGGAGAGAATTGTTCTGCTAAGCCAAATAAGAAATCCAGACTTATATCATGGAAATGGAAAGAAGAAAAATTTTTTTGAAGGCTGGTATTTCAAGCTAGTCGACGAGAAAAATGATGAAGTATTATCAATTATTCCAGGCATATTCAAAGGAAGTACAAAAGAATGTTCTCATAGCTTTGTTCAAATACTCGACGGAAAAAACGCAAGCTATAGATATATAAAGTTTGATAAAAATGCTTTTACTGCAAATCCAACCAAATTTCATATTTCAGTAGATAAAAGCAATTTTAGCTTAGACGGTATATGCATAGATATCGAAAGAGAGGGCATCTTCATAAAAGGCGAAGTGAGATTCGATAACATATTCAAATGGCCAGATACATATGTAAATCCAGGCAGTATGGGTTTCTATAATTATCTATTATTCATGCAATGTTATAGTCAGGTATGCGCTTTGGATATGATAGTTAATGGGAAAATAGTATTAAATGATCGTGAAATTATATTTAATAATGGTAAAGGATACATAGAAAAAAATTGGGGTAAAGCTTTTCCATTTTCTTGGATATGGACACAGGCTAACTGCTTTGGTAATACAACTGCTTCATTAAGTGTTTCCATAGGTCATATTCCATTTATAACAGGAAGCTTTAGAGGATTTTTAATAGGTTTAATGGTAGAGCAAAAATTCTATACTTTTACTACAATCAATAAAAGTAAAATAGATATAGTTCGAAAAGAGCTAGATGTTTATATAAATGTAAATAATTCAGAGTACATATTAGATATAGATATAATTACTGAAAAAGATAAATTCATGTTATGTATGGGACCTAGAGATAATGAGATGATTCCATTAGTTGAAGAAAATCTTAAAGCACAAGTTAGTATAATTTTGAAGGAAAAAATGACAGGCAAGGTTATCTTTTCTGGAACTAGCCCTAGCAGTGGAGTAGAGTATGGTGGAGACCAGATGCTTATTATGAATAAAACGATTCAATAATTTTTATTTAATACATAATTTTCAAAACTATGGCAAAAATATTATCAATAACAAGAGAAAGGAGATTATGTATGGATAAAAATAATAACAATAAAAACAACAATAAGAACAAAAATAACAACAAACTAAATAACAATAATAACAACAATAAAAACAACAAAAACAATAACAAAGAATTTTAATTAACTCCTAGTTCCAAGAAAATAGTTATTTGGCACAGCCATTAGAGTTATGCAATTAAACCACACTTATGTGTGGTTTTTCTTTTTTATTTAAAAAAATTATCTATTATCTTTTCTGCTAATCTTTTTTGTGCATTAGCCTGGCTTATTAATGCTAATACTAATAATAGAAGTTCAGTCATATCACGATTATTTCCTTTGACTTGTGGAAGCTTTTCTTTTATTATACTTAGTCGTTCTTCAAAGCTTTTATTAAAAGTATCAAGCTCTGATTTTTTAATTTCAAGAAAAACATTATAAATATCTTCAACAGAAATATTTTTATCATTATTAGAGGATATATCTTTAAGAAGTGGAGTAAACAGCGATTTTATATCATTAATAGAAATAATCTGTTTTAGATAATAAATAAGTACAAGCAAAATCATATGCTGTTTATTGTATTTCTTGCTTTTAGGGGGCATGAGGATTTTATCTTTTGTATAATTGTTTATCATTGTTTTAGTAAGTATGGTATCTTTTTCATCTCTTTTTAGATGACCTAGTTTATCATCAAAAAAAGTAGTGACTTGATCCATATATAGATCAATACATGGTATGTCAGAGATACCTATTTCGTCGAATAAAGACACGTCTTCTATTAATTGATTCAGTATTTTTTCATCTATTTGCATCAAAATCACCTCATATGTATTTTATCATAAAGAAAATTGCTATGCATATGAATTATATCACATTATTGTTGACATTAAAATAATAATATTATAATATGTAGTTATTAAAACTACATATTATAATATACATATTGTAAAAAAATGCATTATTAGAAAATAGTGGTATTTTGAAATTGTTTTAAATAATCACCTGAGAGGAGTATAAATATGAATTTTAAGATTGTTGCTGATAGTTGCTGTGATTTAAGCGATGAATTAAAGAAACGGATGAATGTTGATTTAGTTCCTTTGACCATACAGGCAGGAAATAAAGCATACAAGGACGATGAAAGCCTAGATATTAAAGAGTTATTAAAGGCTATGAAAAGTAGCGAAGACGCACCTAAGACAGCATGTCCTTCTCCTAATGACTTTATTAATGCATACAAGGGTGTTGAAAATATCTTTGCTGTTACTCTATCTTCAGCATTAAGTGGTACATATAATAGTGCCGTATTAGCAAAAAATATATTATTTGAGGAAGTAGGTAATAAATTTATACATGTGTTTGATTCTTTAAGTGCTTCTGTTGGAGAAACACTTGTTAGCATGAAGGTTTTTGAACTTGCCAAAAACGGTCATGATAATACTCAAGTTGTCACTAAAGTTAATGAATATATTAAAGATATGAAAACCTTTTTCGTGCTAGAGTCACTTGATAATCTTATTAAAGCAGGCAGAATAAGTACATTAAAGGGTAAAATAGCTTCTTTATTATCCATAAAACCTATTATGAAAGGTACCGAAAAAGGTGAAATTGGTTTAGTTGAGCGAGTAAGAGGATCAAAAAAGGCGTTTAGCCGATTGGTTGAAGTAATTGGTGAACATGGAGAAATGCTTGAGGATAAGATACTAGGAATAGCTCATTGTAATTGTCTAGATAAGGCACTTAAATTCAAAGAAGAAGCGCTTAAAAGATATAATTTTAAAGATATAATAATTGTTGAAACAGCTGGAATTAGTACAGTTTACGCAAATGATGGAGGGCTGATTATAGCATTTTAGAATAAATGAATGATTCATAAAGACGTTAGATAAGGTGAAATTATGAAGAGAGCGCGTTTAAAATTACAAAGCAAAATTATGCTGTTGTTTATTATTATACTGTTTTTGTCTGTTTTCACTATAATGATATTCATATCGAAATGGTCTATTTATAATACAAGACAAAAGGCTGAAACAAATGTAATGAATATTGCTCATATAGTTGCAAATTCACCTAGTATTGCTAATGCACTTAGCCAGGGAGATCCTGAAAAAATCATTCAACCATATGTAAAAACAGCACTAAATTCAATAAAAGATATAGATATTGTTGTAGTTGCAGATATGAACGGGATTCGCTATGCACATCCTAATGAAAATCGTATTGGAGAACGTTTTGTTGGTGGAGATGATAAAAGGGTCATAGATAAAGGTGAAACTTATATTTCTGAAGCGAAGGGGACCCTTGGAACATCAATAAGGGCTTTTGTTCCAATTCATGAAAATGGTACTCAAATTGGTTTTGTTATGGCGGGCTCTTTAGTAAAAGGAGTAATTGCAGAAGAAAAAAGGGCAGTAATGAAGGTTATGTATTATGCTTTGACGGGATTGCTACTAGGAATTATTGGAGCATTGATATTAGCACAAAACGTAAAGAGAAGTCTATTTGGTTTGGAGCCCTACCAGATTGCTCAGCTTTATACGGAAAAGGAAGGTATGCTTCAAGCAGTTCACGAGGGTATAATAGCTATTGATACTGAGCAAAATGTTACTATGGTCAATGATTCTGCAATCAAAATTCTTAAAATTAAGTATAAAAACGTGATTGGACGAAAGGTACTAGAGGTTTTTCCAACAAGTAGGCTTCCTGAGGTGATGGAAGCAGGGAAAAGTGAATTTAATAGAGAGCAAATTATTAATGATACAGTTATCCTTACTAACAGGGTTCCAATCATACATGAAGGGAAAATTATAGGGGCTATGGCTACCTTTAGTGATAAAACTAAAGTTACAAGACTTGCTGAAGAGATCACTGGAGTTAATCAGATAGTAGATGCACTTAGAGCTAATACTCATGAATTTATGAATAAGCTTCATGTTATATTAGGCTTGATACAGATTGGTGAATTAGAGCAAGCTAAAAAATATATAATTAATGTCAGAGAACAGCAGCAGCTTATAACTAGTATAGTTATGAATAAAATAAAAGATTCAATGGTTGCAGGGTTGTTGCTTGGCAAGTTCAGTAGGGCAAAAGAATTAGGCATCAAGCTGGAGATCGATGAAGATACTTATCTTGAAAAATCACTTAAAATTGATAGTAATACTATAGTTACAATTGTAGGTAATTTCATCGAGAATGCCATGGAAGCGGTTGTTCAAGATGATAAAATAGAAAAAAAGGTCATTATCAGGATACAGGATTATGATGATAGACTCGAGATAGAAGTTAGTGATAGTGGTATTGGAATAGAGGAGGAAAATCTAAATAAAATATTTATTAGAGGGTTTAGTACAAAATCTAAAGAAGGTGGCATAGGCTTATCATTAATTAAGGATAAAATAGATAATTTAGGTGGAAAGATTAAGGTTTCCTCTGTAGTTGGGAAAGGAACAACGATTCTAGCAATTATTCCGAAGGAGGAATAATATGGTCAAAGTTTTGATTGTAGAAGATGATCCAATGGTAGCCCAAATAAATAAAAAATATATTGAGAGCATTGAGGGATTTGAGGTAATCAATGTTATACCAAATGGTGATGAAGCTTTGAAATTTTTAGAAAGAACTAAGGTTGACTTGGTAATATTAGACATATATATTTATAAGCTTGACGGTATAACTGTTTTAAAAAAAATGAGACAAAAGCATATTATGAGTGATGTTATATTAGTAACTGCAGCGAAAGATGCTGACAAAATTGATGATGCATTAAAGCTAGGAGCTGTAGATTATTTAGTCAAACCATTTGAATATGAAAGACTTAAAAAATCACTGGAGGATTACCTGTTGAGAACTAGGGTTCTGAAATATGGGAGCTTAATTGATCAGAAGGATATTGATCAGATCATGATGAGGTGCACTTTTAGCCTTGATGATAGACTTCCTAAAGGACTGAATAAAAACACTTTGGAGAGAATTATCAGATATCTTGAAAATAGCGACGATAGATTGCTAACCAGTGATGAAATCTCTGATAAGTTAGGAGTCACTAAGGTTACAATCAGGAGGTATTTAGATTATCTTGAGAGAATAGGAACTGTAAAGCTTATAATTGAGTACGGTGCGATAGGGAGACCATCCCATCGTTATCAATATTTAAGTTGTAGAAAAAACAATAATGAATGATAAAAAAATAGCAAAATATTTTTTAATTATTAAATGTTTAGATTACTTTCTAAACATTTTTTTATTGTCTTTGTGCAAGTATAATTATGATAAATAAACGCAGAAGGGAGATAAATATGAACTATTCAGAATTAAGCTTAAGATTGCATGAACAGAAAAAAGGAAAGATAGAAGTAGTATCAAAGGTTGAAGTAAAAACAAAGGATGATTTGAGCACAGCATATACTCCAGGTGTTGCTGAACCTTGTAGAGAAATACACAAAAACAAAGAAAACGTTTACAAATATACATCTAAAGGAAACTTAGTTGCTGTAGTTAGTGATGGAACAGCGGTATTAGGATTAGGGGATATTGGACCAGAGGCTGCTATGCCTGTAATGGAAGGAAAAGCAATTCTCTTCAAAGAATTTGGTGACGTTGATGCTTTTCCGATATGCTTAGATACTAAGGATGTCAATGAAATTGTTGAAACAGTTAAAAGACTAGCACCTACATTCGGTGGAATCAATCTTGAAGATATTTCTGCTCCAAGATGTATTGAAATAGAGAACCGTTTAAAGAAAGAGCTAGACATACCTGTGTTCCATGACGATCAGCACGGAACTGCTATAGTTGTATGTGCTGGACTTATAAACGCACTAAAGATAACTGATAAAAAAATGGGAAATATTCGTATTGTAGTTAATGGAGCAGGTGCAGCTGGCAGTGCAATTGTGAAAATGCTGTTTAACATGGGGGCAAAAGATATCCTAATATGTGATCGCGAAGGAATTTTATCAAAAGATATGCCTCATAGTAATCAAGCAAAAGCAGAATTGGCTGAAATAACAAATAAAGAAATGAAAAAAGGAACATTAAGAGAAGCCATGGAACATTCAGATGTGTTTATAGGCGTTTCTGCTGGAAACGTTGTAGATGAGGATATGGTTCGGAGTATGAACAAGGACGCTATTATATTTGCTATGGCTAATCCAACTCCAGAAATTATGCCTGACTTAGCTTTAAACGCTGGAGCAAGAGTTGTTGGCACAGGTAGATCTGATTTCTCAAATCAAATTAATAATGTTTTAGCTTTTCCTGGAATATTTAGAGGAGCACTTGATGTAAGAGCAAGGGATATAAATGAAGAAATGAAGGTTGCTGCAGCTTACGCTATTGCAAATATTGTTGATGAGTCAGAGCTTAGTGAAGAATATATTATTCCTAATGCATTCGACGAAAGAGTATCAGTTGAGGTTGCGAATGCAGTCGCAAAAGCAGCAAAGGACTCAGGAGTTGCAAGAATATAGAGTAAAAAAATGAGGAGGTAACTTATGAATGATCAAACTTTAAAATCAAGCAATAAGTATCAAATCATGGGAATTTCTATTGGTATGTTTGCATTGATAGCTATAGTGGTATTTGCAGCAACGTTTCTAGGAGTATTGCCGAAAGGAATGATAGGTGCTTTTCCTTTAATGATAGTTTTAGGTGCAGTTCTTAATGAGATAGGAAACAAGCTTCCGATAGTTAAGGATTATTTAGGTGGTGGACCTATTATTGTAATTTTTGGATCAGCTGCGCTTATTGCATATGGAGTTCTTCCAGAGTCTTCAGCAGAAATTATGAAGAGCTTCATGAAAGGTGAGGGCTTCCTAGATTTCTATATAGCAGCATTGATAACTGGTAGTATACTTGGCATGGACAGAAATCTTTTAATTAAAGCTGCTGTAAGATATTTACCTGTAATAATAGGAGGAGTTACAGTTTCATTTGGTCTGACTGCATTAGTTGGACTAGCTATGGGCTATGGAGCAAAGGAAGCAGTGCTTTATATAGCCTTACCAATTATGGGAGGAGGAATGGGTGCAGGAGCTGTGCCATTGTCACAAATGTTCGGTTCAGCTTTAAATGTTGATCCTGCTAGTGTTCTATCAAAAATGGTTCCAGCACTTGCACTAGGTAATGCTATTTCGATTGTATTTGCTGGATTATTAGATAGATACGGTAAAAATAAGTCCAATTTATCAGGTAATGGAAAATTAATGAAAAGTCAAATGAATGAACCAGATGGAAAAGAAAAGAATGTGTCTATTGATTATAAAATAATGGGAATGGGCTTGCTAATTTCTACAACGTTTTTCGTATTTGGTAGTTTATTAGGGAATTATATACCTCTTCATTCTTATGCACTTATGATAATATCTGTAGCTGTGGTTAAAGCATTAGGACTTCTTCCTAAAAAGTATGAAGTTGGTGCTTTCCAATGGTTTAGATTTGTAATGACTAACTTAACTCCAGCATTGCTTGTAGGAATAGGTGTAGCTTATACTGACCTTAAGCAAGTAATTGCATCTTTATCTATCACTTATTTGATATTGGTTGGGGTTACGGTTATAGGAGCTATAATAGGTTCTGGTTTTGTAGGAAAGCTTCTAGGGTTCTATCCTATTGAGGCAGCAATAACAGGTGGACTATGTATGGCAAACATGGGAGGAACAGGAGATGTTGCAGTACTATCATCAGCAAATAGAATGAATCTCATGCCATTTGCTCAGATTTCATCTCGTATTGGTGGAGCATTCATGTTAATACTTGCAACTGCATTATTACAGATTTTTTCCTAACGATAGATTATATAATAAAAGCTACTGCCATGGCAGTAGCTTTTATATGACTTGAAGGAGGTTTTTTTCATAGCATAGATTTAAAGATAGTTGCTTTATTCCAGCATTATCAAAAGCAATTAAAATAGAGTTGTCTTCGATAGCTCTGATTTTACCTTTTCCAAACTTTTTATGTATTACCTCTGCCCCGGCTTTATATTTTTGTTTTGCAGCAGCTTCATTAGTAGGGGCAATAATTCTTTCAAGTTCGCTAACAAATCTAGAGTTAAAAACTTTCTCACCATTTTTATTGTTTAGCGTTATTATATCAAGCACCTCTTTAGCCCTAGTCATGCCCACATAGAAAAGTCTTCTCTCTTCTTCCATAGCTTTCTTGTTACCACACTCAAATAGTTCTATACTACCTGTAGAAGGAAATTCTCCATCTACAAGATCTACCATATACACATTATTAAACTCTAATCCTTTTGCAGAGTGTATAGTAGATAAGACAACTGCATTTTTATTCTTGTTAAACTTGGCTTTCTCAATTTCATTTTGAATGCCGTCAAGTTTGGCTATAAATCCTATTATAGAGTTAGTGTTTCTAGCCATAATTTTAAGACATGATAATATAGACTTAATATTTTCGTAAGAGTATCCAAAGTTTTTAGAATTATCTTGTAAGTATTTTGTATATTCTAACTCATACTCAATAAATGTTATTGCCTCATAAGGTTTCTTTTTTGCAAGAACTTTAAAGTCATGCTTAAGTCGCTTAATATTTTCAATCTGAAAACTACGAAAGTCAGGAAAACTAATTAGCCTATCAAAAACTGATTTCGAATCGCTTTCTGTCATTATGTACTTTATTGAAGCTTTTGAAATATATCCTTTCATCTTAAAATATATCTTTTCAAATGATGATATATTACAGTTATCCAAAGCAAGATTAAAGAAACATAGTATATCCTGAACTACCCAATGTTTAAAGAAATGAAGTTTTGTATCTCTCATGTAAAACGGAATGTTGTTTTTAGTCAGGTTTTCAATCAGACCTATAGATGATATGTTGTTTCTATACAGTATGGCAGTGTCTGAAAAAACTGTTTTTTGCTTGAGTTCTTTTATTATATAGTCGTACTGACTATCTTCATCTTTTACTTTAACAATAGTAACGGGTCTTTTATTTGGACTATTTGTAAAAAGCTGCTTTTTGTATCTGGATATATTTTGCATAATGAATTGATTACTGACAGTTACTATGTTATTAGTTGATCGAAAGTTTTCTTCCATAAAAAATATTTTAGCGTTTTTATATGTATCCTTAAAGTTTAGTAATGATTCGGGCGAAGCTCCTCTAAATCCATAGATGCTTTGGTCATCATCAGCTACAACAAAAAGATTATTGTTAGGATGTGCGAGAAGCCTTATGATTTCGTTTTGAATATTAGAGGTATCCTGTCCCTCATCAACTTGAATATATTTATATCTATTACGATATTTGTTAAGTATCATGGGATTATTTCTTAATATTTCTAGAGATAGAGTGAGCATATCGTCGAAATCTATGTAATTATTATTTCTTTTATATGCTTCATACATAGTGAATATATCATCAAATCTTTTGACTTGGAAGCTATCGTATGACTCGGAGTCGTTAACATCTAGCATCATGTTTTTTACATAACCGATAGTATTTATCAGTTCCTCAAGTTTATCATCATTTATGTATGATTTATTAACTTTATAGTATATTTCCTTTAACACCTGAATTTTATTTACAGCTGAATTATCACCTTCAATTAATGTATATCTAGTTCTAGTATTTGCAGCATAATCTCTTAATAAAAAGTATGCAAAGCTGTGTATTGTAGAAAAAGAAGCATTTTGCTCTGACATTCCAGCAAAAATTGAGTTAAATCTTTCCTTCATATCTTTAGCCGATGCTTTACTAAATGTTATTGAAAGTATATTTTCAGGGTTTACCCTGGAATTCATTATAAGATTTGCTGTTCTAGAGATTAGAACAGTTGTTTTACCTGCGCCAGGGACAGCTAATATGACTGCTGGACCATCTTTATGCAATACAGCTGATTGCTGCTGTTCGTTTAGGTTTATATTATATTTCTTCTTTAGTATGTCAAAAAAATTGTTACTCAAAATGGAACCTCCTAACTAATACATGCTTAAAGCTATTTTATCATATTTGGTAGACAAGTTGTAATATTACGAAATATTAATAAATTTGCGAAAAAAACGTAATAAAAAAAGGGAATATTCATTATTTTCAAGAAATAAAGAGTGATATATAATTCAGAACAATCTGAAAAAAACCAGCAGTATATTGAAAGGAGTGTATAAGCTGTATATGAATAAAAGATTAATCAATAAAGTTATTTTAGCAATTATATTTGTATTTTTATTAGTTACTTTTATTATTTTTCTTATAAAGCTGCCAAATGATTTAATAGTTCGATTTGATAAAGAGAATATGAGTATTAACTCAAATGTTTCACTTATTTACATGAAAGATCAGATAGTAGAGTATTATAAATCACTTCTCAGTGGTAGTTTAGGATATGGAGAAGGTGGGATTCCTGTCTCAAAGTACATTAGCGAAGGCTTTTTTAGATCGCTTATATTGTTATTAGGTGCAATTGTTATTTCTATAACTTTTGGAATCATAAAAGGTATATTTGACAGTAGAAAAGATAACCAATCTAGCTCAACATTCAGATTAGTAACAACTATTATAGGTCTATCTATGCCTGATGTTTTTGTGATCATATTAATTCAGGCTTTTGTAGTATGGTTATATAAACACGGTATAAAATTCTTCCCTGTAGCAGGATATGAAACTGCCAGACATGCAATTTTGCCTATGATTTCTTTATCTATTATTCCTACAATGTATATTGCTAGAATCACTTCTTTTTCAATAGATAGTATTTATAATAGCGAATATATAAGGACTGTTGTTGGGAAAGGTGCATCTAGAGCTAGAGTGATATGGATCCACGTATTGAGGAATGCAATAGTAGAAATAATGGGTTCTTTTTCATCTGTTGCTTCAATGTTGATATCTAGCTTAGTTATAGTTGAATATTTCTTTTATTATCCCGGATTGACATTGACTATGTACAATAGCTATTTAGCAGGTGAGACAGATGTAGTAATCGGTGTAGCTCTAGTAATTGGAATTATTTACTTAATTCTTGATTTACTCTTTAAAGGACTGAGATATTCATTAAATCCTAAAGCAGAAAGAAGATAGCAGGAGGTATTGGAGTGAGTGAAAAACTATTAGATATTATTGATCTTAATACATATTTTACAATTGAAGATAAAACTATATATGCAGTTAATGGAGTGAGCTTCGATATAAGGAAAAAAGAGGTAGTGGCTCTAATAGGTGAATCTGGAAGTGGAAAGAGCGTTACTGCGTTATCAGTAATGGGACTTATTCCTCAACCGCCAGGGAAAATAAAGTCTGGTAAAATAATGTTTGAAGGAAAAGACTTATTAAAAATGACAGAAAAAGAGTTAAGACATATCAGAGGAAATCAGATCTCTATGGTATATCAAGAACCAATGAACTCGCTTAACCCTAGACTTACCATAGGATATCAGCTTAAAGAATGCTTGACCATTCATAAAATTGTTTCAGGAAAAGAAGCAAGGGACAGAGCAATAGAGCTATTAAAGAAGGTTGAAATTCCTGAACCTGAACAGAGATACAATGCTTATCCTCATGAACTAAGTGGAGGAATGAGGCAAAGAGTTATGATTGCGATGGCACTTATGTGTAATCCTAAGCTGCTAATAGCAGATGAGCCGACTACTGCACTCGATGTTACTATTCAAGCAGAAGTTTTAGATTTGATAAAGAGGTTAAAGGACGAATATGAAACATCTGTCCTTCTGATAACTCATGACTTAGGGGTAGTAACTGAAATGGCAGATAGAATAGTTGTAATGTATGCTGGAAAAATCAGAGAGATAGCTTCAGCAAGAGAGTTATACTTTAACCCACAGCATCCTTATACAGTTGGACTTATGAAGTGCATTCCAAGAATGAATGAAGTAAAAAGCAAGCTATATACTATTGAAGGAAGTGTGCCTGACCTATCATCTGAAGCAGATGGATGTGAATTTTATCCACGATGTGATAAGAGGCTTGGTATATGTGAAAAAAATAGACCTGAATTAATTAAAATAAGTGATAACCATTCTGTAAGATGTTGGAGACATAGCGAGGTGGTGAAATGATGGAAAAAAGAATACCACTTATAGAAGTGAAAAATCTGACCAAATATTTTTCAATAGAAAAAGGTGTTTTTTTTAATAAGAGCAATATTATAAAAGCAGTAGATGGAGTTTCTTTCAGTATCTTTGAGGGAGAGACATTTGGACTTGTTGGTGAAAGTGGATGTGGCAAAAGTACTACTGGCAAATTAATATTAAGGCTATTATCTGCTACAAATGGAGAAGTTCTCTTAGATGGCGTTAATATTCAGAAATATAGCGATAAGGAATTTAGGAAACTAAGAAAGGATTTACAGATAATATTTCAAGATTCTTCTTGCGCACTAGATCCTAAAATGACTATACAAGATATTTTAGCCGAGTCCCTTATTATACATAAAATTGTGTCTAGATTTGAGGTATCTAAAGAGGTAAACAGGTTGCTTGAGCTTGTTGGGTTATCAAAATTCGCAGCTAGAAAGTTTCCACATGAGTTTAGTGGAGGACAGAAACAAAGGATAGGTATCGCTAAAGCAATTGCTACCAGACCTAAATTTATATTATGTGATGAGCCTGTATCAGCTCTTGATGTTTCGATTCAATCACAGATATTAAATTTAATGGAAGATCTACAGAAGGAGTTTAATCTAACATATTTGTTTATAGCACATGGTCTTAATGTTGTTAAGCATGTGTCAGATAGAGTTGGCGTAATGTATTTAGGAAAAATAGTTGAAATAGGTGATGTTGATAGTATATACAACCGCCCTGAACACCCATATTCAAGAGCTTTGATTTCAGCGTTTCCAGATCCAAATCCAGATGCGAATAGAGAAAGAATTATTCTAAAAGGAGAAGTTCCTAGTCCAATAAATAGACCTTCTGGTTGTGCATTCCATCCAAGGTGTCCAAATTGTAAGGACGTGTGTAAAATTAACGAACCAGAGTTGGTCGAAGTTTCTCCTGGACACTATGTATCTTGCCTTTTATGTAGAAAGGAGGAGCTCCAATGAAACGCCTTAATTATCCATTGATATTTGGCACGATAATTGTAATATTTGTTCTTTCATTAGTTATATTTGAAGAACAGATTATTAAACTTGATCCCTATGGAGTTGATTTAGGAAAGCCAACCTATAAAGATGGTGTCATGACAATTAAGACTCCTCCTCAACCTCCAAGTGAATCGCACTTATTTGGGACTGATATACTTGGAAGAGATATATTTAGTCAGATTGTTGCTGGTGCTAGTATAACTCTGAAGATAGCACTTTTGATTACAGCTTTCAGATTTTTAGTAGCCTTGCCTTTAGCCTTTTTTGCTGGTTTTGGAGGGAAAATTAGCAATGTCATCATACGGTTTTTTTCAACTGTATTCAGTACAATACCTGCTTTGATAATAAGTATAATAATTCTTAATTTTAGGCAATTAAGAATGCTTGAATTGTCGGAATCCATTATAGCTTTTGCTATAGTACTTACATTTGTAGGATGGGGTAGACTTGCAAGTATTTTAAAAGACAGGATTAAAGATATTTTAAGTCAGGATTTTATACAGGGTGAAATAGCAATAGGAAAGAGCAAATTTCTTATAGCGGTACAAAATGTAATGCCGCACCTTACCGCATCTATTATTGTATATGCGTTTTTAGAGATGAGTAAGGCACTTCTTATGTTGGCAGAACTAGGGGTTTTTGAAGTTTATGTGGGGAAGAATAAGCACGATATGGAGACCATTAGATTATTAAAACTAGCCATATTACCTAGCTATAATCCAGAATGGGGAGGCATGCTTGCTTCAGCTAGGTATGCAATAACTGCTATGAAACCATGGGTTGCACTATTTCCTGCTGCAGCTTTTCTTATAAGTATTACTGGATTTAACCTTTTAGGTGAAGGACTGCAATATGAGATTAGTAAAAGAGATTCAATGGTTATTACTTGGATTAAGAGATGTGCATTCCATTTATCACCAAAAACATATATTTATGAAATGAAGAATTTCAAAAAACGTAAGAATTCTGCTATTATAAAAACACTTGTTATTTTATTAATTATAGTTGTTCCACTTATTCCACCACCTAAGAGTCCATATGAGCTAGAAGCAGAATCAATATTTGCCCACGTTGATGAGTTTTCATCAGATAAATATTCTGGAAGACTAGTTTCAACACAAGGTAGAGATGAAGCTGCAAATTATATCGAAAGTAAATTAAAGGAATATAATTTAAAACCTCTATATAATGAGGGCTATATAGATGAATATGATATAGGATCACCTTTAGGAACTATTAATGATCAAAATATTATAGTGACAGATAAATCAGAAGAAGAGTTATTTAGATTTGAATATAAAGAGGATTTTAATAGTAATCAGATACTTTTTGAACCAACAGGTGTTTTAACTAATTATAAAAATTACAATGTACTTAATGAAATATCAGGTGAAATATTGACATTAGCTCAATATGAAAGTAAAGAATTTGATACTAATAAAAAATATTTTGCAGTGCTTAATATTGAAGACAGCCAGGAGTTTAATAAAAAAGTATATGAACTAGGTAATCAATACTTTATACAAGGAATTATAATCTCAGTTACTGATAATCAAAGCTTTGAGTATAAGGTTTTACCAGAGCTGTTGAATGTGGAACTAAATAATGATGTCAAGAAACGATGGGGTGCAAAGCCTTATATTATTAATGCAACAAAGGATGTAACTGATAGAATGATAGAAAGTGTGGGTAAAAATATTACTCTTAAAATAGATGCAGAAATTGTTGGAGATATAACAGGTAAAAATATAGGTGCTATTATTGAAGGTAATGACAGTGAAAATCCAATAGTACTAGTAACCAACTATGACTATTTGGGATTTGATAAAGGTGGGAAATACAAAGGAATATATGAAAATGGGAGTTCTATTGCGTCTATATTAGAAATAGCAAAAAAACTTTCTGAACATGGGGAAAAACCTGAAAAAACAATTGTTTTTGCGTTTATAGACTCGTCAAAATTAAAATCTAAAGGTGCAAGTATATTTTCATTAAATAAATTAATGGATAGAAATACATTTTATTTTTATCTAAACTACTTTGGTTTAAGTACTAAAGATGATAATATATATATAGATACATCACTTATAACTTCTAGTACTAAAGAAGCATATAGTTATGTGAAATATGTTAAGGATAGAAGTGATGAATTAGGTATGAATATTTTCAATGATCAACTAACTGTTAATAATGATGATGTAAGTAAATTTAAGATAGATGGAGCTTCAGGAATATTAATTGATGGAATTAGATTAGAACAAACGTATCAATATTCAGGTATGAGGCAGGATCAGATTGTACAGATAGATAAGCAAAAACTAAAGAAACAGGCTCAGCTTATTATAGATACAATAGTGTATATTGCATATTAGTATTGATTAAACCAGATATGAAAGGTGGCTAAAAATGAAGGAATTCAAGGTAAACAAAAACATATCTTATGCTTTAGTCTTTTATATTTTCGCATGGCTTTTTTTTACTGCAGGTTCAGTTTTCAATCTATCAAAAGGAAACGTTTCTATGTGGCTTTTGTTATTAGTATTAGGAATCCTATTTATTTTTATTTGTACTGTTAATATAGCTATTTATCCTAAAATAGTCTATGCTGATAAACAAAACATCTCATTAGTTATGTTCTATAGTAAAAAGAAAAAAACCATACCTAAGGATAAAATTGTCACAGATCATCAAAAAGGAATTTATATTCTAAGATATCAAACAGAAAAGAATATAAAAAAGAGTTATTATATAAGAGAAAGAAATATTCCGGAAGAGCTTAAAAGAATTTTATCAAAAATGGCTGGGAAATAGAATTTTAAAAATTTACATAATGATAATATTTTAATAACTTTTAAATGCTAGTATAATACTAGCAATTTTTTTTTGGTTTTAGAATATTATTTATTAACATCAATTATTGGGAGGCGTAACTTTGAAAAAAATATTTGTATTGGATACAAGTGTTTTGTTAGAGGATCCTAGTTCAATATTTTCATTTGAAAATAATGATGTAATAATTCCAACAGTAGTATTAGAGGAAATCGACGGTAAAAAGAGATTAGGAGATGAGTTAGGAAGAAATGCTAGACGTGTTTCAAGAATTCTAGATAAATTAAGAGAAACAGGTAAACTGCAAGAAGGTGTCAAGCTTGAAAGTGGAGGGAGTCTGAGAATTGAGCTCAATCATAAGCATATAGAGAGTGTAAAAGAATTCTTTAGTGAAATAACAAATGATAATAGGATACTAGCAGTTGCACTTAATCTTCAGAAAGAAGAATATGAGAATAATTCTGGAGCCCAGGTTATATTAGTTAGTAGAGATGTACTAGTAAGAGTAAAAGCTGATGCATTAGGAATTTTAGCTCAGGATTATCTTAAAGGAAAGATAGTTCAGCTAGATGATATGTACCTAGGCTATCAGATGGTAGCTACTAGACCAGAAGTTATTGATGAAATATATGCAAATGGATACCTAGATTCAATTAACAACAAAATACCAAATATATATTTTTATCCTAATCAATTTTTTATTTTGAAGGACGAATATGGGTCATCTAAGTCTGCCATTGTTATATATAATAATGATAAAAATGAATTAGAGTTGCTTAAATTCAGTGAAAGAGATGCATGGGGAATAAGAGCAAGGAATGCCCAACAAAAGATGGCTTTGGAGTTATTGTTAAACGATGAGGTACCACTAGTTACTCTTACTGGAAGAGCAGGCACTGGGAAGACACTCTTGGCTCTTGCTTCAGGACTTCTTAAAACCGAGGAGCTTGGTTTGTATAAAAAGCTGTTAGTGGCAAGACCAGTAGTTCCAATGGGTAAAGAAATAGGATTTTTACCAGGAGACAAGGATGATAAGCTTAGACCTTGGATTCAACCAATTTATGATAATCTAGACTATATTTTTGGCACATATAAGAAGGGAAACGTTCAGGATATATTGATAGGACTAAAAAAAGTAGAGGTTGAAGCATTGACATTTATTAGAGGGAGAAGTATACCAAACCAATTTATTATTATCGATGAGGCTCAAAACTTAACTAAACATGAAGTAAAAACTATTGTATCTAGAGTTGGAGAAGGAAGTAAGATAGTATTAGTTGGCGACCCTGAGCAGATTGACCATCCTTATTTAGATTCTACTAGCAATGGATTAACGTATCTTGTTGAAAAGTTTAAAAGTTACAAAGAAGCAGGTCATGTAAACCTAGTGAAGGGAGAACGATCAAGACTTGCACAATTAGCAGCAGATATTTTATAAAGAATGAGAATAATGTTGAAATTAATAAAATTCTTTATTTTTATAACTAAATTGCTATATAATTGTATTATATAGCAATTTAGTTATATTTTATGATGAAAGGGGGGGGATGATGCTAAGTGTTGAAGCTATAAAAGGTGAAATAATGGCTTATGATGGTACTGCTATATATTATGAGAAAGATATACCTGAACAAGCAAAGGCAATTGTAATAATAGTCCATGGCTTCGCAGAACATCTTGGTAGGTATGAATATTTTAAAGACAAGTTAAATGATCTTGGATATGGCGTGTATAGATTCGATAATAGGGGGCATGGAAGATCTGGAGGTAAAAAGGGACATCTTCAGGACTTTAATTATTTTATAACTGATGCAGACGCTATTGTTGAAATGGCTAAAAATGAAAATCCATCAGTTCCCATTTTTATGTTTGGGCATAGCATGGGTGGATTCATTACATCAGCGTATGGTATTAGATATAAAGAAAAGCTAAGAGGACAGATATTATCAGGTGCCGCTACGATGAAACCACCTCAAGTTGCAGGCGTGAAAAGTAATTTATTTAGGGTGCTAAATAAAATAGTACCAAGAATAAAAGTGAAAAATTCACTTGATAATATGATTTGTCATAACCAAGATGTTGTCAAGGCATATAAGGAAGACCCACTAAACCTAAAATATGCAACACTAAAGTTTTATGTTGAATTCTTAGTTAAAGGGATAGAGTGGCTAAACAAAAACATGAGTGAGTATAATTATCCTTGCTTAATTCTTCATGGAGCCAATGACAAAATTGTATCAAAGCAAGCTTCCGAAAATTTCTATAATGTTATCAAGTCAGATGATAAGAAAATTATAATATATGAATCATTATATCATGAAATTATAAACGAGGATAAAAAAGACGATATTGTTGAAGATATACATATTTGGATGGAAGAAAGGATTAGCTAAGTCTTTGTTCTGATAAATAATGTCGTAAATTAACAAAAAACATTATACGTTTTATAGAAAATGTGATAGAATTAATAGGGGAAAATTAAATCAGGGGTGAGATAATTGGATGATGTAAACATTTTAAGTCCAGGACAGCGACTAAAAGAAATAAGAAAGAGTCTTAGGCTAAGACAAGATGAATTAGCTGGAGGAAAGTTTTCTAAGAATTACATATCCATGTTTGAAAACAATAAAAGATCCATCAATGCAATTAATGCTACGTATCTTGCAGAGCAAATAAATGAGCTCGCAAAACAAAGAGGGAAAGATATAAATATAAAAGCTTCATACTTACTTAAAAGTGATGAAGATATGGCAAAAGAAAAATGTGAAGGATGGCTAAATGAAGTTGAAAATAATCTTGACCTCAGCTTAAATCAGGTTTATATGAATTTGTACAAAGCCATATACGTATCATCAAAATATGAACTTTTGGGATACAAGGCCAAAGCTCTATACTTAAAAGGAATAAGCTCTCTACAATGTCAACTTTATGACTGTGCGATGACACAACTACTAGATGCACTTATTTATTACGCTCAGGAAAACGATTTCATATATGTGGGAGATATTTATGCAAAACTTGGAATGATATTATACAATCAAAGAAATTTAAAACAAGCACTTATTTATTTTAATCTTTCACATAGCATTTTAAAAAATTATGAAGACGTAGAAGATAAAATAATCGAAGACCTTAAATATCATAAAGCTTTGTGCTATTGCGAAATGGGACAATATAATACAGCACAAAACATGCTAGGAAAGGTTACTACAAAAAATATGAAATTATTAGATTTAGCAAGTCAAATAAATAGGGTATTAGCAGTTTAGCTATATAGGGGGAAATGGGGAGTAATAAAAGGAAGCATATGTCTAATTTAGACATATGCTTCAGCTTTTTTGTACTATAAAACGGTTTCTTTTTTTAGTGTGTCTATGGCAGTACTAACTAGTTGAGATGATTCTATTTGAATTTGGGAAAGAGTATCAAGATTCTCTATTACCTTACTAATATTACTAATTTCAACTGAAAGCTTACCTAATATATCATTAATTTCTGAAGCAAATTTCTCACTATTCCCAGCAAGGTTCTGAACTTCTTTTGCTACTACTGCAAATCCTTTACCATACTCACCAGCCCTGGCAGCTTCGATATTTGCATTAAGACCTAGTATTTTTATTTGATTTGCAATTTTGTTCACATACTTTACAACCTTGTCACTTTCAGATATATATGTATTTGATGCTTCTGTTGAAGTTAATAGCTTTTCAGTAACTATATGTATGCTTTCAATTGAACTGCATATATCTTTCAGATGATGTTGTACAAGGTTAGATGTATCATTAATTGCTGATATTTGTTTATTCATTTTTTCTAGAGTTATCATGTCCTTTTCTACTAGACTCATAATCAGTAATGCACCATGAGAATCTATTATTTTACACTTATCACTATACTTATTAGTCAAAATACTAGTTACTTTTTCTAAGCCTGTTGCTTCAATTATCATGTGAACGTTTTCATTTGATATGTCATCTAATGATTTTGAATACTTAATTCCTAATTGCTTTGCTAATACTATGCCAGGAGCATTTAGGTTTGTATCAACTACTATATTTATGTTTATATCTTCTAAAGAAGATAAAGAGTTAATAATATTTGTACCACCTTTGCCAGCCCCGACTACAGCTAAATTCATTTTTCCAGCCCCCTTATTGTTGTGCTCGACTAAAAGGTTCGACAAAGAAATGAAAAAACCTTTAAAAAAATAAATTTAGAAAATTAAATTAATGTATTGTAAATATAGTATAATATCCTCTATGATATAATACATGAGACACATATTATAATAGTTAGTGAATAACAGATTAGTAAGTAGATTAGACTATAAAATAGAGAATGAGGTGATTTTTTTGTTGTACATAGGAATTTTTTTTATTGCTTTAGGTATGTATCTTATATTAGATGACATTTATGATATAAAAACTTTACTAAAAGATAAAAAAGTAATAAGAAGAGAAAAATTCAAGGTAGATTCTTATTTTAAGCTAAGATTTGTTGTAGGTTGTTTTGGTATTGTGATAGGTATATTATCATTAATAAACTATTTTTCCTAATTGAAGGGTGTAGCTATGAGAATTAAAAATACAAAACTTATTCTATTATTTATATTAGGCTTAGCCATAACTTTAAACTTATATAATCCAGCAGTGGCTGATGATGTAAGAAAGACTATTGTTATAGTAGCAGATAACTTTGACTTTGGCACTATTGAGAAGTTGAATACAGGCAATGAAATAGCAGCAGGCCTTATGAATGCAAAAACTGGCAGCATTTATGGACTGAATAGTGATGAAAGCTATTATATGACTATAGCATCTGGTAGAAGAGTCAAGGTAAAAGGAGAGCTTTTTAAGGGTGTTAAGAGAAATGATAATGGTAAGCTAGTAATAGAAGGCTATAAAGATATAATATTAGAGCTAGATGATAAATATCCTGGATTCTCTGAGGAGATTGATATTTTAGCAGATACACTTAAAAGAAATAAAGTAGATGTAGGGTATATAGGAAATGACGCTTCTGCACTTATTGCTGCTGACAAGAATGGTATTATAAATCACGGTGATAATAAAATTGAATATGAAAGCAATTGGTTGATTGACAGAACGGATGACATATTAAACGACGCAGATGTCTTAGTAGTTTCATATGATATTGATGAAAATAATGAAAGAATTCAAGTTCTAAGTGACTATATAAATAAATATGATATGCTCAATATCATTATATTTTCTAAAAATATAAGTGGAGATGTTAATTATAGATGGAATACTACACTTGTGCCTATGATATATTATACACCTAATAATGCAGAAGGAATGCTGACTAGTGATTCAACTAGAAGAGAAGGACTTGTCACTAATATGGATATTTTTTCAGAATTAGCTGCTATCTATGATATACAGCTAAATACAAATATTGGGCATGAAATAAACAGCATTAGCAGTTCAAGAGTAATTGAAAAAAACAGAAATAATTTATTAGAGTACTTAAATTTAAATATAATAAAGTATGTATTCCATGGACTTATAATAATTATTCAGTTTTTTGTTTTATTTGATATTTTAATTAGAAAGCGTAATGACTATTTTAGATATAATATTTTGATGAATGGAATAATAATTACCATATTTTTATCGATAATACTTGGAATATTTAATATTCATAGAAATATCATTTTGTACTGTTTAGTGCTTATTATTTCATCCTCAGCTTTAGCTGTGGTATTCAGTAAAAAGGGAATAAAATCTATTGAGATGTTTTCGATATGTACTAATATTGTTATTATTCTTGGTGTCTATTTTAAAAAAGATATTCTATATGATTCATTTATAGGATATAACAATATAGTTGCTGGAGGAAGGTTTTATGGACTTAATAATGAAGCTATGGGTGTTTTATTGATAACCTCAATAATTACGTTTTTTGCATTAAAAAGAAGAATTGATAATAAAATTATTTCATTATTAATATTGATAGTGTATTATCCCATTGTGATATTTGCTTTATCTGGAAGATATGGAGCTAATGTTGGGGGTTATCTTACTTCTATAGCATTATTTTTAATGCTAATCTATACAATGCTATTTAATAAAAAAATAAGTAAGAAAAACCTACTTGTATTGATTGGAATAGGGTTTGGTATTTTTGCATTCAACCTTTATTTTGATTTTAATAGTGTATCTAGTAGCCATGCTGGAAGCTTAGTTGCTAGAATAAAGATATTGGGATACTATGAGCTCATAGATATGTTCATAAAGAAAGTTAAACAGCTATTATTGATGTCTATAGCTCCACCTTGGAGCATAATCTTCATTAGCCAGATTTATTATATTAGAAGAGTATTTGCTCATGGAGAAGAATTACTGCGAAAAGGAAGGTATGAAGATAGCTATATGGTTAAAAAACTATACATTATGTTTGTTATCTCATTTGTAGCATTCATAATAAACGATACGGGAGTCGTAGCTTTTGTATATATGAATACTTACTTAATAGCACACTTAGTTGGTTTACATAACATAAAGAGAAGGTAATTGTCCCATGACAATTACCTTCTCTTCTTTTCTCAGTGTATTATAGCATAAAAATATCAAACGTGCAAGATAATCTTTATAATATTAAGAATCATAAAGATTATTTGATATAATATTTTTCCTATGTAGTAGTCCTATTTATTTAAGAATAACATGGGCTTTATTTTTTTTAGTGTTTTATATAGAATTAATATACTGTTTATAAATACTATAAATAATCAATAAAAGAAATTGAATTTTGGAGGTGTAAATTATGCAGGCTAAAAAGCACCCAGCATTTGGTGAAGAGGATAGATACTTAAAGGATACTTGTGAATGCATGGATGGTGAGATAGTTTATCTTACAAATGAAGTGGAGAAAATGGATGAAGAGATAGTAAAACTGAAGAGAACTGTAGGCGGTAACTATAGTGATGACATGATAGTAAAAACTACTATACACGAAGCAAACAAGAGAAAGCTAAATCAGCTGAGAAGAGCTGAAGGGAAGCCTTATTTTGGAAGAATTGATTTTAAGGAGCTTGGGAAATTCGAGTTTGAAACTTTTTATGTTGGGAAAACAAGCTTAACTAGAAGGAGTGATGACAAGCGACTTGTTATTGATTGGAGAACTCCTATGGCGAGTTTATACTATAGTGGAGAAATAGGGGAAGTAATGTATAAAGCTCCTGGCGGCCTGATAATAGGAGATTTAAATTTAAAAAGACAATATGAGATAGAGAAAAAGGAATTAATTAATATTTTTGACAAGGGACTTACTCCCATGGATGAATATCTTCAGACGGCACTATGGGAAAAGAAAGACAATAGACTTAAGGATATTGTAAATACCATACAGAGTGAACAGAATGATATTATACGGGCAGATAAAGGTAAGGCATTAATAGTACAAGGAGTAGCAGGAAGTGGAAAAACAACAATTGTTTTGCATAGAATTGCATACCTTATGTACACATATCAGGAGATTTTCGATGCAGAAAAGCTGCTTATCATAGTACCTAATAATCTTTTCTTAAACTATATATCTGATGTCCTACCTGACTTAGGAGTTGAAGAAATAAAACAATCTACTTTTGAGGACTTAGCAATGACTCTCTTAAATACAGAGTATAGATTAGCTGATGTTGAGGAAAAATTTTATAAGCTATTAGACTATAATAACTTATCTGAAGGATATAGAAAGAAACTGCAATTAAGTTCATTATTTAAAGGCTCCATGATATTTAAGCAGATAATGGACAGATATGTTGACAACCTATCTTTAAACTTCATCCCTAAGAAAGACTTTAAGATAAAAGACTTTACATTATACTCATATGATGAAATATTCAATATGTATAAAGAAGATTACAGCTACCTTCCTATTGTTCCACGATCAAAGAGAATAAGAAAATATATTCAATCAAATGTATCAGACAGAGTTAAACAATTTCAAGATAAAATTATTAAGAAATACGATAAAAAAATAATGCTGCTAAAAGCCCCAGTAGAAGATGAATCATCTATTAGAAAAGAACTATTATGCTTATATGATGAAAGAGATAGCCTAATAAAAGAATTAGAGGGCTCAGTGACTGGAGCTGTAAAACAGTTTTTTAGTCAATGGTCTAACCTTGATGTTATTACATTGTATAAAAAACTAATATCAGATGATAAAGTTCTTAAAACATATAGTGATGGAAAAATTGATGATGATGTGATTGCTTTTATAAGTAGCTATTCTAAGAGTATATTTGATAGAGGAATGATAGAAAGAGAAGACTTAGCCGCCTTGTTATATCTTTACATGAAACTTGAAGGACTGTCCTTAAAGGGAAAATACAATCACATAGTAGTAGATGAAGCACAAGATTATAGTGAACTTCAAATGTATATATTGAGGCAGCTTAGCAGCAATGATTCTTTTACCATAGTAGGAGACTTATCGCAAGGAATACACTCATATAAAGGTATAGGGAACTGGAAAGATTTAATGGAAGACGTATTCTCAGAATGTGACAAAGAACTGCTGAATTTAAGAAAATGTTATCGATCAACTATGGAAATAATGAATTTTGCTAATGAGGTTATTAAAAAATGGAGAAAAGAAGATATAACTCTAGCAGAACCTGTATTAAGGTCAGGAGACAAACCATTTATTATACAAAAAAATAGTGAAGATGAAATTATAAATGATATAACTATAAGAATAAAAGAACTTAAAAACCAAGGTCATAAATCACTTGCTATAATTTGTAAGACAACTCAAGAGAGTAAGGCTGTGTACAAACTACTAAAGAATATAGTCCATGAGGATATACATTTAATTACTGATAAAGATACCTCTTATAAAGGTGGAATAGTAGTAATCCCAACATACCTATCAAAGGGACTAGAGTTTGATGCTGTTATAGTATTTAACTGTTCTCGAGATAACTACATCGCTGATGAGCTTCATATCAAACTTTTATATGTTACGATTACAAGACCTTTGCATAAGCTTTTTATTTATTACAAAGATAAGCCGTCTGTATTATTAGATATTGATAGTGAATACTTTACCTCTGTTTAAGAGTCCTAAATATTGACAATGGACGAATTATGTTTTATAATTTAGAGTGTCTAAAATATCGTGATACGATATAAATGCAAAGGAGGGAAATTTGATATTAAAGATAAAACTGAAAAAATAACTGGACAAATTAGAAAAATAAGTGACTTAATACATTTAAAGCATCATGAAATAGCGCAGCAGAATAATTTAACATTAGATCAATTTCATTTACTTATTCACTTAAAAAGTAATGGAAAATTGCCTACTGTTGGCCAATTAGCTGAAAAAGCTAATAAAGCTCAAAACACTATATCTGAACGTATTTCTAGACTTGAAGAAAAGGGATTAGTTGAAAGGATCAAAGATGAAAATGATAGAAGGATTAGCAGGGTAAGGTTAACTGAAAAAGGACAGAATATGATCGATTCTATAAGATATCAAGCAAGAAACGAGTTTATTTTTAATGCATTAATAAAAATGGAAAGTAACACCGTTGAAGGGTTAATAAGAGGGTTAAAAGAGTTATCAGAGCATTTAGATCATTAGAGGAGGGGACATTATGGTAAGAAAGTTTATTTCATATTACAAGCCACATTGGAAGTTGTTTTTATTAGATATGGTATGTGCATTTATGATTTCTGCTTTAGATTTGGTTTTTCCAATTGTGTCTAGTAAGGTTATAGATGAAATAATACCTAAAGGACAGATTAGAACGTTATTTATTATTACAGGTGTGTTAGTTCTACTATATATAGTAAGGTACATATGCAATTTTATAGTTGACTGCTGGGGTCATATAGTAGGAACAAGAATGGAATTTGATATGCGTAAAGAAATATTTTCACATATCCAGACCCTATCATTTAGCTATTTTGATAATACTAAGACAGGTCACATTATGTCTAGAATAGTGAATGACCTTAGAGAAATATCTGAATTGGCACATCATGGTCCTGAAGATTTATTTATTTCTTTTGTGATGCTAATAGGTTCATTCGTAATATTATTAAGCGTCGAATGGAGATTAACTTTAATAATATTCGCATTTGTACCTATCATGGTATGGTTTGCAATAGCTAAAAGAAAAAAACTGGAAAATGCATTTAGAGAACAGAGAAAAAAGATAGCATCAGTTAATGCCCAGCTTGAAAACAGTATCTCAGGAGTAAGAGTATCTAAATCATTTACTAATGAAGAGTATGAAGTAGAAAAATTCAATGTCGGAAACTATGAGTTTAGACAATCAAGAGAGTCAGCTTTTAGAGTAATGGCTGAATTTACTGCTGGAATCAACTTTTTTTCTAATATATTAAATTTAATTGCAATAAGTGCAGGTGGATTCTTTGCTTATAAAGAAATCATCAGTATAGGAGATTTGGTAGCATATCTACTATATGTTAATTTCTTCTTGCAGCCTATTAAGCGACTGGCTCAATTTATTCAACAGTATCAGGAAGGTATGACTGGATTTGAAAGATTCGTAGAGATAATGAACATTAAACCTGACATAGAAGACAAAGAAGACGCTATAGACCTAAAAGATGTAAAAGGCAGAATAGATTTAAAAAATGTTACATTTAGATATAATGATAATAATAAGACCGTACTTTCTAATATAAACCATATCGTTGAGCCAGGTGAAACATTAGCATTAGTGGGACCTTCAGGAGGTGGGAAGACTACACTATGTCATTTAATTCCTAGGTTTTATGAGCTAGATGACGGTGAAATACTCATTGATGGCATAAACATAAAAGATATTACGCTTAAATCTTTAAGGAAGAATGTGGGATTAGTACAGCAAGATGTTTTTCTGTTTACGGGTACTATTAAGGAGAATATTCTCTATGGAGATATAACTGCTTCAGATGAACAAGTTTATGAAGCAGCTAAAAATGCTAATATACATGATTTTATAATGTCTTTACCTGAAGGATATGAAACATATGTGGGTGAAAAAGGAATAAAGCTATCTGGTGGTCAAAAACAGAGGATATCTATATCAAGAGTATTTCTAAAGAATCCTCCTATTTTAATACTTGATGAAGCAACTTCTGCACTTGATAATGAAACTGAAATCATCATACAAGAGTCACTAGAAAAACTCTCTGAAGGACGTACAACTTTAGTTATAGCTCACAGACTATCTACTATAAGAAATGCAGATGAAATAGTTGTTTTATCAGATAAAGGTATACAAGAAAAAGGAAAGCATGATCAACTATTAAAACAAAATGGTCTATATGCTAGGCTTTATAAGTCACAATTTAGAGGTTTTATGCCTGATGAAGTTGCATAAAAATGAAATTAGTACCTTTTAGACATGTAGCATAATTCATTATTTATCATAGAATGATAGTGAAAGAGGACATGTAAAAAGGAGGTATTTTGATGGAGTATACGTATGACGGTCCACAGTATCCAGAGTTGTATTATAGGCTGTATCCAAAGGTAGAAGATTGTGTGGATAGATATATGGGAGATTACCGGGTTGATCCCAATATGACCGATGAAGAAATGCAAGAGATGATCGATGAAATATATGAAAGAATGATTGAAGAGTGCCCTGAAATAGATCAAGATTCAGAAGAAAGAAGAAGCCTATATTTACATGAAGCAGATACTCAACAAAGGCCATTCTATGGTAGAAGAAGATTGTTGAGAGATATCATTGGAATAATTCTATTAAGAGAATTATTAAGAAGAAGAAGACGTCCATATTATGGTTATCCGGGATATGGGTACCCGGGACATGGTTATGGTCCTGGATATTATTAATATGTAAAAAGGAAGTATCGCTAGCTACTAAAAAGTAGTTTCGCGATACTCCCTTTTACTTTATCTTAGAGAAGTCTGTTATGAAAATTGATTCATTTTCTGTTTAGCTTTTTGTATCTCAGAATAACCAGTAGACGTAGAGTTAGTTAAACTAGGTACGTTACTATAAGAAGTCATATTAGTTCCACTCATAGTAGTGCTTGTCATACCCATTGTACTTGTTCCAGTATTACTAGTCATTCCCATGTTATAAGCATTCATATTAGATGTTCCCATTTTTCTTTTTGCTTCTTCTAATTTTAGGGATTCTATAGAATTCTTAAAGCTAAGTCCAGACATGTTTGAATAATTATTCATAGTAACCCTCCAAAATTTTATTTGTAAGTATATTATCTAACTTACATCAATATTATCTGTAAAAAATAATAAATATATTACAACAATACTTTCATGAGATAGTAAACAATTCCTTATTTACATTTATGGTAAAAAATGATAAAATTAAAATGAAGATGTGAAAGTTAGAAATAGAGATTTCACTCTATTATTTTTAAATTTTTAACAGGGAGTAATGCTGATGTATATTTTAGAAGATTTAATTTTGCCTAAAAGTCAAAAAATTAAAGCTATAAGAAAATATTTAAAAATAAATCAGCAAGACTTAGCAGGAGATAGAATTGATAGAAGTTTAATAAGTTATATAGAAAATGGAAAAACAAAACTTACAAGAGACACAGCAAATATTATTGCTTTAAACTTGGGTAAGATATTAAGACAAAAGAAACTAGATTTCAATGTTAGTGGAGAATACATTTTTGCTGATGAATCTCATCAAGTAGGATTTCTACTTGATTCATATATAGATAAATTAATTAAATTTAAGAATTCAAATGATGAAAGCTTTAAAATTGAACTGGGGAAAATTGAAGATATACTCAATGAATGGGACATATCTTCAAAAAAAGCTAAGGTTTTTGAAATAGCTGGAGATTACTATTATGAAAAGTCATTAAATGAAGAAAGTAAGATTTACTACTTAAAATCGCTAGAGAACTATTCAAGACTATCAGATTATAATAACATGGCAGATATTAATTCTAAAATAGCAAGATGTGCCCTTAAAAAAAATAATTATGAGGAAGCTTCTTATATAAATATGCATGTACTCTATATGATAGAGAGTAATAATATTGATAATCCTATACTTGAAAAAAGAGTATTATTTAATAACGCATTGGCAAATGTTAAGCTAAAAAGATTTGAGACTGGTATGGAAATGCTAGAGAAATTAAAAACAAAGCTTAAGGATGATGAATGGCCACAATATACAGAGGTATTAATACTGCAGGCAAATATACATATAGAGAAATGTGAAAATTATGAGGCTCTCAATACATTTGAACAGATTCTTACCATATCAAAGAATACAGGAAATAGAGAATCAGAAGCAATGGCAAATAATAATTTAGGGTACATATATAGAATTTTAAATAATTATGATAAGAGTATTTATTACTATGCAGAAAGTTTACATATAAGGGAAAAAATTAACAGTAAATTCATGTTATCTACCTTAGTTTCTCTAGCAGAAACTTACTTTATCAATAGAGAAAAAGAATACGGTCAAAAATACTTAATAAGAGCTTTGCAAATAATTAAATCGAAAAACGATATACCAAATAAATACAAAATATACACTAGCCTTCTTGATATATTTATGAATACAAACTGTACTGAGCTAGAGCAAATTATGTATGATGATATTATTGATTTAATCAAACAAAATAAAAAAGAACAGGAAACCCAGGAGCTAATCATTAAGCTGTGTAGATATTATATTAAACATGATATTGAAAGAGTTAAAAACATTTTAGAAATTGCTTTATAAGCAAAAAAAACGAAAAATGGGGGTGAGACAATGAGTTTTAGAAAATTATTCTTTGTTTTAGCTATTATTGTTTCGTTGAACATAGGTACTACAGTGGGTCTATGTATAGAACCAGATTATCCAGAACCTTGGGTTGTTAAACCAGTAGAAGAACAGATGTAGAAAAGTTAGAGCTACATATAAGTATGAAATAGAAGTTGTCCTAGAACAGGGCAACTTCTATTTTATAGTATGAAAGACATTTTATAGGACCTTTAGATTATTTTTTTTATCCAAATGTGCTATATATTTACATCAAAAAAATCAAGGAGTATAATGTAATAGAATGTCAAAAAAATATATATACTGTCACATCTAAAGAAAAAATGACACTAGGGGGATTACAATGGAAAGAAATGTTTGTATCATTGGGACAGGAAGTTATAGTCCCAAAAACCATTTAAGCAAAGAGCATTTTATTAAGCATTTTGAAAAGTTTGAAAAAGGAAAACAGGCTGAAGCTATATTAAATGTTTTGGGTAGAGATAGAATGCCATTGGTTGATAAAGATGAAAATAATTTGACAATGTCTGTAGAGGCTGCAAGGAGAGCCTTTATAGATGCTGAAATATCTCCTAATGATATTGATATGATAATATCAGCGTCAGATACGCCTGAGTATTTATCTCCAAGCTGTGCGATGATGATAAAGAATGAGTTAAAAGCAGATAATGTGATGTGTCTTTTTGATATGAACAATGACTGTTTAGCAATGTTAAATGCAATTGATATAGCAGTTAATTACTTAAAAGTAAATAAAAAGTACAGAAGAGTTCTTATAGTAAGCTCAGTAGCTTTAAGTCCTTTTGCAATGGAAGATGATATTCTTGTATACTCAGCAGTGTCTGATGGTGCTTCAGCTGTTATCTTAGAGGCTGTAGAAGAAAATAAATCAAGAGGATTTATATCATCTAAAATGATTGCAGATACTTCATTTATACATACTGTAAGATTTCCCGTATGTGGGATGTCAAATATTTACGATGAGAATATACAAATAGCAGATAAGAAGATGAGATCTGTTCCTTTTGACTTCACCTTTATATCTGAGAAATGGGCTAATCTTATAACTGATGTGTTAAATGATTGTCAGTATTCTCCAAACGATGTATCACATTATATCATGTCTCAATTCTCTTATACTGATATAGAAGATACGTTACGCTTATTAGGAGATAGTGTAGATAAAGCTACTTTTATAGCAGATAAATACGGATACACTGGCTGTGCAAGTCCAATAATGGCATTAGATTATAGACTGAAAAACGATAAATTTTGTGAAGATGATTTAATTGTGTTTTGCTCTGCAGGTGCTGGATATACAGCTGGTGCATTACTTTACAAATGGTAGCAAATTATGTATAATTATGGAGGAAAATGAAATACGGTATATGTTAAGAGTTAACAATAAATTGTTACAGGGGGAAATCATGGGACATAAATATACTAATTCAATCATTGAATATCAGAAGAAAACATTAAAATTTGTAATACTTTTCTACATTTTAAGTGGAATATTAGGGAGTATAACATTTATTACAATGAAGGCAACCAATTCTTTACAAGGGATGAAATGGGTAGATGTAGCAGTACTTTGCTCAATGGCCGTAGTTGAATTAGCAACACTATGGTATATGTATAAAAGCACAATAAAAAATAATGAATTTAATGAGAAAAGATTTGCACAGCTTAAAGCATTGATACTTATTATATCCTGTTTAAACTACTCTTCTATGGCAATTAAGATACCTTCTGAAGACGTATGGGCAAGTATATTCTTCTTTGTAATTTTAATAGCCTTATTTTTAGATATAAAAATGTTACTAATATCTATAGGCGCAAGTATTATATGTCAAGTAATTACGTTTATGCTTAATCCTTTATATGTCTCTAATAAAGGAGATTTTGTACAGGTTATGGGAATGAAAATAGTTGTATTGGGCATAACGTATTTCGGAATATTTATCTTGACATTCTTTTCTTCAAGAGTACTAGTCATGATTGGTACTCGTGAACAAGAGCTTTTTAAGAAAAATCAAAAAATAACAGAGATTTTTGAAGGTATTACTGGATTTAGTAGCAAGCTCCTTGATTCAAGCCAGTCTTTAAGTGTGATTGCTGAAGAAGAAAGTAATTCTATGCAGGATATTTCATATACAAGTCAGAAAGTATCAGATGCTGCAAGTGAAGTTTTATCTGAAGCATATAATAATAGAAATAACTTGAATGTCCTTTTTGAATCAAATGAGGATATATTTGATAGAGTAATTAATACTGAAAAGATTTCTAATAAATTAATTGATTCGTCTAATGAAAATGAAGAAAAACTTAATGAAACATTACATATAATAGCTGAGATAAAGCAAAGTATAAAAACATCTCTAGAGTCGACGGAAAGCTTAGAGAATAAAACTAAGCATATGGACGAGATATTATTACTAATAGGTGAGATATCAGATCAAACAAACTTATTAGCTTTAAATGCATCCATTGAAGCGGCAAGGGCTGGTGAGCTTGGAAAAGGCTTTGCAGTCGTAGCTGATGAAATAAGAAAACTTGCTGAAAGTACTAAAAAATCTCTTGATGATGTTACAAGTTTGACAAGTGAGTTTAAGGTTGGCACGGATCAAGTTAAAATCTTAATGACTAACAATAATGACAAAATTATCGCAGGTGATGAAATTCTAAAACAAACAGTACACTCTATAGAATACATGATAGATGAATTAAAGAAGGCAGGAAAAGATATAAAAGATATTAGTGATTCTATCAAGGAACAAGTTGATAAAACTAAGCATATAGTTGATGCTAATGAAAATACTATACAAACAACAGAAAATAATGTTAATAGTTTTGCAAATCTTATAAGTTGTTTACAGCAAAGTGCTGCTGCGAGTGAAGAAGTGGCAGCTAGTGCAGAAAGCTTACATAACATGGCTGTTGATATGAATAAACTTCTATCATAGTATAAAAAAATCTAAACCGAATTAATGGTTTGGATTTTTTTATGTAAGAATAAAAGGTATTAATATATCATCAATAGAATTTAATAAGAATAATAAAAAATAAGAGGTTGTTATGTATGAATAATAAAAAGAAGAACTTATTTAATGTTCTTAAAATATTATTAGTAGCCATAATCTTATGGGCAGCATTAAAATTTGAGAATGCCAACAATATGAGACTTATTATACTTATTGGGACTTCTTTATTATACATTGTTGTAGGTATTATAAGAAGTTATTTTATAAAGAGATCTTCCGTATATCCTTTATTATTTTTATTTGATGTAACGATAGTCTTTTTACTTGAGTATAATTCAAAATATATGATAAATTATTTTTTACATTCATTATACCTTTTAATATTGTTGGAAGCTGCACTTATGCTTAATAGAAAAAAAGGAATAATTATAGGAATAATAACAGTTGCTGCTTCTTTAGTAAAGTATTTAATTTTAATATATTATAAAAGCAATTTTTCAAACATATCACAAATGGCATTCTTTACATTGATAAATGTGTTTGTGCTAGTCACCATTAATTTTGCTCAATATCACAAAGAGGAAAAGGAAAAGAAAGAAGAACTTTATACGGAGCTTTTAAGTACACATAAGAGTTTAAAAGAATATTCTGAGAAGAATAAAAAACTTATGATAGTTGAAGAAAGAAATAGAATAGCTAGAGACATACACGATACTTTAGGACACAATATGACGGCTTTTATAATGGAACTTGAAATTATAAGCAGACTGATTGATACTGATGCTAAAAATGCTAAGGAAATGATGAAGAAGATAAAGCAGTCTGCAAGAGAAGGGTTAGTACAAATTAGAGAGATTTTAGAAGCTTTAGAGCCTAATGAAAAGCTAGTATTAGGTGTTCAATCCATCAAAGAATTAGCAGATGAGTTTTCTAATAGGACAGGAGTAAAAATACAATTTAAGACTAAGGGTGATATTGTGAAGACTAGTCCTATAATCAATATTTCTTTGTATCGAGTCGTGCAAGAAGCATTGACAAATGCCATAAGGCATGGTGCGGCAAATATAATTGATATTGATATTGAATATAAGGCTGGCAGTATCGACTTTAGGATTGCTAATAATGGAAAATGCCATCCAATAGCTAGTGAAGGTCTTGGAATAAAGGGTATGAAAGAAAGAATATATAGCTTGAATGGAGAAATACAGTTTGTTGTGGATGAAGTGTTTACAATTAAAGGCTTTATTCCATTGGAGGTGGATAAAAATGATAAAAGTAGCAATAGCTGATGATCAGAATATTTTAAGAGAAGGCCTTAAAATGATACTTAACATGGAAGAAGATATAAACGTGTGTGGCGTAGCATCCGATGGCAAGGAGGCTTACGAGATATGCAAAAAGTGTTTCCCAGATGTTATATTAATGGATATTAAGATGCCTAAGGTAAATGGAGTAGAAGCTACTAGACTAATAAAACGTGATTTTTCTCACGTAAAAATAATTGTTTTAACGACATTCAATGATGATGATTTTATATTTGATGCCCTAAAGTTTGGAGCATCAGGCTACATATTAAAAGATGCTACTCCAGAAAAGATAGCTGAAGCCATAAGAACAGTGCATGATGGAGGAGCGTTAATCCAACCTGATATTGCTGCTAAAGTTATAAATAAATTCTCTCAAATGGCTTGTCAGGGAAATAATAATGAGATTGACACTAGAGTAAAGGAATTGACTGAAAGAGAGCTTGATATATGTAGAGCAGTTGGGGAAGGAAAGAACAATAAGGAAATATCCGAAGAGCTTTTCTTGAGTGAAGGTACTGTTAAGAACCATATAACTAATATATTAAATAAATTAGAATTAAGAGACAGAACACAATTAGCGATTTTTGCTGTAAAAAATGGATTGTATCTATGATTTTTTAGTATAATTATATGTAAATAGTAGGGGGAGCAAGGGAGGATATCCCCTGCTGAATTAAAAAATGGAATTCATTTAATGATATCCAATATTCCCTATAGTTTTGCAGTGGCGTTCAACCTTTCTTAATATTAAATATCCTATAAGTGTCCCAATAATCATAAAGCCAATTAAGATAAACTGTTCAACATAAATGGGGAGAAGTGTTTTAGTACCTAATAATATGCCTCTTACTGCGTCAAGTCCGTAAGTCAAAGGCAAACTGACTGATATGGCTAATACAAACCTTGGAAGAACAATAACTGGGAAGTCATTTCCACATATAGTATTTATCAAAAAATTTGATATATCTATTATATTATTAGCATTATTAGTGATTAGAACTAAGGAAGCAATACCAAAACCTAGACCATATAAAGCTATTAATAAAGGAATTACTGTTAAAAGAGCTGGCAGTACTCCGCTACCTATACTAAACCCAAACATAAGCCAAACAAGAAATGCAACAAATAATGAGTTAATAGTGGTAATAAATAATAAAAATACAGACCTTCCTATTAATTGTACCCACAGAGGAATTGGAGTTATCCAATTAGACTCTAGTACACCTGAATCCATTTCTTTTTTCAGAGAGAAGCCCATTCCCCATAACACAGCACTTACAAAACTACCAAGGACACTGCCTATAATTAAGAATGCTATATAGTCAGAGGTTCCAGAATATTCACTAAAACCTACATTGCGTCCTCCAATCTGAAATGACTTAGCTAAAAAATATACTGGAGTTATCCACATAATAGGCTCAACTATTCTGAATAAAGCATTTATAGGATATCTTAAGAAAATTTTAATATCTTTTTTTGTAATTGCCCATATTGCAATAAAATACATTTTAAATCTTTCAAGAATCATATCAATTCTCCTTTCGAGTTAGCATAATCCACTGAATTTATGATTATATTATGTTCTGCGAATTTTCTAATTAACCTAATAATGACCTAAAGAACCAGTTTCTTTTACTTTTTTCTGAGTATGATAAAAACTTAATATACCGCATGCCATTAAGATAGCTCCTGACGCTAAAAGAATTAGAATATCATTCTTAATTTCATTGATGCTAGCTCCTGATGATATTACTAATCTTAAGGAACGGATACTATATGTTAGAGGTATAAATTTGGAGACACTTTCCATCCATTCTGGCAGTACAGCAAGAGGATAAGTGATACCACAGAATACTGTCATAATCCCTCTTACTAGAAATACCATAGCATCTGTTTCTTTTGCCCACATTACTAGGCTTGCAAATATGAACCCTATGCCATATATTGACGGAACTGATATTAATACTACAGCGGCTGCAAGTAGAGGACTGCCAGTAAATTTGAAATTATATACTAGTTTAAATTCGACCACTGAAATAAGCATAAATATTACGCTGTTAAATAGCTGAAAGAGAGAATAGCCAAGAAGTAGACTTATTTTAGGTACAGGACACAGCCAATTTGATTCGAGAGTACCTCTTATTTGTTCTGTTCTTAGACTGGTTCCAAAGGACCATAACATTGCATTAATCCACATCCACATTGTAGTACCAATTATCATATAAGAAGTGTAATCAGACGTTCCTGAAAGTTCTGCAAATGAGCTTAGTGAATCATTGCCTAAACCAGCTAAAGCTTTTGCTGTAAATATATAACCAAGTGGAAAGAGAATAGGCCATATTATTGATGATATAAACCACGACGGATACCTGAAGAATATAGTTAATTCCTTTTTAAAGACTATTACTATGGCTTTAAAAATTGTTGGTTCTAGATTTTTTATTTCAAAATTAGTTTTTTTAGCGGTACAATCCATTTTTATACCTCCTATTCCCTTAGTGATTTACCTGTTAAGCTTATAAAGACATCTTCAAGAGTTGGTTCTTCAACACTAAAATTGCTAATATTTATTCCATAAGAAATGACATTCGATACTAAACTGTTTAGAGTATCACTTCCATTGCTAATATGGATTTTTATTTCCCATTTTTGAGTATCCTCATTAAATCTTGAACTTATGTTCTCTATTGATTTTATTTCTTTAATTTTATTCGAAATATCTTCATTCCAGTCATTTAATTCAAGAACTATAATATTAGTTTTATTAAGACTTTTTTTTAGGTTATTAGGAGTGTCGAGGGCGATTATTTTACCATGATCAATAATTGCAATTCTATCACTTAATTGATCTGCCTCTTCCATATAATGAGTAGTTAATAATACAGTTCTTCCTTCTTCTTTAATTTCTAATATTATCTCTCTTAAATTTCTGGCAGACTGAGGATCCAATCCTGAGGTTGGTTCATCAAGAATTACGATAGATGGATCAGTAACTAAAGCTTTTGCTAATGCTATTCTTTGCTTCATTCCTGTTGAATACTTTTCTACAGTTTCGTCTGCTCTTTTTTCAAGGTTAAATCTTTCAAGAAGGTAGTTTATTTTATCTTTAGCATATTTACCTGTCATACCGTTCATTGCAGCAAAATATTCTAGATTTTCTCTTCCTGTAAGTTTCCAATACACACTTCTTTCTCCTGTTAAAACGGTTCCCAGGTTTCTTAGAACGCTTGTTGGTTTCTTACTTACGTCTATTCCATTTACTATAACATTACCAGAAGTAGGACTAAGAAGAGTTGAAATCATTTTAATTGTAGTAGTTTTACCTGCACCGTTTGGACCAAGAAATCCGAATATTTCACCTTTATGCACCTTAAATGAAACATTATCTACTGCTATAAAGGTTTCTTTTCCCTTATTTACTTTTTTCCAAAAAGGACTGTTTTTCTTTTTTATAACAAATTCTTTCTTGAGATTATTTACTTCAATAGAGCAACTTAACATATTTAATTTCCTCCTTAATAAAAATAATTATTCCACATATTGGGTATAATTTAATGATAAATAAATATATTGAAAAAGTCAATAATATTTATAAAAATAATTAATAATAATATTAAATTAATTAATTAAAAAATAAAATAAGTTAATTTAACGATAAAAATAACAATTTATAACGAAATCAAAAAAATTAAAATTGTATACTTATTGCAAATAAAAAAGTGCAAAAAGTAATATAAGGTTAATGAAAATAGTGAAAAACGATACAGTAAATTTTAAAAAAAATTAACTATAATGAAAATAAAGAGAGAGAGAAAAGGAGGTTTATAATGAGAAAAAATGTGTTAATAATATCGACACTAGTATTGCTGGTATTCGTATTATCAGCTTGTGGTACAGAAGCGCTGCAGACATATAAGGATGCAGTAAAAAATACAAATGAAATAAAGCAAGGGCAGATGTCTTTTGAATTGGCTATTGAAAATGAATATAATACAGAAGGTTTATCAGTTGATGCAATAAGACAGTTAAACTATTTTAAGGAAATAGAGTCTAAGACAAGTGTGGTGTTTAAGGAAGAGAGTAAAGATACAAAAATAATGTCAAGAAATTATTTTAATTTTGGAGGTATGGGATTTGATTCAGCCTTTTATAAAAATGAAGACACTGCATTTATAAAGATGCCAATACTAGGCAAATATGTCGTATTAGATGGCTTTAATCGAGAATTTAATAGTAAAGAAAATCAGAACGATGATATGATGGAAAATGCAATAGATGAGATAAAAAATAAATGGATTAAAATTCTTAATAGAAAGGATGTAGTTTCTGGGAATAAAACATTATTAACAACTGAGGATGGAGAAATAAAGGTAACACAGTTCTCAATAAATCTTACAGGTGAGCAGATAAAGCAGCTTATAAATGAATCGTTAGATATTATTGTCAACAATAAAGGTGTTAATGAAATAGCTAATGAAGTAACGGATGAAGAAGGAAACAAATTAGAGGTTGAAAAGTTTATAAATGACCTAAAGGATAAGATGAATGATATTACTATAAGAGATTTCAAATATACGGGGTATATAGATATTGACGGATATATAATACAAGAGGACATTGAACTAATAGCAGATTTTGATAATGCAGAATCAGGTGAAGTACTATCAACAGACCTAAAGATGCAAATGAAGCACTGGAATATAGAGAAAGAGCAGAAGTTTGAATTTCCAGAGCTTACAAAAGACAATACTTTAGATCAAGAAAGTTTTGATCAAGGAATGCCATTTATGTTTGATGATCTTATCAATAAGAATGATGGAGGTGAAAGTTAATATGCCTTTATTAGAGGTAAGAAATCTGAGCAAAAGTTATAAAGATATTAACGCTGTTGATGGAATAAGCTTTGAAGTAAATAAAGGGGAGGTTTTTGGTTTGCTAGGGCCAAATGGTGCTGGCAAATCAACTACTATATCAATGATATCAACTCTTATTAAGCCAAATGGTGGAGATATATTATATGAAGGTGAAGATATAATAAAGAAACCTAAAAAGATACAGCAAAAACTTGGAATAGTACCTCAAGAAATAGCTTTATATCCTACCTTAACTGGATATGATAATCTAAAGTTTTGGGGACATGTATATGGGTTAAGAGGAAAAGAACTTAAAAATAGAGTAGATGAAGTAGCTGAGATAGTTGGTTTGAAGGATAGATTAAAAGATAGGATAGAAAAGTACTCTGGAGGAATGAAAAGAAGAATAAATATTGGAGCTGCTCTTCTTCACAAACCAGAGTTTTTGATAATGGATGAACCAACAGTAGGTATTGATCCTCAATCGAGAAATCATATATTAGATACAGTACTTAAGCTTAATAAGGAAGGTATGACTATTATATACACAAGCCACTATATGGAGGAAGTTGAATACTTGTGTACAAGAGTTAGTATAATGGACAAAGGAAAAATAATAGCGTCTGGAACACAAGATGAGCTCATAGGTATCATAAAAGGTCATAAAAAAATCAAGCTCAAATTTGATGATATAACAGACCAATTAATTAACAAATTGAAAGAAATAGATTATATAACTAAAGTTAAGGTTACTAAAGGAGAGATTATTTTAACTACTGAAAATGGTAAGGAAATATTTAAAGATATAATATCAAAGGTAAGTGAAACAGAGAGAAATATATTGTCGATAGATATTAATAAACCAAATCTTGAATCAGTATTTCTACATCTAACTGGAAGAGCACTAAGGGATTAGGAGGGGTATTAATGAGAATAGTAGATATAGTCATTAAAGACTTAAAGATAATCCTATCCGACAGAAAGGCCACAATGATTTTAATAGCTATGCCTCTGATACTAATAGCAATACTCGGCACAGCTTTAAAGGGCTCTTTTATTCAAGAAGGAAATGAAAATACTATAAAGATATCTGTAGTAAAAAAATATGATGTTAGTGAAGAGACTAATAGGTTTATAGATTTCCTTGGAAATAGCTCTATTTTCAAAAATGTAGATAAGAATGATATAAACAATATAAAAACTGGAATAAAGGACTTAAATGTAGACGAAGTTTTTACGAAAGACTTTCTTCAAAATGAAGAAATTAAAAAGATTTTAGAATACGAAGTTACTGATGAGGAGACTGCATTAAGGCAATTAAACAGTGGCGAAGTTTCTGCTGTATTAATACTACCACAGGATTTCATATTTAATATGAGCGTTAACTTCTTTACACCATTTAGGAATAAGATTGAGATTAAAGTCATAGGGCATCCTGATAGATATATAAGCAGTCAAATAGTAGAAGGTATTATGACGGGATTCTCTGATCGTATATCATCAATAATCATTGGAAAAAATGTTTTTTTGGAAACTGCTTTAGAGGAAGGCATTGGAGTTGATGAAGCTTATAACAACATGGAAAGCGTAATTGATGATATATCAGATAACTTGGAAGAATTATTAGCTGATGTTGCATATGTAGAAGTAGAGGGTAAAGAACCTATTACAGGTTTTCAATACTATGCAGTTGGTATGGCTACAATGTTCATTCTATTTGCAGCAGGTAATGGAGGAAAGCTCTTATTAGACGAAAAGAAAAATATCACCTATCAAAGAATGACTATAGGTGGAATACAAAAAGGCAAAATAGTTTTTGGAAAATTTTTTACTGTTTTTTTACTTTCGATAATTCAAACAGGTTTAATAATAGTATTTACTAGCTTGATTTATAAGGTTAAGTGGGGAACTCCAATTTATGTTACGTTGATTACTGTTTGTACTGCTTTTTCAGTAGCAGGATTAGGTATGCTGCTTGCAGCAATAACATTTAAAAATAATAACTATAAGGCTTCTGACGTTTATCAAGCAGTAATTATTAATGGGATGTCTATATTAGGTGGAAGCTTCATACCCATAGACATACTACCTAAATTTTTTCAAGCATTAAGTAATTTTACACTGAACGGACTTGCTTTAAAGTCATACTTAAGTGTTATGCAGGGAGGAAGTATTGGAACGATATCATCATGGCTTTTAGGATTAATAGCTATAGGAATAGTGCTTACTCTAATATCTGTATACATTTTATGGGATGGAAAGGGGGGAAATCATGTTAAGCATAATAAGAATAAGATTTATAAGATTGAAGCATGAGTTTTTTGTATTTCTGATTATGACTGTAATGGCTCTTGGCTTTACCTTCTTGATGGGGATGGTTCAGAGTGGTGATTTCACTCCTACTGTTTTAATAGTGGATAAAGATAAAAGTGAATACTCAGAAATGCTTATAAATGAGTTAAATGCTAATAATGCATTTAGTTATCAGAATACTTCATATGATGATGCTGTAGGTAGAGTAGAAAAAAACAAAGTTTTAGCAGCTATTGTTATAGAGTCTAATTTTAAGCAAAACATAGAGAATGGTAAAGTACCAACGGTAGGAATCATGAAGGTGAAATTTGATAGAGATATATTTACATTAGAAAGTATTGTATCAAGTATTACTAGCAAAATGATAGGAAATATAAATATATCACATATTACTGCTGATTATGTAGAACAGTATTCTGACTCTAGCAAGGAATCAATTGTAAGTAAAGCATATAGTAATACAATTGAAAGCTGGAAATACAGAAAGCCTATATCTGTTAAAACAGAGGTTTTTAATAGCGAGAGTAAATATGATGATTATAAACATTTGATGATAGGATTTACACTGTTTTTTTCCATGTACACAATCGTATTTGCAATAGGTGAAATATTGAATGACAGAGAAAATAACACATGGCAGAGACTGCTGATATCACCTGTATCTAGAAGGTCTATACTAGGAGGAAACCTAGTGATGACATTTTTAATTGGTGTGTTTCAAGTAGGCATCTTGATTTTCTCAGGTAAATACCTATTTGGTCTAGATATGGGGTCTAGTATTAGCGGGATATTAATTATTGCTTTAGCCTTTGTTTTTGCAGTAACATGTTTAGGATTATTTTTATCTGGAATTGTAAAAACTCATTCTCAGCTTTCCGCAGTGACCCCTGTTGTACTAACAAGCACCTCAATGTTAGGTGGATGCATGTGGCCATTAGATATTGTAAATTCAAAGCTATTACTAGCGCTAGCTAATTTGACGCCACAGAAGTGGGCAATTCAAGGTATGGAGAAAATAGTCATGTATGGGGCAGGTGTTAGTTCAGCAATAGTACCTACGCTTATTTTAGTTGGTATGGGTCTAGTTTTTTTTATACTTGGAGTTAGAATAGTAAAATTTGAGTGAGAGAGTACCCTAGGTGTATTAGTCTAGGGTATTCTTGATTTACATAATTTATTAAGAAATTTTAATAAAATTAATTCGAAATTTATTAAAAAAATATTCTGAAAAATGATAAAATATACTAACGATTGATTCATAATAAATATACTTTTTATGATTTGGGGGGGATTCTATGAATAACAGAAGGTTTTATTTTAAAACGGTTTTGGCAATTATAATAGTTATTTTATGCTTTACAGGGTATCATACCTATAGTCATCTTAAAATACAGGCTATGACCTATACAGACAATTGGAGTAGAGGAATAGAGATAGGTACTGGAGAATTTAATAGACAACCGTTGATGAGTACTTTTGATAATAAATTATTTATGCTTACATTTTTAGATTTTTCTGATGGTGGGAAAATTAACTACTATCTAGTAGAGAAAGATGGAAGTATTATAAACCAAGGCATTGCAGATATTGATGTATTTAATAAGAATAGTATTGATAGTGTTTATCTTGTTAAAAATAATGTTTTCTTCGTTAAGGATTCTACATTATTTATGACTTCATATAATAAAGATATATTTAATGAGCCTAAGGAGTTGCTTACAGGTATAACTGGGTTTAACTTAATTGAAATAGAAGATAAAACGTTTATGCAAGTATTTAACGAAGACAGCATTAATCTATATACTTATCAGGATGAACAGTTAGTACTTCAAAAATCCTATGATAATAAATGGAATATTAAAAGTATTTATTACAGATTAATTGATGGAAAAGAGTACATATTTGTTCTAAACGAGGTGGATAAGCTGAATGACCAAATCCTTGGAGGAACTATTAATGAGCTTGATAATGGAAGCTTAAAGGTGCTTGATAGCATTTCATACATGTCTAATACATATATTCACAAAATATATGTGGAGAATGTAGAAGATAAAATTTTCTTGATTTATCCTACTACTAAAATTGAAACAGGTGGATTTAGAAATGAATATGTTGATATACAGATTGCAGATATTAGTAGTATGGAGGTTAATACTAGAAAAAGAATAGGTGAAGATGGTATTGAGGGAATAAATAATCTAGGGAGAGAAAAGTTCATATTTAAATATGGGAATACTTTAAAGCTCATAGCTGCTGCAGAAAACGTAGATAACATGTACTCAGATTATAGAAATATTTTTATTCTAGATATAGGCACAAACGGTAGTATTTCTAAACCTATTTTTCTGACAAATACTGAGAACACTTCAAAGGTTGCAACAGTGTTTAATATCCAATCTGATCAGTATATAGCTTGGCTTGATAATAATAATGATGGATACAAGCTCATGTTGAATAGTACTAACGAGGACTTTAAGCTTAAGAATTTCAAATTTACTGAAAGTGACTATAAGAGTGCAATATTAAAAGCATTATCATCGCCACTATATGCTGTAGCTGGAACTGTGCTAAAAATCTTTTGGGCCGTTGTTTTTATCACAGCAGTATTTCTTCCATTGGGACTTATTGTTAGAAAACTACGTATTGAAGATGATAGAATCAAGTTTGCTTTATTTATATTAGCATATGTTATACTAAATCTTATAACATTCAAGGGCACCTATTACTCAGGAACTGGGAGAGCGTATGTTCCTGACCTATTAAAAACAGGTATATTTGCATTCTTTGTTCCACTACTGGTGAACTTTATTTCTGGAATTATTATATATATCTTCTATAGGGAAAAGAAAAATGTACACTATGTAGGCTTATTAGCTTTTTTTATAATACTTGATTTGTATCTCGCGAACTTACTATACATCCCTTTTACTATGATGAGCTCAATATTGGTTTAAAGAATAAAAGGAGCTGTCTCAAAAGTGTATTTATTTAATCACTTATGAGCGCTCCTTTTCCTTTAGATTGTATAGATCTGTTCATTCTTAAAATTATTTCCTCTTTTGTAGCTATCCTTTTTATATATTTCTATTAAATGAATGAAACCGTGTTCCCTGAAAAGTTAACTTTCCTTCATCGCCTTCAACTATCATGCCGTATTCACGAGATGGAACATGAAGCTCCATTCGGTCTCCGCTTTCAACTTCAAATGTGACATAATATGTGGTTGAAGAACTATGGTGGTGATGGTTATCATGTGCATGAGTATGTCGAGATACATGTGTTCTTTTTGATACAACCTTAGCAGGCACAGATAAAACTGGTTGATGGTTGTTATAGTTCCATTCTTTTATTCCTCGAATAATAGTAAACAAGATAAGCCCAAAAATAAGAAGAAAAAAGATTGGGAAAATAGAAAACATGAAATTAAATGAAGTATCAAACATGTAATTCCCCCTAATATTGTTTTTATCATAACTATATTCTATAGGTAAGCCTTAATTCCTTTGTTTAGTAAAATTTAACATGCTTTTATTTTATAAGTATAAGATATTTATCGTCTTATAGGAAATGTTACTAAAAAAGTATTATCAAATTGTACAAGTTTATTTTGTAGTATATATTAGTAATATTTTAGACAAGTCCCTTATATATTTAATAATATGTAATTCAATAGATGAACATATAAAATGCTTAGGTTCATTATGGTAGGCTTATTCATAAATTTTTTAAAAATTTTAAAAAAATTTATGAATTTATGAAGGAAAAATTCAAAGCAATATGGAATATTAGTAAAAGGTAAATAAATACATATATTACAATAAGCGACAAAAAATCTCGATAATTGTTCTATTTTGACATAAAAACACAATTTTGTTATAAATTGACCTAAAAAGGGGGGGATATATAAGAATTTTAAAGAAACAAAGGTTTTATAGAAAAAACTAATATAAAGGAGGATATTTATGAAAAAAGCTTTATCGATTGTTTTGAGCTTAGCGTTAGTATTTGGTATGCTTCCAACAATGGGTATGTCCAATGTTCAAGCAGCTAAGGACGAGTGGGATACTGAGCGATACGGAGATGTATTAGACGTAGGTACTTACTTAAGACATTTAGAGAGTGACGAGGATTATAGAGATAGACTAGATAATGAAATAAAAGAAATGGCAGAGAACCTTAACTTTGATGAAGAAAGTAATACAGAAGAAAATAGCACTGACAACAATTTTACTTTTGATGGTGGAACTAAGTATTATTTAGGTTATGATTCAATAAATGGCTATTATTTTAAAACTTATACACTAAGAAGTATAGGAAGTAATGTTGAAGTTTGGGTTGCTGATGACTTATCATTCGAAGACGATAGACCTGCTCATGTAGTTACTCAAGAACAAGTTGATAAGCTAAGAGATGAATTTGACAATAATATATATCAAAAGGATACTGAATTTTTCGGTACACCTGATTCTCATACAGGTGAAGACGCTTTATTATCTGCATGGGGGAATGTACCTGAAAATTACTATACTCCTGACGATGGAATTGAAAGAGTGATTATGCTTGTTGACAACATAAGAGATGAAAATTTTTATGATTCTGAATATCCATTCTTTATAGCAGGATTTTACTCATCATCTTATGAGGCATATTTTGATAGGAATATAATCAATATAGATACTAATAATTGGGAAGAAAGACTAGAAACTACATTCTTTGGTACTACTGCACACGAATTTCAACATTTAATTCATGATGACAATGATAGTGCTGAAGAAACTTGGTTAAATGAAGGAATGTCTGACTTTGCAGAATATCTATGTGGATATGGGCATCCTATGGGACACGTAAACTTCTTTTTAGATCACCCAGAAAATTCACTAGTTGAGTGGGATGAGCATTACAGTGCTCCTTCAGGTCCAGAAACATTAGCTGACTATGGGCAAGCATACTTACTACAATTATATTTAAATGACAAGTATGGCAAAGATTTTGTTAAAGCCTTAGCAACTGATGGTGAAGATCAAGGAATTGAAAGTGTTAACAAAGTTTTAGATGACTTTGGAGCAGGAATAGACTTTGAAGAGTTATTTAGAAGATTTACTATAGCAATTGCAATAGATAGTAACAAGCCAGGTAACGGTATATATGAATTTGACAGTATAGATGTAACTGTAAACTACGAATCAGCATTAGAATATGATAAAGACGGTGTGCCTGCTTGGGGTGGAGATTATAAGGTTATAGATGTAACTGACAAGATTAGAACTATAATATTTGATGGAACTGATTTCATGCCAATACCTTGGGAAATCGTTGAAGATCCATTAGGAATACAAGATCAAGTTATTTGGGGTAGTTCTGGTGACGAAGCTGACAATAAGATTATTTTAGAAGCAGATTTATCATCAGTTGAGTCAGCAACTCTAAAGTTTGACAATTATTACGAGATAGAAGAGCAATGGGATTTTGGAATGGTTCAGGTATCTACAGATAATGGCGAAACTTGGGTAAGTTTAGCTAATGAAAATACTAGAAGTGATGTTGTAGAAGAAGGGTATCCAAAGATTAAAGAAAACCTTCCAGGATTTACAGGTGTTAATTATGAAGAAGAACCTGCTTGGACTGAAGAGATATTTGATTTATCTGAATATGCTGGTGAAAAGATTTATATAAGCTTCCGATATTTAACTGATTGGGGTTCAAATGAGGCAGGCTGGTTTATAGACAATATAGAAATACCAGAAATCGGTTATGAAAACACATGCGATTCAATAGAAGAGTTTCTTAACATGAATGAAATAAATGAGAGCTATGTTGAGTATGCAGTAACATTTATAAATAAAAGAACTTTAGGTAAAAGTGGAAAAGATCCTGTTTACAGAGTTGTAAATGTTAAGCCTTTTAATATTACTGAAGAAGATGCACTTGAATTAAGACAATTATTTAAAGATGGTGAAAACTACATGATCGTATGGTATGCTGCACCTTCAGGAGAAAAAGGCTCAGCAGAATTTACTTATGAAATAATAACTAAAGAAAATCATAAAAAAAATAAAAATGGTAAGAAGTAGTTAAAAAACAAAACAAGAAATAGCTAAATTGTTCTTATATAAAACCGTTATGTCATAGGCATAGCGGTTTTTTTATAAAAACTATTTTACAAAACTATAATATTTACTTTATAATGTATATTAAATCACAGTATCACATTAATATATAGATATATAATTTATTCCACAAGTCATCGGAAATTTCATTAAGAAAAAATTAACTTAATTTTTATATTAATTTAATATTTTTATATTATAATCATATTAAATAAATAAAAAGGATGAGCAAATATGAGATTTTTAGGAAAATGCTTTGTATTTGGAGACAAGAAACTATTTTATTTCATTAATAAAAATATAAGCTGTAGCTTTCTAAATAGAATTATGCCTTTTATTACAGAACTAGGAGGGGCTATATTTTCTAGTATACTTCCTCTGCTCTTGATAATCATAAACGCAGGGAAGTCAAGAATACTAGGGATTGAAATATTAGCCTCATTGTCAGTAAGTCAAGTATTTGTTCAGCTGTTAAAAAGGATGTTAACAAGAGAAAGGCCTTATAATATTTTACAGAATATAAACACATTTGGTATTAAACTTAAGGACTATTCATTTCCATCTGGACATACAACTGCAAGTTTTTCCATGGCAACCATTTTATCACTTTATATGCCTCAGATGATGATGCTTTTTGTTATTGCCGCGTTTGTAGTAGGTATATCAAGGATTTATCTAGCGGTACACTATCCTTCAGATGTTTTTGTTGGGATTATTTTAGGAACTGCTTCATCGTTTGTTACACATTCATATTTTTTAAATTATATGGCTTAGAATTCATGGGAGTATCGGATTGATACTTCTTTTTTAATAAATATTAAATTTAATACTTTACAACTTTAGCGCAATAAAGTATAATAACATCTATATTATTTATTAAAATAGAGGAGGCAATATATTATGAAAAACAAAATTATAATTTTTTTTGTACTGATTATATCAATGTCATTGATATTTAGTGGATGTGGAGAAAAACATTCAATTGATGATTCTCTAAATCAGATTAAAGAAAAAGGTGAATTTGTTGTAGGATTAGATGATAGTTTCCCACCTATGGGATTTAGAGATAAAAAAGGTGAAATAGTTGGTTTTGATATAGATCTAGCAAAGGAAGCTGCGAAGAGAATAGGTGTAAATGTGGTTTTTAAGCCTGTTGATTGGGATGGTGTTGTTCTAAGTCTAAAAAACAAGGATATTGATGTAATATGGAATGGTCTAACTATTACTGAAGAAAGACAAAAGCAAATTAATTTTTCAAATGTTTATTTAGAAAATAGACAAATAATAGTAGTGCAAAATGAATCAGATATAAAATCTAAGTCAGATTTATCTGGAACAACTGTTGGTTTACAGCTAGGAAGTAGTAGTGAAGCAGCACTATCGTCTGATAAAGATACGCAAAACTCATTAAAAGAAGTAAAAAAATATTCTAATAACACTGAGGCATTAATGGATTTAGCTGCTGGAAGAGTAGATGCAGTAATAGTAGATGAGGTAGTTGGAAGATACTATATTGAGAAAAGAGCAGGTGTATATAAAGTTCTAGAGGATGATTTTGGGAAAGAGTCATATGGTGTAGGACTAAGAAAAGAAGATAAAAGCTTTTTAGAAGAGCTGAATAGAGTTTTAGATGAAATAAAAAAAGATGGAACCGGTGAACAAATATCTAATAAATGGTTTGGAGAGAATATAATTTCTAAGTAGGAGGATTTAAGGTGAATTATTTTATAGATGTTACAGGGTATATACTACAAGGTTGTATCATTACAATAAAATTATATCTAGTTACTGCCCTATTTTCTGTTCCTTTAGGAATAGCGTCGGCACTAGGAAAAATATCATCTTCTAAAATATTAAAAAGCTTGTTAAGTATATATACATGGCTTTTTAGAGGAACTCCATTGCTATTGCAAATATTTTTTGCTTATTATGGGCTTCCTGTTTTAGGAATTACATTGAGTCCTTTCATGGCCGCAACACTAACTTTTATACTTAATTATGGTGCTTATTTGACTGAAATATTTAGAGCAGGAATTGAATCTATAGATAAAGGGCAATATGAAGCAGCAAAGGCGTTAGGGTTCAATTACAGACAAACTATGGGATATATAATACTTCCTCAAACTGTTAGAAGAGTATTACCTCCAACTTGTAACGAAGGCATCACGCTAATAAAGGATACTGCATTAGTAGCTGCTATAGGTATGGGTGATCTGTTAAGAGCTGCTAAAGAGGTTGTAACAAGAGACTTTACCATTACTCCTTTCATAATTGCAGCACTATTGTATCTTATGATGACAACTTTAATAATTTTAGTCTTTAGAAAACTAGAAGCAAGATATTCCTATGAATAGAGAACATCCAACAATAAAAAATCTCCTTTAAAAGATGAAAACATCAATTAAAGGAGATTTTCTCGTGATAAAGATAAAATGTATATATTTAATTAATAATCATTTTCTGTGTAACAAAAAACAAGCAATTTTTAGCATCTACCATAGCCATAAGGCATAAATAAAACTACTAACAACAAGAAAAAGAATAGTAACTCAGTGCCATTATCTCCAAAGCCACCAAATAATCCTTTATTTTCAGCCATAATACAACCTCCTTTATTTAATAACTTATTTCCTTACTTAATACATTATATTAATAAAAAAATATAGTGTTACTTTTTATGTCTTGGATTGACTACATGGTCAATAGATGATAAAATATTGCTAAGATGACCATGTGGTCAAACAAGCTTATATCTGAGGTGAAATAATGGATAAAAGTGTTTTAATGAAAGTAGAAAACTTATCAAAAGAATATCAAATGGGAGAAGTAACAGTAAGGGCACTACAGGAGGTTTCATTTGAAATTAATGAAGGAGAATTTGTTGTAATATTAGGTCCTAGTGGTTCAGGTAAGAGTACTTTATTAAATATACTTGGTGGCATGGATAAACCAACAACTGGAGAAGTCTTTTTACAAGAGCAAAGCATTACCGGCTACAATGATAAGGAATTAACCAGCTATAGGCGAGATAAAGTGGGTTTTGTTTTTCAGTTCTATAATCTTATGGCTAATTTAACAGCTAAAGAAAATGTAGAGTTAGCTACAGAAATATGCAAAGCTCCGCTAGATATTGATGAGATACTAGAAAATGTTGGGTTACAAGACAGAAAAGACCATTTTCCTTCTCAGATGAGTGGTGGGGAGCAGCAAAGGGTTGCTATAGCAAGAGCTGTTGCCAAAAATCCACTATTATTATTATGTGACGAACCTACAGGAGCACTAGACTTTAAAACTGGAATATCTATATTGTCATTATTAAATAGAATAAATAAACAGTATAACAAAACGGTAATTATTATTACACACAACTCTCCTATTGCTAATATGGGAGATAGAGTAATTAAGATGAGAAGTGGAAAGATTATTGAAAATATCATAAATCCAAATCCAATAGAGCCTGAAAGGATTGCATGGTAATGAAGAGGTTAGATTTAAGACTCTTAAGACTTATTAAAAATTCTAAAGGACAGTTTATAGCTATAACAGTGCTTGTAATAGTCGGGCTTACTATTTACACTGCATTAAGTACTGCTATAGTAAATCTTGAGGACACTTTAAACTACTATTATGACGAAACAAACTTTGCTGATATATTTGTTCAATTTTCAAAGGTTCCTGAGTCTGCTTTAGATAAGGTAAGGAGCGTCAATGGAGTCAAAGAAGTAGAGGGAAGAATAGTTTTTGATATACAAATGAAAACCGATGATAGCGATGAAAAAGTTAAAACTAGGATTGTTTCAATAGCTGATAACAGTATTATAAACAAATTATACATCACAGATGGAAACAATATAGAGACTAAAAGTAAGGATGCTATAGTAATTGAACAGTTTGCTAAAGCAAGAAATATACGTATTAACGATACTATAAAACCGTATATTGAAGGAAGAACATTTAATCTAAACGTTAATGGAATATCGGCAAGTCCTGAATACGTATATTTAATGGAGAATGAACAGAGCTTTTTACCTATGCCAGATAAATTTGGGATTATTTTTGTCTCGCAGGAATTTGCAAGACAAAACTTCGGCTTCAAAGACAGCTATAATGAGATTCTAATTACTGTAAAAGATAGAGAACATGTAGATAGGATAAAAGACCAAGTTGAAAAGGTATTAAAGCAGTATGGTGTTAAAAGAATATATACTCGTGATGAACAATTAAGTCACCGTATGGTATCAGAGGAAATTAAAGGAGTTAAGCAAACATCAAGCACAGTGCCTTTGATATTTCTAGGAGTTGCAGCTATTATAATTGCAGCTATGCTATCAAGGATGATACGAAATGATAGGATGTCCATAGGAGTACTTAAAGCACTTGGATACAGCAACATGAGTGTATTTATGCATTATATCAAGTATAGTATTATGATAGGGCTTATTGGCTCAGTATTTGGAATTGTTTTGGGGACTATTTTATCAGGTAATATGGCTAAACTATATACTCAATTTTTTAATATTCCGATGCTTAAATTCAAATTTTATTATGGATATATATTTTCTGCTATTTCTCTTTCTATTATTTTCTGTACTATAGCAGGTATTTGGGGAGCAAGAAGGGTACTTAAAATATTGCCTGCTGAGTCTATGAGACCTGAACCTCCAAAGCAGGGTGGGAGAGTTTTCTTAGATAAAATAGACATACTATGGAGTAATTTATCTTTTAGCTGGAAAATGGTATTAAGAAATATACTAAGAAATAAAAAGAGATTTCTATTTATCACTTTAGGAATAGCAATGACATATGCAATAACACTTATGCCTGCTATAATGAATGCTGCCATAGATGATATATTTATTAATCATTACTCTGATTTCCAGAAGATGGATTATAATATTAACTTTAGTAAACCATTAAGTATTAATACAGTAAATGATATTAAACACATTGTAGATGTAGAAAAAATTGAGCCCAAAATAGAATTCCCTTTTGAAATTGTATATGGAAATAGTAAGATTGTAGCTAATATTATAGGGGTGTATAGTAATACAGAGTTCTACGGATTTAAAAATATAAATGGGCAGAGTATAGATCTACCTAGTGAAGGAATTGTACTTTCAGAAGGCTTAGCAAGATTTATAGGCGTTCATAAAGGTGACAAAGTAAAGATAAAGACATTTATTCCTAATAAGGATGACGTTTATGTTGAAGTAAAGGATATCATTAAGCAATCACTAGGGACAAATGGATACATGAATATTGATGCTATGAGTAGTGAGCTTTTAGATAAAAATCTTATTACAGGAGTTTATATAGATTCTGCTGATGATGTGAAAGGAAAACTTGAAGATATAAAAAATATATCATCTATACAGTCACTGTATGATATGAAATCAATATTTGAACAGTTTATGGGATTAATGATGGTTTCTATAAGTATGATGGTATTATTTGCAGGAATACTAGGATTTGTAATAGTTTATAATTCAACTATCATGAATATAGCAGAGAGAAGATTAGAATTTTCATCACTAAGGGTTATGGGGTTTTCAAAGAATGAGATTTTCAAAATCGTGTCTAAGGAAAATGCAATAATGACTGTTGCTGGAATCATATTTGGTATTCCACTAGGTCAATCCATGTTGACTTCACTAGAAACGGTATTTAGTACTGAAATATATACCATTGAGATGAATCCATCACTATATAGTTATATAATTACAGCGGCTCTTACTATAGTTTTTGTTGTATTAGCACAATTAGCAACCTATAAGAAAATAAATAAGCTTGATTTTATTGAAGCATTGAAAAATAGAATCTCTTAAGGGGGTCTTCGAATGAAAAAAATGAAATATGTCATTATTGCTACAGTATTATTAGCTATGGTGGGTGTAGGTGTATACTTTGCAAAAGGTAATAGTGCAGTAAAGGTTGAAACTTTTACTGCGAAGCGTGACGATATAAAAAGTTTCATAGATGAAACTGCAACAGTTAAAGCAAATAACCAGAGAATAGTATATTCGAAAAGTGTTGGAGAAGTGCTTAAGCTAGATGTTAGTGCAGGAGAAGAGATAAAAAAAGGAGACATTATTGCAGTTTTAAATACTGAGGAAGCGGAGCTACAGATTAAAAGTCTGAAGGCTAAGAAAAACGCATTACTAGCTTCATACAGTGAAGCTACAAAGCTTCCTGATAAAGAGATAATTAATAAAGCAGAAGCTAATGTTAGAAGTATTGAAATATTAGTAGAAAATGCAAAAAATGATGCAGAGAAAAGTAAAAAGTTATTTGAAGAGGGAGCAATAAGTGAAGATAATTATCAAAATGCATTAAACAATCTTAAGATTCAGCAGGAAGCATTAGAAGTAGCAAAAAATGAACTTGCAAGTATTAAAAAAGGGCCTTCTGAAAACATAAAGAAGCAATATGAAGCTCAGATATCTGAGATAGATTATCAGATTGATATTTTAAATAAAAATAAGGGAAATTCTTTAATTGAAGCGCCTATTGATGGAATAGTTCTTGAAACATATGTAAAGGAAGGAGCATACCTACAGCCTGGGGTGCCTGTTTTAGAAATCGGTAATGGAAATGACTTATACCTTGAGGTAGACATTTTAGTAAGCGAAATAGGCGAAATAAAAGAAAATGCACCAGTTATAGTGTATAATGATGATTTGGATATTGAAAACATCACTGGAGTAGTTACAAAGATATATCCAAAAGCTTTTAGCAAAATCTCAGACCTAGGGATAGAGCAAAAAAGAGTTAAAATAGAGATCGACTTGAATAATGATACAGATAGGCTAAAGGTAGGCTATGATGTAAATGCAAAGATAGTAACAAATGAAAAGAAAAATTCAATCATAGTTCCTGATAGTGCAGTATTTGATTATGAGGATGGAGATTATGTATATATATTAAACGAAAATACAGCAGGATTAAGAAAAGTCGAGACTGGTATTGAAGGTGAAGATATGATTGAAATAATATCTGGAGTAAAAACAGGAGAACGTGTTATATTAAGTCCAGATGAGAAGATAAAAGAAGGTGTAGAAGTCAAATATTAGATGAGAAGTAATTTGCAGATAATTATTTCCAGAATTTGAATATGAAAAATAGAATGTTAGAAAAGAATATTATGGAAGGTGTATTGATTTGTTTGAAAGCTTTGAGAATTTATCAGAAGAAAAAAGAAATAGGATAATTGATGTATGTATTGAGGAATTTGCAGAGCATGGATATAAAAAAGGCTCTACTAATGAAATTACAAAAAAAGCAGGAATATCTAAGGGTATACTGTTTCACTACTTTAAAAATAAAAAAAATTTATACCTATATATTGTTGATCATGTAATGAATAATTTTAGTAAAACTTTATTTAATCAAATCGAAAATATGGATAGCGATGATATATTCAATGTAATAAAAAATGTTACATTAATGAAGATGAAAGTATTTTCTCAATCCCCTATAGTTTATGAGTTTATGGTAAATGCTTTTTTGTCTCCACCTGAAGAAATAGAAGAAGATATAAAAAATAGATATTTTCAAATTTATAATGAGAGCTTTAGAATATTGATTCAAAAGCTTGATACTACTAATCTAAAAAAAGACATAAACGAAAAAAAAGCTATTGAACTATTATTCATTGCATTAGATGCAATTGCTAATAAATACATTAAGGAATATAAAGGAAGAGAAAAAGATATAATTGAGGAAGCAGATAAAATTATAAAAGAATTCGATCAGTATATGTATATATTGAAATGGGGATTTTACGATAAAGCCTAGATGACCAGCTGAAATAAGCTGGTTTTTATTTGAAAATACAGTTATTAATAAATCTTAATAAGTAATTAATTAAAGATTAACAAAATTCTGAAAAAACATTTATATAATATAAGTATAACAAAAATACCATAAGTTTGAATAAACGAAAAAAACAGTAAATATGATTTAATTATTAGGGGGGATTATTATTGAGGAAAAATAAAGGGATAGCTATAGTGATGTCTTTAATCATGCTAGTATCTATTTTAGGTGGATGTACAAATGATAGTTATACTGATAATAATAAGGAAAGTGAAGTAAATTTCAGCAGCATTAATGTATCTCTTTTAAATTCAAAAAATATAATGAATACAATAAAAGAGCTGTCTTCAGAGAGATATAACGGAAGACTAGCAGGTACGAAAGGAAACGAATTAGCAGCAGAATATATAGCAGGTTACTTTAAAAAAGTTAAATTAGAATCGCCTAAAGGGCTAGAAAATTTTAGACAGAGCTATACACAGAATGTCAGGTTTACAAATAGTGCACCTAAGTTAGGTATTCTAGATAACGAGGGGAATTTAATTAAAGAATATAGTTATTTAGAGGACTTTTCTGTGCAAACATTCATAACTGCTTTGAGTATAAAGGGAGAAATAAAAGGAAAAGCTGTTGTAATCGAAACTGTCGAGCAGTTGTCAGAGGATACAGAAAAACTAAAAGACAAAATTTTGCTTATACCTGAAGCTGTAAATAATAAAATTGGCACTAGGACTCTAATCACTCGTATATTAGAGTCTAGAATGAATGTAAAGGGTATTTTGTGTGAAGTAGATATATCAAGTCCTAATCATAGATATAATGCATTTGTAGTGGGGCCCAATGCTCAACCCGTAGCTATATTCAATAATAGTGCACCGATGATGTTCATGAGTGATGCAGATTCATTCAAAGAAATGAAAACAGCTGCTAAAAAAGGTTCTGACTTATATATGAAAGCAGACTATTCAGTAGAAAATGTAACAGCTTCTAATATAATTGGGTTAATGGAAGGTAATGATAAGGAGTTAAAAAATGAATTCATTATCATAGGTGCTCACTTTGACCATGTAGGTGATAATAAAAATGAAACCTATAATCCTGGTGCATTTGATAACGGTTCTGGTACTGCAGCAATAATGGAAATAGCTAGAGTGTTAAAAGAAAACAAGATTAAGCCAAAGAAGTCTATACTTTTTATAGCTTTTAATGGAGAAGAAGAGGGATTGTATGGATCACACCATTATGCAGACCACCCTGTATACCCACTAAATGACAAGACTGTTATGATAAATCTTGATATGGTCGGTTCAAAAACACCTATACCTTTGAGTATAGAAAGCTTTGACAGCACTAATACTAAACTGAGAGATAAATTATATAAATATGCTAAGGGATTAAATGTCGAGAGCATTGCAGATGTAGGTCAAGGAAGTGATCATGCGCCATTTGCAGCAAAAGGTGTAGATGCAGTTTGTTTAATACACATGGATTTGAAGAATGGATACCATACACCAAAAGATACTATTGAAACTGTTGACGAAAAAAGAGCTGAAGAAGTTGTTAAGCTTGTACTATTCTACTTAGATAAGAATGCATACTAAAATAGATGTTAAAAATTCAAATATAAATTATAAATAATTAATCTTAGATAAATACAAATAAGAGTTGCTATATAAATAGGAGATGACCTATTAAGTCATCTCCTCTAAAATTTTGTAGAGCTTACTTTTGCTTACTTTGAAATTAAGCTGTGAAGGTTCTTGGCCGCAAGGCAGATATCATTTTTCCCTAGAATAGCTGAAACAACAGCAATACCGTCAGCTCCTGTATTTATTATTTTTTTTGCGTTTGTTTCATTGATTCCACCTATACCAACTACAGGTATTCGTACGGATGATTTTATTTGTTCCAACTCATTTAAATTTACACTTTCAGTATCTTTTTTTGTTTTTGTTGGGAACATGGCCCCTACTCCTAAGTAATCAGCACCTTGACTTTGTGCTTCGAGTGCTTCATTAAGACTTGATGTAGATGCTCCTAAGATTTTATCAGGACCTAATAGTTTTCTGGCAACATTTATTGGAATGTCATCAGGACCTATGTGAAGCCCATCTGCATCTATAGCTAAAGCTATGTCTAGTCTGTCGTTGATTATAAGAGGTGTATTGTACTTATCAGTTATTTTCTTAACTTTTAATGCTAAATCGTAAAATTCTCGAGTTGTTGTGTTTTTTTCTCTCAACTGTATTAAACTTACGCCACCTTGTATAGCTTGCTCAATACTTATATACAAATCCTTATTTCCTAGAATATTCCTATCTGTAACTAAATACAATGCATAATCAATATCTGATTTATTAATCACTTATTTCACCTGCTTTCATTATAGTATCTGAAGTCATATTATAAATAGTATCAAACAAATTCACTTTGAAGCTCCCTAATCCTTCACTACACTTTAATGATTTGAAAGCTATTTCACCTGCTATACCCATCGATACTACCCCTCCTATAGCTCCTATGAGATAATCACTAGTTACACCACAATATGAAGCAATTAAAGAAGATGTCATACAACCTGTTCCTGTTACCTTTGATAATATTTCATGTCCATTATTTATATAAAAAGTCTTATTTCCATCTGATAAAATATCTTTTTTGCCAGTTATTGCAACTACACAGTCTAACTTTGATGCCAGTTTTTCTGCAACTTCTGTACAGCCTTCGTCGCTTGCTATTGAGTCTACTCCTCTAGTACTGACTTCAAGCCCAGATAAAAATTTTATTTCGGACATATTTCCCTTTAGTACAGATATTTTTACGTTATCTAAAATATGGTTTACTGCTTGACTTCTTAATGTAGTTGCTCCAACACCTACAGGGTCAAGAATAACAGGTACTTTTAATTCATTAGCCTTTTTTCCTGCTAATATCATAGAATTAACTGAGTCCTTACTTAAAGTGCCAATATTTAGAACTAAGGAAGATGACATAGCTACAACTTCTTCTACCTCAGATTCATCATATGCCATAATTGGTGAACCACCTATGGCTAGAGTTATATTTGCACAATCATTTATAGTCACAAAGTTTGTAATATGATGAACTAGCGGCTTTCTTTCTTTTATTATTGGCAGCAGTCTTGAGACTTCTTGCAGTATTTCCATCCTGACATCACCCTCCAACTTAGACAGTATATTATTGAGGTTATAATCATAACAGGAACTGTAGAACCGATTATAAAATCAAACTTAACAAATTGATAGTATAGTATGATCCCAATTATCCATACTATTGTTGCACCCCAGTTAATAAGAAGATTATCTTGTAGCTTTCTATTCTTTTTGATTATAAAGTAATCAGTTAGAAGAACTGCAAACAGTGGAGCAAATACTGAACCTATAGCATATAAGAAATTTTCATACTGCTCAATAGGTAATAATACTGCAATTATAGTCCCAATACCACCCATTATTATTGCTATTTTTCTTTCATCAAGCTTTGGTAGAATATTTAGGAATGTAACGCCTGCAGAATAGGCATCTAAAAATGTTGTAGTTACTGTAGATAGAACTATAATACCAAGAGCAACTACACCTAAATTAGCAGCAAGCATCATAGCGCTTGGATCTGGGTTTTCAGCTACTATGGCTGCTCCAAGTCCTATAACGTACATCCAGCAACTACCAATGAAATATCCAGCAAAGCTTCCTATGATACCATCTCTTTTTTTCTTAGCATATCTAGTATAGTCAGCAATTAATGGCAGCCATGAAAGAGGCATTATTACATTAAGCTCAATAGCAGTTCCAAAAGTCATATTTCCAGCAGGTATTTTAGTAAATAATTCACTATTTCTAAATACAACAGTACTTAGTACAATGGTTAGTATAAATAGAAGGGAAACAGCTATAAGATTAAGCTTTTTCCAGCCTTTTTTACCTATTACTATCCAAAAGCATATTAGAGCACCTATTAGTAAACTCCATACAGTTATATTGTCAAATGACCACAGAATTTTAGTTATTTGATTTACTGATCTTGCTCCTGATATTATCATTACTGCAGTCCAACCGATTAGCTGCATCACATTCAAAATAGAGAATAAATATGAGCCATATAAACCAAATGATATTCTAGTAGACATTATAGATGGCAGCTTCTCTTTTATCCCAATGACTCCACCTAATATCAGAATAGTTGTACCAATTAAATGGCCAATAAGAATTGCAATCAAACCATTTTTGAATCCTATTGGGGCTAATAGTCCACCAGTAAGAATTTCAGCTATTGATATAGATGCACCAAACCAAAGCATAAAAAAACTTATTAATGAGAGGTTACTGTTTTCTGTATTATTCATTTATTACACCAGCCCTTTTGTATAAAGTATAAAAATGATTTGTAGGGCCAACGCCTTTGCCTAGAGATAATGAATGCTTTATTGCTGTAGTTATATAATCTTTAGCATTAGCAACTGATATTTCTATTGAATAGTCTTTAGCAAGATTTGAAGCAATGGCTGATGATAAAGTGCATCCAGTACCATGAGTATTTTTTGTATTTATTCTTTCTGTTTTAAAATATTTGAATTCAGTGCCCTTATATAGAACATCAGTAGCATCATTTTCCATGTGGCCGCCCTTTATAAGTACATTTTTTGCCCCTAATGCATGTATTTTTATGGCAGCTTCTTGCATTTGCTCTAAATTGCTTATACTCATCCCAGATATAACTTCAGCTTCTGGAATATTTGGCGTAGCTATTGTAGCTAAAGGTAAAAGTTCACTTATCAGAGTTTCTTTTGCTTCCGGTACAAGCAAATCATATCCACTTTTTGAAATCATAACAGGGTCTAGTACAATATTTTGAGGATTGTATTTCTTTAGCTTTCTTGCTATAGCCTTTATAGTATCTATCTGTGAAACCATTCCAATTTTTAAAGCATGTACTTCGATATCATCAAATATTGCATCAATCTGTCTTTCAATCATATCTACGGAAATATCTTGTACCCCAAAAACTCCTTGAGTATTTTGAGCTGTAATAGCAGTTATTACACTCATTCCAAAAACACCGTGAGCAGAGAAGGTTTTTAAATCTGCTTGTATTCCAGCTCCGCCACTACTATCTGAACCAGCTATAGTTAATACATTTCTCATTATGAGCACCTCTTTTTATATATTTTTAAGTATTTTACTTGAATCTAAAGCTTTTAATAGGCCGTAACCAATTATTGTACCTCCAATTGTACTTACCATGAAAGGCAATACGAAGAATAATATTGCTACATCTTTACCCATGAATAGCTTTGCTACTGGATATGCAGCTAATGCACCTAAAAAACCAGTTCCCAATACTTCACCTAATGAAGCTATTGATTGTTTGCCAGTTTTTTTGTATAAGAAACCAGCTAAAAGTGCACCAATCATACTACCCGGAAAAGCTAGCAAAGAGCCCGTACCAAGAATATTTCTAAGTAATGAAGTTAAAAATGCATTGGCAACTGCATACCAAGGTCCTAGAATTACTGCAGATAGTATATTGATAGTGTGTTGTATAGGGAAACATTTTGCCACACCAACAGGAATATAAAATATATGACCCGTTAATGTACCGAGTGCTATGAGAAGAGCAGATAAGGTAAGCTTTTTTGTCTTCATAAACATCCCTCCCTTCAAAAAAATATTTGTACTAGAGGATGTTGGGATAAATAAAAAAGCATAAACCCCAGAATAAGGATTTATGCTTAAACTTAAACATAAATATATAACTTTCCTACGCTGGCATTATCCAGATCAGGTTGAGGGTCAAAGACTTTATAGGGTCTTTATCTCAGCTGGCCTTTCCAGCCCCCCTAGTACATAATCGCGTTTTCAATTTTCATAACAATATTAACACATATATCAGTATTGTTCAATAATAAAAATTCTTTTATTGACTGATATATAATGTACATTAATAGTATTGTTCGAATAATAGAAATGTTATATAATTATAGTATTAGGTTATAAGGAGGTGTAAAGATTGAACTTTAAGTGTATGGTTGGTATTTTGGACTATTTGTATACAGTTAAGTCTATAACACATGTTGTTAGGTATACAAGGGAGGAGTGTGTCCAAAAACAAATATTATGTCAACCACGTACTAGTGAAATCTTTACATAGGCTTGTTGTTCAGTAAACATATATACTAATATATATCGTTATTGCATAATATTATTTTTGATATATGGCCCTAAGTAAATTTTACTTAGGGGTTTTTGTATGCATTCTTGGTGGGAGGGAGTAAATATAATTAGAGATTAAGAATAAAAAACTATGATTTATGAATTAGGAGAGATAAAGTATGGATTATATAAATAGATTAAAAAGCAATATTAATAAGAACTATGTATTTGTTTTATTAAAAAATTTGGATTTAACTCAGGGTATTTGGATGATATATTTAGCGACAAAAGGAATGTCATTAGTACAACTAGGGATGCTTGAAGGTATTTTTCATGTTACTTCATTCTTGATGGAGGTTCCAACTGGGCTTGTAGCAGATATTTATGGGAGGAAAACTAGTCGTATTTGTGGAAGACTATTTTCTCTAATTAGCATAGCACTAATGATATTTTCAGATGGGTTCTATTTGTTTGCATTATCATTTGTTTTTTCTGCACTTTCATATAATCTTGAGTCAGGTGCTGGAGATGCGCTGATATATGATTCACTAAAAGAAGTAGATGAAGAAGAAAAATATATGAAAGTGGCTGGTAAGCAGGAGGTATTTTTTCAGTTTGGAAAGGTGGTTGCTTATATTGTAGGTGGTTATTTAGCTACTAAAAGCTACTATTTCGCATTTTCAGTGACTGCATTTTTTATTATAGTAACAATTATTCAAGCTTTTTCATTTACTGAGCCTGATATTGAGCTTGGGCATAAGCATGAGGATACTATTGCTACAATACTAAAAAAACAAGTTACAGATAGTCTTAAAGCAATAAAGGAAAATAAAAAAGTAGGTTTTTTTATAATCTTTACAGAGATTATATTAGCTTTTGGAACAAGTTTATTTTTCTACCTTCAGAATTATTTAAAAGACAGTGGATACACTGAGTTAAACATAGGAATAATGTTTGCAGCATCTTCATTGATTGAAGCATTTATTGCTTCACAAGCTTTCAGAATTGAAGGATTTATAAAAGAAAAAGGGATACTGCTTTTTATGCCTATATTGTGTATGGGTTGTGTTTGGGGAATTGCTTTGAGTGGGTATCCTTCAGTATTCTTTATACTTATGATGGCGGTAGAAGGGTTAATTTATGTTGCAATGAGTGATTATATAAATAAGCTTATTCCTAGTAAAAACAGAGCGACTATATTATCTCTTTCTAGTATGGTTTTTAGTTTCTTCATGATATTTATTTTTCCCATGATAGGTAAAATTGGTGATATATACTCATTAAATATTGCATTTAGATTTCTAGCAGTAATTGGCTCAATATTAGCTGTATCAAATTTTTTATTAGTGCTAAAACTAGAAAATAGAAAGCAGCCAGTAGATATATAAAATAAGTGGTCCATATGGACCACTTATTTTATATATTTTTCTTCTAGCTTATTTACTAGTTCAATATACTTTTTCTTTACTTCAATATGCTGTTTAGTTTCTTCAAAGGTTTCAAACTGCCTATCAAGCTTTTTAAGAGTCTCTTTTTTAAGGTTATTGCTTGCAAATTTGTATATCATATTATCTTCTTTGTCTATATGCTTATTAAGAAGATTTGCGTATCCAACTGCATTTGCTATTATGTCAATTGTTGCTTCATTATTACCAGCTTGATGAGCTTTAAGTGCAGCTTCAAGCTCTCTAACAAAGCTCCTACCATAGTCATGCTCAATGAACATTCCCTGAATAGGTCCTTTTCCTATCTTTTCAGATAACTCAGCATCCATGTCTTTAAACAGCATATCTTCTTCCTTACCATGATGATATTTATCAGCATAGTTTCTTATGAAATCAATTATGGAATAAAGATCATCATAAGGAATTTCTATTCCTTCAACTATACTTAGGCATATTTTTCTTACAATCTTAAGTATTTTTTTGATATTTTTATGCTCATTTACCAATATGTCTATTGAATTCAAAGTATTCACCTCTGTAAAATTTGTATATTATATTTATATCCCTATTTTGATAAATTAATCATACTCAAATAAACGCTAGTTCTTCTGTCCTAAATTAAAAAAATGGCGGTAGAAATATGAGAACATAAGTTGTATGTATTGGATAATTATTTTATAATAAAAGTGGGCCATATACTATATATACTGTATGTGGCCCATTACTACCACAATATAAAGGGGTTGATGGCTTGATTACAAGGATTCAGAAGAGAAACGGAGATATTGTAGACTTTGATATTTTAAAAATAGAAAATGCAATATTTGCAGCAGCTAAGTCAGTTGGAGGAGATAACAGAGAAGAGGCTAATAAGCTGGCAGAGATGGTTGAAGGCATAGTAAATGAGGCTTTTGGAGCTAGTATTCCTACTGTTGAAGATATACAGGATATAGTTGAAAAGGTTCTAATAGAAGAAGGACATGCAAAGACAGCAAAAGCATACATATTGTATAGAAGAAAGCAGGAAGAACTGAGAGATGTAAAGAACTTATTTATGGATGCTGAAAGCTTAATAGACGAATATGTTTCCTTAGATGATTGGCGTATTAATGAAAATGCAAATATGGGCTTCAGTCTTCAGGGACTTAATAATCATATTGTTGAATCAATTACAAAAAAATACTGGCTTAATAAAATATATCGAAAAGAATTGCGAGATGCTCACATTAAAGGAGATTTACATATACATGACTTAGGCCTGCTAGCTCCATACTGTTGTGGATGGGATTTAGAGGCATTATTGATAAAAGGTTTTAAGGGTGCAAGTGGTAAAATTGAATCATCCCCAGCTAAACATTTACAGTCTTTCTTGGGGCAAATAGTTAACTGGTTGTATACACTACAAGGAGAAGCAGCAGGTGCTCAAGCAGTAAGCTCATTAGATACATATGCTGCACCATTTATATATTATGATGAACTAGAATATGATGATGTAAAGAAAATAGTTCAAAGCTTTGTATTTAATCTTAATATCCCAACAAGAGTTGGATTTCAAACACCATTTACAAATGTGACATTAGATATTACTCCACATCCTATGCTTAAGAAGATGGATGTAATAATTGGTGGAAAAAGAATGGATAAACAGTATGGTGAATTCCAAAAAGAAATGGATATGTTCAATAGAGCATACTGCGAAGTTATGATGGAAGGTGATGGTGCAGGCAGAAGCTTTAGTTTCCCTATACCTACTATAAATATAACTAGAGACTTCCCATGGGACTCAGATGTAGCTAATAATATTATGGAGATGACAAGGAAGTTTGGTACGCCATATTTTGCAAACTTTGTTAATAGTGACTTGGACCCAGAGGATGTAAGAAGTATGTGCTGTAGGCTAAGATTGGACAATAGAGAGCTTAGAAGAAGAGGCGGAGGCTTATTTGGTGCAAATCCACTTACTGGGTCAATCAATGTTGTTACGTTAAATATGGCTCGTATAGGCTATATTTCAAAATCTAAAGAAGAGTTTAAAAAGAGAGTAAGAGATTTAATGGAGATAGCTAAAGAAATATGTGAGGCAAAAAGAATAGTTCTTGAGAGATACATGGATGTTGGTCTTTATCCCTATTCTAAGTATTATTTACAAGCTATAAAGGATGCTGAGGGAGAATATTTCAAAAACCACTTCAGCACCATAGGACTTAACGGAATGAATGAAGCCTGTATCAATCTGTTAGGTGAGGACATAACTACTGAAGAAGGAAATGAATTTGCTGTTGAAGTAATGGAGTTTATGAACAAAGTTATTCAGATATTCCAAGAAGAGACAGGAAGTCTATGGAATCTTGAAGCGTCTCCTGCAGAAGGTGCCGCATATAGATTTGCCAGAATGGATAAGAGAATGTTCCCTAAAATAGTTACTCAAGGTACTGAAGAACCTTATTATACAAACTCTACTCAATTACCTGTAGGGCACACTGCAGATGTTTTTGAGGCAATAGAACTACAAGAAAGATTACAAACCCTGTATACTGGAGGCACTGTATTACATGGTTTCTTAGGAGAAGAAATAGATAGTGTTGAAACGACAAAGCTGCTTGTAAAAAGAGCTTTTGAAAACAGTAGAATACCATACTTTACTGTTACACCAACATATAGTATTTGTCCAGATCATGGATATATAAAAGGAGAGAAATTTGCTTGTCCTGAATGTGGAAAAGACACAGAGGTTTGGACTAGAGTTGTAGGGTTCCATAGACCTGTGCAGGCTTGGAATAAGGGCAAAAAAGAAGAATTTAAAGACAGATTAGAATTTGATGTAGATGATAGCTTAAATAAAAAAGCTAAGCAAGCGGTTTAATATATAATATTAAGAGGTGTAAGTATGAAGTTTAAAGGGCATCAAAAATCATCTTTTATAGATTATCCTGATAAGATATGCACTGTATTATTCACTGGAGGGTGTAATTTTAGATGTCCATTCTGTCATAATTCTGGGATTGTGTATAATAATGGAGAAGACATATCAGAAGAATATATATTTGAATACCTTTCTAGAAGACATAAGTTGATTGATGCAGTTTGTATCTCTGGTGGAGAACCTACAATTCATAATGAACTTGTAGAATTTATCAAGAAGGTAAAATCTATGGACTATTTAGTTAAGCTAGATACAAATGGTACTAATCCTAAGATTCTCACAATGCTATTGGAACAGAATTTGTTAGATTATATTGCTATGGATATAAAGGCGCCGTTAGAAAAGTATAGTAAAGTAGCAAATATATCTGTTGACATAGATAAAATAAAAGAAAGTATAGATATTATTAAAAGTTCCGATATAGACAATGAATTTAGAACCACAGTGTGTAAAGAGCTTTTAAGTACTGGGGATATATTAAGTATAGGTGAATATATTAGAGGAGCTAAAAGATATACAATACAAAACTTTAGAGATTCCGATACTGTGCTAGATGGGAAAGGTAATTTTACAGCATTTAAAGCACATGAATTAAGTGAAATAGAAAGCCATCTTAAAGACTATTTTGATGTTTTAAAAATAAGATAGTACTTTAAAATATAAAATTAGATCAAAAAATACAGGATTGAATAATCCTGTATTTTTTTGTGGGAAAATAATAAAAATATTTAAAAAATTAGTATTGACAAATAAGTTACTTAGGCATTAAAATTTATTTATCGTTAAAATTATTTTAACGATAAATAAATTTTAATGGGGGTTCTTTATGGATCGTGCTGCTAGCAAAAAAATTGACTTAAAGGATTTAACTGCATATAAGAGTTTTATACAGCTTTTATTGGCAAGCGTTATTTCAAGATTTGGTGATTCTATTGATTCTATAGCTTATTCTCTTATGATTTATGAATTAACAGGTTCTACATTGTTATTAGGAACAATTTTTGCTGTAAATGCCATACCAGGTATTGTTCTAAGTCCATTCTCAGGAGTATTAGTTGATCGCTTTTCTAAGAGAAAAGCTGCAGTGTTTGGCGATATTGGGAGAGCCCTTGTTGTTTCTTTAACTGCATATTTGTATCTAATAGGAAAATTAGAGCCATGGCATTTGTTTATTTTTACATTTACTAACTCTACTTTTGAAATATTTGCTAAACCAGCCAAAACATCATTATTGCCTTTAGTACTTCCTAAAGAGCTTTTTTTAAGTGCTAATTCTTTTACTACATCAACTACTTCATTCGCAGAAATATTAGGGCTTGGAGCTGCAGGATTAATTATTGGGGTATTGGGATACTCAGGAGCAATATTTATTGATGGATTGACATTTCTATTATCTGCTGTATTAATATATTTTTTGAAAGTTGAAGAGCCTGAAGTTCATAAAGAGCCGTTGAATATGAATAATTATTTTAGTGAATTAAAAGAAGGATTTATATTTGTTAAAAGTCAAAACATAGTGATGATTTCATTGGTGCTATTTGCATTTATTAACTTCTGTCTTTCACCAATCAATGTATTACTTCCTGCATATGTAAAGGATGTTTTAAGTTTAGGACCTGATGGATATGGAATTATTGCTATGGGCTTTCCTATTGGTATGATTTTAGGAGGGTTAGCAGTTGCACAATTTGGCTCAAGATTTAGAAATTCTACTCTTGTTTCAGTAGGATTAGGAGGGGTTGGATTGAGCTATGCTTTATTTAGTTTACCTGGGTTATTAACTATAGAGTATCCTTTATCAATTATTATAGCTGCAGTATTATTTTTTATAATTGGTTTCTTTTTCCCAGCAGTATCTGCTCCATTGAGTTCACATATGCTCTCAAATACACCTAAAGAAATATTAGGTAGAGTTATATCATTAGCAGGAATGATGACTTTAAGCGCTATGCCAATTGGCGGTGCATTAACAGGATTGGTTTCTGAAACTTTCAGCATAACAAGTATATTTGCTGTAATGGGTATCTTTATAGTAATAGTATCTGTTTTACCTCTTATAAACAAGGATTTCCGAAATGCATAGAAATCTAGTATAATAGAGAGTAGAGGTGATAAATAATGGAGGAACAAAAGATTCTATCTACTCTTGAGGAAATAAGAGCTTTTTCAGATCCATACAGGCTTCAAATATTAACTCATTTTGAGAATATTGGCAGACCTGCTACAGTTAAGCAGATTGCAGACCTTATGAAGGAAATACCGTCTAAAGTCCACTATCATGTAAAAAAGATGGAGAAGTATGGTTTGTTACACATAGTACATACAGAAGAAATCAATGGTATAGTTGCGAAATACTATGAACCTACTGCTGAAGAGTTTATCATCAAACATAAAAAACATGGGAATTGTATTGATAAAGTAGCCTTAAGCGAGGCTGAAAGAGCTATTTCTGTAATATATGATGAAAGTAAAAATGTGGTAATAAAACAGTTAGGTCGTATGGCTGAATTAGATAAAGAAAAAGACACCAAAAAGGATTTATATACTGGTGGATTTATGAGTGACGAAATTTATTTAACACATGAGGAAGCACAGGAAGTGTCAGAGCTATTAAAAACAGTTAATAAAAAATATGGAAATAGAAAGAAAAATGATAATGAAGAGGCTATAAAATATCACTTATTTACTGTGATTATGCCTGTTATCGATGAATAAAAAATCTAAATCCGTGTGGATTTAGATTTTTTATTTGGTAGTATTTAAGCTATGTTCAGCCTCGAGTGAAAGTATTTTGATAGGACAGTTTTCAATGCATCCTGAACATTTTATGCAATCTTCATGATTGAATTGTTTGCTTGTAGAAAAATTTGAATGTGGACTTAGTTGTACTGGACATGCTCTAGAACATTTACCACATTTTAAACATTTATCATGATCTGATATCGTGACCTTCTTGTCTGTTAGCTTGGCAATTCCTATTGCTTTACCAAGTTTATAAGGAAGTTTCTGTATGGTTCCCATAGGGCAGAAGCTGCACCAAGTACGAGGAGATATGAATATGCTAAGTATACCACCTACTACAGCCACCATCAGAAAGTTTACTGAAAATACTAAGCCAAGTTTATCCCAAAACTGCATAGTACCGTATAATGAAAATACTTTTGTTAACTTCCTAGTCAAATTAAACCCAAACCATAATAAAAATGCTATAGAAAGAAAATTTGACTTAAAAAATGCTGGTATTTTTTTATTTTTACTAATAGAACCTAAGAGTGACTCAAATAAACTACTGTGTGGACAGAAGTTACCGCACCAGTATTTACCCTTAAAAATTGGGAGAATAAAAAGTGTTGCCATAATAGGTATTGCTAATAATCCCAACTTTGGATACCACAGCCCTCCTACTGCTACTATTAGTGTAAAAATCCATCCGTACTTTTTAATAATCTTTGTCTTATCAGTTTTTGTGAAAATCAATTCCATGTTAAAATACCTCCTTATTGTGAATACTATTAAATTGACTGAATGGATTATCAGCAAACATACCCTGAGGGGGTATATTACATTATACTAAAGAGGATTGTTTTTTGTCAAAAGTTTTTTATAAATTTCTATAAAAAAAGCATGTCATGATTTTGACATGCTTAGATATTATTTATATCGTTTATTTTCTCTCATTTGGTTTTTTACTAATTCCTTTTATTAAGTCTTGTTGTTCTTCTAATTCATGTAAAAATTGCTCTGCTTCCCTTAAAACATGATCTGCAAGAAGTTCTGGTATTTCACCAAGCAATTTACATTCGCTAGTTAAGTCTTTTGCAGTTTTTTTGAAATCTCTTAGTTTTTGTGTAGCGTCTATAACCTGTCCAGTAAATCTCTCAATAGTTGGTATTATCATATAAGACGGTGCTATCATTCCTTTGAGATCTACAGCCTGACACCTTAAATCATCGAATAGATCGCTAAATTCTCTTGACTGTTTTTCAAATAAGCGCTCAGAAGGGTCAAGTAGATGAACTATAAATTTAGAGTGGTCTGCCATAATTCTCGTCCAGAATGCTTGCTCTGACATAATCTTATAACCAGGAATATCAACTACTCCTGTTTGTAGTTTTTCGAGTTCTCTAGTAAAGTGAATCGCTTCTCTTCTAATATGATCTATTAATAAAGCATATAGATTTTGAAGAGGAGTTTGGCATGTTAGATTATATTGAAGGATTTCTGTTTTATAATTAATATAGTTTTTATTTAGATATATAGCTTGATTGTTTAGATTTCTTACTTCTTCTTCAGTAAGTAGTCTTCTCTGATACCATTTTTTTAGTAAAGTGTCATATTGCATTTCAAAATATTTAGCTTTCTGTATCAATTCGGGTTTTAAGCATGGTAGTCCCATTGCTATAAATATTGCGTGTTCTTTCATGATTCTCAGCCAAAAGAGATTTAACTCTGTTGATTTTGATATATAATTATTCACTACCTTCACCTCGATTTAATAGTTTATAGAAAATAAAATACATTCATATTTTTTCACTTTATACTATGCTATTTAAGTTAATATTGTTCAAAATCATAGGTATACTTAATTAATTGATTTTTTGTTATTAACTTCATAATTACTTCAAACTTTTAGGGTATATTATAGTTGTATTTTATTAATAGAAAATAATGTATTATTAAATTGAGGTGATGTCATGGATGAAATAGCTAAGAGTATACTAGTAGTAGATGATGAGGAACAAATTGTTGAAGTAGTGAGTGCATATTTACAAAAAGAAGGATATAAAGTCCATAAAGCATATAGCGGGAATGAAGCGCTAAAGCTATTTAGTGATGAAACTATAGATTTTATAATACTTGATTTGATGCTTCCAGATATTTCTGGAGAAGATATTTGTAAGAGAGTTAGAGCTAAATCTCAGGTACCAATATTAATGTTGACTGCGAAAACCGAGGAAGAGTACAGGGTAACTGGACTTTATCTTGGAGCAGATGATTATTTAATTAAACCCTTTAGTCCCAAAGAGCTAGTTGCTAGAGTTAAAACTATTCTTAGACGAGTAAGTGAAGCAATAATAAAGGCAGATATTATTCAATACAATAACGGAGATTTATTGATTGATATAAATAGTATGGAAGCAGAAAAAAATAATAAAGTAATAGATTTGACACCAACTGAGTTTAAGCTGCTATCAATTCTAGCTCAAAATCCAGGAAAAGTATTTAGTAGAGACGAGCTGGTTATAAAAGTTCTTGGATATGACTATGACGGTTATGATAGAACTATTGACACACATATTAAAAATATAAGGCACAAGATAAATGACGATAATTATAAATATATAGGAACAGTCTATGGAGTCGGATATAAATTTATGGGGGATTAATATGCCTAAGAAGTTGAAAACTAGAATAATTATGATGATTTTAGGAGCAATAATTATATCGATTGCTTTAGTAAGCATTGTGACGAATATTACAATCTTTAGAAAATTTAATTTATATATGAAGGATGAGCAAGCAGAAAGAGTAAAAGATATAGTTGAAATGATTAATAAATCATATTCTGTTGAAAGTGGATGGACCAATAAAGCTTTAAATAATATAAATGCCTCTCCTTTGATAGATGCCTTTGACATTGTTATAAAAGATGAAGATGAAAATATTATTTATACCCACTATCAACAGTCAGATATGATAGAAATGCATAATCAAATGATGAGAAGTATGGGACACAGTATGATGGGAGGAATGAGTAATAATATTAGTAGAAATGAAAATACTACAGTAGAGAATTATGACTTAGAGATGAATGGAAAGAGAATAGGAACGCTAGAGATTGGATATGAAGGTCCATTTATTATATCTCAAAGAGAAATAGATTTTACAAAAGGCATAAATACTTCTATATTTTATGCTTCTGCAATTGCAATTATTGTGGCCATTTTTATAGGAATTCACACTGCTAATATCATGTCAGAGCCTATTCTTAAAATTACGAAGGCAGCCAATGGAATTAGAGAAGGAAGACTAGATACTTCTGTAAATATAAAGAATAAGACTGAAGAGCTTCAGGAACTGTCAAATTCTATTAACCATCTAGCTAAATCATTGAATGAACAACAAAATCTTAGGAAAAGATTAACTACAGATATATCGCATGAGCTCAGAACGCCGCTTACAATATTGCAGAGTCATTTTGATGCCTTCAATGATGGCATATGGGAGCCGACTGATGAAAAATTAGATATCTGCAAGAATGAAGTCGTCAGATTGATTAAGCTTGTAGAGCAGCTGAAATATCTTACTGACATTGAAAACCATAAAATAACACTTGAGTTAGAAGAGTATGACTTATCAAAAAACATTGATCAGTTAGTAGAAAGTTTTAGATATCAATTTGATATTAAAGGAATTAATTTAAGAAAAAATATAAAAGAAAGTGTTACTGTTGAAGCTGATAAAGACAAGATAAGTCAAATTATGATAAATATTATTTCAAATGCTTTAAAGTTTACTTATGAACATGGAACAGTTAAAATTGTCCTTAAAGAAAACTATGGCCAAATTACAATAGATATAATAGATACAGGGATGGGTATATCAAGTACGGATTTACCTTATGTTTTTGAAAGATTGTACAGAGGAGAAAAATCAAGAAACAGAAAGACTGGTGGAGCTGGTATTGGACTAACCATAGCTAAGTCTTTAATAGAAGCACATGGTGGAAGTATATCTGTTGATAGTGAAATAGGGAAAGGAACAAAATTTTCATTATCAATTCCTCAAAAACAAAAATCTTCATAATTCCTTCACATATAAACTTTAATATAAAATTATAAATATTATACATGACTCATATGAAAATTTGGATATGAGCAAACATTTTTTTTATTCATATTTGATGCTGAGAAGAAAGGAGGATTTTTTATGATGAGATTTGGTTACGGAATTGGAGCAGGATGCGGAATGTTTGGAGGTGGTTTTATGATGATCATTCCAATATTATTAGGTGTTCTTTTAATATATGTTATACTTAAGGGAGTCAATTCGCATAGTAATGCTAGATTTTCTTCAAATAGCGTTGCATTAAACATTCTAGATGAAAAACTTGCAAATGGTGAAATAAGTGAAGAAGAATATAACAGAAAGAAGAAAGTACTAAGAGGATAGTATTAAAGGTCTAATTCTTATTAGACCTTTAATCATTTTTTGAAACATAAAGCCTTTTATTTTTATCTAGTGTTGCAAGAAAGACTTCATTGATAGTGCTTATACCGTACATAGCAAGATTATCAAAGAGCCAATTAATATCTACTCCTTGTGCATGTAAATTTTCTTTTATTAAATTACCATCATTTATTATAACTACAGGGAGGTCAATTGGCTTTGCTGTTAAATCCATATCCCTTGGAGTGACGGGTTGATGTGATTCTGACTTCATAACGCTTAAATGACCGTTAGGCTCTAATATTACATACTTTACTTCTGATAGATTAAAAATATTTTTTAGTCTGAGTTCAGATATTAATATATCTATGTTTACAAAATGTTTCTTCATATTCTTTTTAATTATTTTACCATTTTCTATCAATATGACAGGTTTACCATTAAAAAATTCTGCTATGTTTCTATATTTCATAGAAATGATTGATATAATGTAGTGCCAAAAGAACAAGGTTAGTAATGGTATAATAATATATGTAAAAGAGATTTTACCATCAAGTAAAGGTGCAACGGTAAGAGCTCCTAGTATCCATACAAGAACAAAATCATATATTGTTAGCTGGTTTATAGCCCTTTTAAATATAAATCTTCCAACAAAATAGACGATAATTCCAACTATAAAAGTTCTAATAACATATCCTATTAGTGATATATCTTTGATTACACCAAAAACATGAGGCATATTATCACTCCCACTTGTTTATATATAGCTTTTTATTAGGTGTTATTATACCTAAATATACTTCATTAAGATTAACTACCTGATTAGCAGCTAGCTGTTCATAGATCCAATCATAGCTAATATTATGATTTTTTAGTATTTTTTCATCAATTCTACCTTCATATATCAGTATATGAGATAATTCTTGTTGAGATGGTATAATTCCTAGGTCAGATTTTAGTACAGGTGAAGAGTTTGAATTTATTGCTACGCTAAAATCACCTATACTTTCAGCTATTAGGTACTCAACATCTTCTAGATTAAAAGCATCTTTTTGTCTTAGTATTGAAAAAACATTGTCTATTGTAAGTTTAGATTTATCTAAGTTTTTCCTTATTATCTTTCCTTTGCTTATTAATATCTTACTGTCTTGACCTATAATTCTTGGAGATTTTAGATATAAATATGAAAAGAGAATATGTATCATTGTATAAATAATAATAATACTAATAGCATCAATTAATCTTGATTCAGGATTAACCATTCTTGCTGCAGCAATGTGACTAACGCCTGCTGCCATTAAAAAGTTATAAGGGGTTATTATTCCAGGCTGTCTAAAGCCTAGTGTCTTAGCAGAAGCAAAAAGAATAAAATATAAAACAGAAGCTCTAATGAATAACTCTAAAATATTTAATTCTTTACTTTTAAAGAAAATAGCATGTAAATCCATTTTATGTCCTCCTAAACTTATTATTATTAGTTTTACAAATATCCTAGATTAAATACAAAAATTGTATTATAATAAATTGACATCAAAAATAAGAGGTGTAAGCTTAATGAAACAGAAACTAAATAAAACTGATAGAAGAAATAATTACCTAATATTGGCAGAAAACTTCTATGATGAAGATAAAAAAGAAAAAGCTTTAAAATTTTATAACAAAGCACTTGAATTTAATGGAGAGAATATAGACACTATAGAAATAATGTATAATATAGCTATTTTATATGATGAATTAGGTATTAAGGATAGATCTTTAGAAACATATAAACAAATATTAGAAATAAACCCAGGTGAAGCAGGAGCCTTATATGGGATAGCAATAATATTTGATGAAAAGGGCGAAAAAAAAGAAGCTCTAAAATACTACTTTAAAGCTATAGATATTGATCCAGAATATGATAGAGCATATTTTTATGTGGCTAATATTTATGACGAAACTGGTGATAAGGAAAAGGCAATAGAATATTATAAAAAAGTCATCAGTTTAACATCCGATGATTACATGGCCTTTAATAATTTAGGATCACTATATGAAGAAATAGGAGACTATGAAAATGCTTATGAAATGATAAAAAAAAGTATAGAAATAGAAGATGAGTATTTTAAGTCACTTTTTAATATGGGCGTAGTACAAAAGCACCTTGGAGTTTTAGATGAAGCAATTAAATACTATGATATGTCAATATCGCTAAATATTAGATACCCATATTCATATCTTAATAAGTCTGTAATATTTATTGAACAAGGCAGATTAGATGAAGCTATAGAGATATTGACTGAAGGAATAAAAAACAACCCAGAAACAGGATTTCTATATTATAATAGAGCATGCTGTTATGCAAGGAAAGAAGAAATAAACAGATGTACTGCTGATTTAAAGATGTCGATTAAACTTTATCCAGAATTCAAGGAAATGATTAAGACTGATAAAGACTTTAACAGCATAAGAGATACCGAAGAATTTGTTACACTAATGAAAAATTAATAGAATTATATCTTAAAAGATACAAATCAAATGATTTGTATCTTTTTTATTTCTATATTGTATATCCTCCTAAATTATAGAGAAACTAATGATTGAACATATTAAACCTAAGGAGGGTATATGATGTCAGATAAAGATATACAGAAATCATTTGAGAAAAGTGCTGAAAGGATGAGAGGCGATTCCAAAACTTTTGGTTCTCAACTTACAAGTGAAGATTATAATGACCCGATACTGCATGAAGATATTCATAAAAGAGTAAAGGTTGACTATGAAGCTATTGATAAAATGCCTTCAATGGAAGAGATTCATAAATGGCAGAGAGAGCATATTAAAAAGAATGATCAATCTAAGGAAGGTTATCCTCTAAATGTTATTATTGACCCTGCAATGAGAGAGATGTATCAAGTTGTACATAGTGCGGATATGACAAATGTATTTGATCGTTTTAGCCAGCAACAGCCTATTCAATGCAAATTCTGCATAGAAGGGTTATCTTGTCAGCTATGTGCCAATGGCCCGTGTCGTATAAACTCAAAGGTTCCACGTGGAGTGTGTGGAGTTGATGCTCATACTATGGTGGCAAGAAACTTTATGTATAGGCACGTTACAATAGGTACATCAGCTAACATATTCCATGCCCACCAAGCTGCAAGGACACTAAGGGCTGCAGGAGAGCATCCAGAAAGTGGACTTAAGATAAGAGACCCAGAAAAGCTTAAAAAGTATGCAGATATGGCAGGATTGGATGCAAATAAAGATATAAATAAGGTTGCAGTTGAGTTTGCACAGTGGGTTATTGATGACATACATAGTGAATATCATATTCCATCAAAGTCTGTTGAGGCTTTTGCACCTACAAGAAGAAAAGAACTGTGGAAAAAGCTCGGGTTATTCCCTGGTGGCGGTTATAGCGAGGTAGCGTATGCACAAACTAGCTGCATGACAAACTTTAGATCTGACCCTGTTGAATTCTTGTTAAATAGCGTACGATTAGGTATTGCTAATGAGTACCAAGGATTGTTCTTATTGGATATAATCCAAGAAATATTAATGGGAACTCAAAAAATTGCCATGAAAAAGCAAAATATGGGACTACTAAAAGAGAATATGATAAATATAGTTACAAATGGACATATGCCTTTACTTGCTCATGTAGCTATTGATTTAGCTTCTACAGATGAATGGCAGCAAAAAGCTAAAGATGCTGGTGCAAATGGTATGCAAATACTAGGGCATGTATGTGAAGGACAGCAATTGATGAATTACAGCGGGACACATGATCAAAAGGGTTATGGTGGTCAAGAGGGAGAGTGGCTTTCTCAAGAATACCTGCTTGCTACAGGTGTAGTAGATTTGTTCATGTTTGACTATAACTGTACAGTTCCAACTATGCCGCTATTTGCAAAGCGCTTTGGAACTAAACTGCTTAGTACACATCCAGTTATCAAGCTTCAGGGTACTGAAACTTTAGATTTTGTACCTGAGAAAATGAAAGAACAAGCTGAAAAGGCTCTAAATAAAGCAATTGAAGCATTTAAAGAGCGTAAAGCTTCAGATAGAAAAACATATATACCACCGCATGTATCTGATTGTATGGTAGGATTTAGTACAGAATCTGTTAGAGAGGCGCTTGGAGGTAGCTTTGACCCATTGATTGAACAAATTGCTAATGGAAATATTCGTGGGATAGCTACAATAGTTGGTTGCACTACTGCTAGATATGGCCAAGGTGGAAGTAATGTATTCAAAATTGCAAAAGGCTTAATTGAAAACAATATTTTAGTGCTTTCAGGTGGATGTACGTCAGCAGTTATGGAATACACCGGTCTTACTAATCCAAAAGCAGCAGATGAAGCGGGAGAAGGATTAAAGGCAGTATGTAAACAACTAGGTATACCTCCTGTATTGACTTATGGAGCATGTGTTGACATTGGTAAAATGACACATACTGCAAAAGAATTGGCAGATGCACTAAATGTTGATACAAATAAGCTTCCTTTAGTTATTGGAGCCCCCGAATACTTAGAGCAAAAGGCAGTAGCAGATGCTTGTACTGCAGTAGCTTTGGGATGGTTAGTTCATGTTGCTCCTGTTCCATCAATCACAGGTAGTGATGTTGTAGTTAAAACACTTACAGAAACAACAGAGACCTTAGGACTTGGGAAAGTAGTTGTAGAAATGGATGCAGAAAAAACAATACAAATATATGTAGACCATATAGAAAAGAAGAGAAAAGAGCTTGGACTGAGCTAGGATAAAAAGCTGTAGGGATCATGATGCCTACAGCTTTTTAATTTAAATAGTTCTATCGAAGCGTTGAGCTTTTACTCACCAGGGTGTATAATAAACTGTAAATTGACACAATATTTTAAAAAATGACAAAAAATTCATTTAAATATATTTTTATACTTGCTATTTTGTTTGCGATTAATAAATGATACACAAATGTAAAAATATTAGATTATATTAAGGGGGTGAACTGAATTGAACATAAGTATAACTAAATATAAGGTCATCTTATGCAAACTAGAATTTACTTAAAGTATAGAGTACATGTTGAATAGAATATAAATTGTAATTTAGAAGGGGGAGTATAATTGAAAAAAATTAACGTGAAAATAATTACAGCTATTCTTGTGTGCTCATTGAGTCTTTCACTAATAATAGGAGTACTAAGTATAAAACAAAGTACAAATGCTATTAAAAAAGAAGCTAATGACAAACTTTTGTATATGTCAGAAAGCTACGCTAGTAAATTTAGTGAAAGTCTAATAAAAGCACAAACCTCTATAGATAGAGCCTCTAGCTACATACAAAATTCCTTTGATCTACAGGAATTTAACCTTGATTCTGAAAACTATCTTAGCCAGTATGCCAGCTCTATTGATCCTATTATAAAAGAAAGTGCCGAATCTCTTGAACTAGTTCAAGGTACATATATGATATTTAATCCAGAGCTTACAGGTAAGACAAACGAAGTCTGGTATGCAGACAGCAAAGGAAATGGTACTTTTATGAAACAAGAAGCTAATTCCATAGAAGCTTATTCTCCCGAAAATGAAGATATGTCTTACTACTATCAGCCAATACAAGAGAAGAAACCTGTATGGAGTGATCCATATATTGATAACATGCTAAATATTAATATGGTTTCATATACAAGACCAGTGTTTAAAGATAATGTGCTAATAGGTGTTGTAGGTGTAGATATTAAAATAGAAGACATAAAGAAAACAATTGAAAATATGAAGATTTATGATAATGGATACGCATTTTTACTAAACGATAAATATGATTTTCTAATTCATCAAACACTAACTCATGAAGATAATTTAAATACTATAGAAGATGGTAAGCTTAAATACATAACAGACATAATAAATGAAAATGATACTGGAATCGTGGAGTATAAGCTTAAAGGCGATGATAAGGTATTAAGCTATGCGAAGTTGAATAATGGTTGGATATTAGCAATAGCACCTCCACTAGATGAGGTGTTTGCGCCAGTAAACAAAATTAAAACTTCAATTTTTGTAGTTGAGGTATTCGGACTAGCTTTATGCATATTTTTAAGCTTGATCATAGGAAAATCGATTTCCAAGCCAATAGTTATGGTTACTGAGTTTATAAATAAAACCGCTAACTTTGACTTGACTTATGATAAAGCTATGGAAAACATAGTTAATAAAAGTAAGGATGAAACAGGTGTTATGGCTAGAGCAATGGTTTCATTAAGGCAGTCTTTAAGAGATCTAGCAACAGAGTTAAAGAATGCTTCTAATAGTATCAAAGAGAGTGCACACATAGTTGAAATAGCATCCACAGAATTGAATGATGATGCAACAGAAACATCTGCAACAACAGAAGAATTATCCGCAGGAATGGAAGAAACAGCAGCATCATCAGAAGAAATAAATGCATCAGTGCAAGAAATAGAAAAAGCTATAGAGTCAGTATCGCAAAAAGCTGAAATAGGAACATTAACTTCACAGGAAGTACATAATAGAGCAGAAGAGTTAAAAGCAGGTGCAGTAGAGGCAGTAGAAAAATCTGATTCTATATACAATGCTGTAAAGAAGGACTTAGATTTAGCAATAGAACAAATTGATGCAGTTAAAAAAATAAATATATTAGCAGATACAATACTTCAAATAACAAGTCAAACCAACCTTTTAGCATTAAATGCTGCTATAGAGGCAGCTAGAGCAGGAGAAGCTGGGAAAGGCTTTGCAGTAGTAGCAGATGAGATAAGAAAGCTAGCAGAACAATCATCGCAAGCAATAACAGACATACAGGAAGTAGTTGAAATAGTAAATCCATCGGTAGATAATCTAGTAAAAAGCTCAAGAAGAATACTCGAGTTCATAGAAACAGAAGTAAATAAGGACTACAAAACCCTTGTTGGAGTAGGAGAACAATATAGTAAAGATGCAGAGGCATTTAACAATCTAATTATAGATTTCAGTGCTACGTTTCAACAGCTGAGAGCTGCAATACAAGACATTTCAACAGCAGTAAATGAAGTGTCTATAACAATAAATGAAGGGGCGAGCGGAGTCGAAGATATAGCAGTTAAAACAACAGACATGGTAGAAAAGCTTACAAATATTAGAAGCACAACTAATAGTAATCTAAAAAGCGCTAACATACTTGTTAAGATAGTATCTAAAGTTAAGCTGTAATAAAAACAAAACAGAAAAACATGGTAATATTTAACTGTAAGTATTATAATTATAATACTTACAGTTTTTTTGTCGAATATTTTTGCAATTTTAAAATTTACAATTAGAAATATTAAATATTGCAAAAACATAAAAAAAGTAATACAAGATTAAATGGAGGGTACTATGACATTTGCGAAATATTTGAAAAATATAAGAATAAAAAAAATGTCTCAGAGGGAGTTAGCTAGAAGAATAGGTGTAAACCATTCTTACATAAGTAAAATAGAGAACAATGTTGAACCTCCTCCCAGTGAAGAAACATTAATAAATATTGCAAGGGAATTAGACATTGATGCAGAAAAACTAATATTAGAAGCTAAAAAAGTACCAAGTACATTTGAAAGCTTAATCACGCAGACCCCAGAGGTATCAAATTTTTTAAGTATAATTAAAGATAAAGACATAAGCAGGCACGTAATAGATAGAATAAACAAACTTATCTTGAACGAAATTCAAGATACTGAAATAATAAGAAAGACATTAATGGAAAATGAAAAGAAGTATGAACTGCTTTTTAATAATGTTAATGATGCTATTTTCCTTAATGAAGTAGATAATAATGGAATAATTTCCAATATAATAGACGCAAATAAAACAGCCTGTAAAAAACTTGGCTACACAAAAGAGGAATTGATAAATATAGATTTAAAGAATTTATTTGATAAAGATTTCCTCATAAACAACCCTGAAATTATCCGTAAAATATCAAATTGCCAAGAGTTTGCTTTCGAGATTATTTGTATTTCTAAAGCTGGATCAGCGATTATCTTTGATATCAACTCACAGCGTTTTGATCTTTTTGATAAAGAGGTCGTGATCACAATAGCGAGAGATATTACTGATAAAAAAGTTAGGTGAAGAACTTATAATGCATAAAATATATTTTCAACATATACTTAAGAGTAGTTCAGAATGTATAGCTATTTTGGATAAAGATAGTAAAGTGATATACGCAAACAAATTATGTTTACTATAACTATATAAAAAATGGATTGAAATATCAGATTGCTTCAATCTATTTTTTTGTTGACTTAATATTTACACCACTAAATTAACTGAAAATTAACAAAAAAATGTTGAGTAATAATTCAACATCAGCTATAATGTTAATAAATATTCGCCAATAAGTGACATGAAACTACAAAAAATGACTTTCTAAAGAAGGGAGGCTGTTTTTCATATTTACTAAATTACTAATCTATATTTTCTAATCATAAGGGGGAGTTTAATTGAAAAAAATTAGCTTTAAGATTATTGTAGGAATTCTTGTATGTTCATTAAGTTTGTCTTTAATAGTGGGGATTTTAGGTGTTTTACAAGGAACTAAGGCAATAAAGAACGAAGCTAATGATAAGCTGATATATATGGCTGGAAACTATGCTAATAAATTTAGCGAAAATCTATCAAGTATTGAGTCATCTATTGATAGTGTAGCAAACAATGTTGTGGCTTCGTTTGATATGCAGCAGTTTAATGCTGATCCTAGTAATTATATTAATCAATACAAGAATATGATATCACCAGTAGTTAAAAAAACCGCAGAAACATTAGATGGAGCACAAGGAGTTTACATATTATTTGATCCTGCTTTAACAAATGAAGCACATGAAGTTTGGTATGCTGATATGGTGGGGAACGGGAGCTACACTAGCCAGCAAGTTACGGAATTAAGTGATTATAATATAGATAATGAAGATATGGCATATTACTATGAGCCAATAAGAAGCAATAGACCTGTTTGGAGCGATCCTTATATAGACAGCGCATTAAACATAAATATGGTTTCTTACACTCAGCCATTATATAAAGATGGTATTCTACTTGGAGTAGTAGGTATAGATATTAAAATAGAAGACATAAAGAAAACAATTGAAAATATGAAGATTTATGATAATGGATACGCATTTTTACTAAACGATAAATATGATTTTCTAATTCATCAAACACTAACTCATGAAGATAATTTAAATACTATAGAAGATGGTAAGCTTAAATACATAACAGACATAATAAATGAAAATGATACTGGAATCGTGGAGTATAAGCTTAAAGGCGACGATAAGGTATTAAGCTATGCGAAGTTGAATAATGGTTGGATACTAGCAATAGCACCACCATTAGACGAAGTTTTTGCTCCTGTCAATAACTTAAGAAATTCGATTTTTGTAATTGAAGTTTTTGGAATAATTCTATTCATACTAATAAGTTTATTTATAGGCAAATCGATTTCAAAGCCAGTCATAAAAGTGACAGAGCTAATAAATAAAACAGCAAATTTTGATTTGACATATGATTCAGAGGCAGAAAAGCTGTTAAAAAATAAGGATGAAACTGGAACTATGGCAAAATCTATGCTTGTTCTAAGGAATTCCTTAAGAGACCTTACAAAAGAACTAAATGAATCATCTGATATCTTAAAAGAGAACGCACACATAGTTGAATTAGCATCCACAGAATTAAATGATGATGCAACAGAAACATCTGCTACCACAGAAGAACTATCTGCAGGAATGGAAGAAACCGCAGCATCATCAGAAGAAATAAATGCGTCGGTACAAGAAATAGAAAAGGCTATTGAATCAATATCACAGAAAGCAGAGGCAGGAGCTTTAGAAGCACAAGATGTATACAAAAGAGCAGGAGAGCTGAAAAATACTGCAGTAGAGTCAGTTGAGAAATCTGAAAAGATATATGAAAATGTAAAGAAAGACCTAGATATTGCAATAGAACAGATAGATGCAGTTAAAAAAATAAATATACTAGCAGATACAATACTTCAGATAACAAGTCAAACCAACCTTTTAGCATTAAATGCTGCTATAGAGGCAGCTAGAGCAGGAGAAGCTGGAAGAGGGTTTGCAGTAGTAGCAGATGAGATAAGAAAATTAGCAGAACAATCATCACAAGCAATAACAGATATACAGGAAGTAGTGGAAATAGTAAATCCATCAGTAGATAATCTAGTAAAAAGCTCAAGGGAAATACTTGAGTTTGTAGAAACAGAAGTAAATAAAGATTACAAAACCCTTGTTGGAGTAGGAGAACAATACAGTAAAGACGCAGATACATTTAATAGCCTAATTATGGATTTCAGTGCTACGTTTCAACAGCTGAGAGCTGCAATACAAGACATTTCAACAGCTGTGAATGAAGTGTCTATAACAATGAATGAAGGGGCAAGTGGAGTCGAAGATATAGCAGTTAGAACGACAAATATAGTAGAAAAGCTTGTCAATATCAGAAATACAACAAATGGTAACTTAGAAAGTGCAACTAAGCTTGTCAATATAGTATCTAAAATAAAGATGTAAAATTAAAAATAGAATGGTATTTTATAGATATTTAACTGTAGGCATTATAATTATTATGCTTACAGTTTTTATTGTTCCCAAAACTGATTCTAACAAGCTTTTAAGATACTGATAGATTTTCAATTTAAAGGCTATATAAAATAATAGGATTCATAAAAATATTACATATAATATACAACTAAAATATAAAGCAAAGTAATGCTAATTTTATAAAAAGAATATAGAGAAAGTTAGAAATTGGGAGAGGTGTACTATGTGGAATATAAACTATTGGTACTAAAGTCCCCAAAATGCAAAATGTGTAATATTATAAAGAAATAAAAAAGAAATTGTAAATTAATAAAGAATATGGGATTGATGTAAAAGGTTGTTTAATAATTTCTAGAAATTTCTTAGATATAATTAAAATTGACAAAGGCAAACTCATAGAAATGTGGGAACGCAAAGCTATTGGATCTAAGGCAAGAGATTACTATGACAGCCAGGCTGCCGGACAACTTAGTATGAAAACTTTCATGCTCTTTTTCGGCATGAGAGTTTTTTATTTTTAAAAAACAAGGAGGGACAACTATAGTAAAGCAAAGAAAAAAGATGAGTTTTTTGCTTAGGAATGCTATGTATATTTCTTCTTTCAAATGTTTTAATGAAGAAATATTATATACAGAATCAGTTGTATCTTTAGATGAACTAAGAATAAGTATTAACTTAATCATGAAGGTTTTAGATAAAAACAATTTATTGAATGAGAAAATATGCAAAGTAAGGGATTGGTTTGAACATGATGGATACTTAACTACAAAAGAAGTCATTTCAAAAGATTTCATACTAGAACTTACAAAAGATAATGAAACATTTTATAAGAGTCGCTCAGGAGAAACATATGCTAAATTAGGGTTATTTGATGAATGTTACAGGTGGTATCTAAGAATATATATAATTGATGAGTATGATTTAAAAGAAGATGAAGAAAAAGGAGGAACATTTGATATTTGCATAAACAAAGAAATATCAAAATTATTGAAAAGTCAAATCGAATATGTAGTACTTATCAAATTGAAAAGAGATGAACCAAAGAAATTTTTCGAACAAAGATATGCTAGATGATGTTAGCGTCACAGAATAATAAAATGATCACTAACTGGAGCTGAAGAGACACTTTGGTTGTCATATCTAAGTAAATGTCAAATACATTCTAACTGAGATTTTCAACAAAAGAATGCAATGAATATCTAGAAAATGAGTCAAATGCGGTACATTAGGATCATTTTCTTTTACCAAGATTAAAGATATATTCATTGATTCACAATTCCAGCCACGTGCTATGAGTGATCGTCCAAAGGTAGTACCTGAAGGCTCTATTAATTTTGCAATGATCAACCAGTTCGTCGAAATTACTGAGGACATGGTATTTACTGAGGAATACTCTATCGCACTTTACTAAGAGCATTGAATACTTGATTTAGATAATGAGAGAATCGGCTATCTTTAACCTACTAAAGCAGGTTATAAGATAGTGGATTTTTTATAGTATTAAAGTACTAAAAATGATAATATTGATGGAAAAATGTTTTAATCGACAACATTCTACAAATTTCTCGGATGAGATTTGATATACTACGTCGGTGGTAAAACAAAACTAACAGACTAACAAATTTTCGAAAAAGGTAAACTTATCGAAAGATAAGGACACAAAGCTGCGGATCTAAAGTCAGATGACCATGGTAGCCGGGTTGCCGAATTATAACGTGTAAGTGTAAAATCCTTTCATGCATTTCGGTATGTAAGGATTTTTTGTTTTATGACACGAATTATTTGAAAGGAGGATGAAATTATGACTGAGGATATTGAAACGATGGATATTGCTGATGATGTAATTGTATGTACAAATTGCAATAGCTCATTAGTAGAACCGGAGTATAAGGTACCCTTGTGTAAGGAGTGCAGAGATAAGTTATCAAACCGTCCAATACCATTATGGATAAAAGCTTTTTTTGGTATAATCATTATTATTCTTATTTTATCTCTTGTAAAGTTTCCATCTTCAGTGAAAGCAGGTGTTGCTCATGAAAGAGGGGTTAGGGCCGAGAAGGAGAGGAGATATATCACTACTATGAATGAATATGAAAAAATATTAAACAAGTATCCTAATTCAACACTTGCTCTGGCTAAACTTAGTATTGCATACTATCAAAATGGTAAAATTGATGAAGCAGTAGAGACAATTAATAAAATTGTTGGACAAGAGGTAGATGAAGATTTAATCAAAGAGCTTGATACCGTTACAGATAATATATCTACCTTTTACTATCCAAATGAAGATTTAACTAAGATATTAAACAGTCCACAGGAGAATTACTATTCGGAAGAGCTATTAATACAATTAGAGAGTTATGTAAATAATCATCCAAATGATACTGCAGGAAAGTATTATCTAGCAGATGTTTTATATGAGTTTGGAGAATATGATTATGCTGAGAAGTTAATAAAAGAAGTTATTAATTCTATGCCTGAGTTTCATTTTTCATATCTTTTTCTTGCTTCAATATATAGAGAGCAAGGCAAATATGATGAAGCTTTAGAGTATTGTGAAAAAGTACTTGACATGAATGCTGAGAGCCCAGGAGCATATATATCTATGGCTAAAATAGAGCTTAAGAGAAATAATGATAATGATGCATTGGACATAGCAAAAAAAGCATATGAGCTTGACAAAAATAGTAATCAAGCTATTTCAAGTCTTTCTCTAGCTTATCACTACAACGATATGATTAAAGAGAGAGACGATTTACTTAATTTACTTAGAGAGAAAAATGATGAATTCGAAGTTGAATTTCTTACGTCAGTTTTCAATGGAACAAACCAATGGAGATAAATAAGCGAGGTGAAATATAATGTACTTAATACCAGGCTTTTTAATATCAATAGTAACTTTTCCTGGGGTAATAGTTCATGAGATTGCCCATCAATTATTTTGTAAAATATCAAGAGTTGCAGTATTTGATGTTTGCTATTTTAGATTTGGTAACCCATCAGGTTACGTTATTCATGAAGAACCAAAGACTACAAAGCAGCAAATTCTAATAGGTATAGGCCCGTTTCTAGTAAACACAGTAATTGGTGCATTAATTTCATTGCCTGCCGCTATACCAGTTATAAAGTTTGAGAGCGGCAATGCTTTAGAATATGTTTTAATTTGGCTTGGTGTATCGATAACTATGCATTCTTTTCCAAGTGTTGGTGATGCAAAAAGTATATGGAAATCCGTAAGAAAAAAAGAAACACCTATATTAGCTAAAATTTTCGGCACTCCGATTGTGGGAATCATATTTTTATGCGCATTGGGTTCAGTAGCATGGCTTGATCTTATTTATGGAATAGCAGTAGCTACACTTATTCCTAATCTACTCATTAAAATGATTGCATAAAAATTATATAATTATTTAATGTATCGAAATATAATCAGGTAATAAAAAATGATAAATTTGAAATCTGATATTGAAAATAGCTTATGACAAAATTGTAGTAAGTCACATGATACAAAAAGAATCATAATAATTATACGAGAACTGGGATGCAGTTCTCGTTTTTATATAGTACATATTATAGGGTTGCATAAGAAATATTCTATCATTTGGGAATGCTGCATTTATGATGGGAATTGACATGAAAACAAATGATTGATAGAATGTTAACAAAGTGATTTCTAAATATAATGCATAAAATTAAAGGGGGTCTATCATGAAAGATTTGATAGATAAACTGTATAGAGAGAATTACCTAAATGAAATAGAATTGCTGTATTTATTAGATAATATGAAAGAGAATGATAAAGATTATTTGATATCTAAGGCTCATGAAGTTAGAATAAAGTCCTACGGTGATAAGGTTTACATGAGAGGATTAATTGAGTTTACTAATTATTGCAAAAATAACTGTGTCTATTGCGGAATTAGAGCATCAAATAATGATGCCGATAGATATAGATTAACTGTAGATGAGATTATATCCGCGTGCACAGAAGGAGACAGACTAGGGTACAAGACTTTTGTGCTTCAAGGTGGTGAGGATAGCTTTTTTACAGATGATAAGATAGTTGAGATAATATCAGAAATAAAGAAAAGATTTCCTTTATCAGCTATTACTCTTTCCATTGGAGAAAAATCCTATGATTCATATAAAAAATATTTTGACGCTGGAGCAGATAGATATTTATTAAGACATGAGACTGCCTCTGAAGAACTATATAGAAAACTACATCCAAATATGAGCTTCGAAAATAGAAAAAAATGCTTAACAGATTTAAAGAAAATAGGATATCAGGTTGGTGCTGGTTTTATGGTTGGATTACCGGGTCAATCAAATAATGACTATGTTAAGGATTTGCTTTTTTTAAAGGAGCTTGAGCCACATATGATAGGAATAGGTCCATTTATCCCTCATAAAGATACTCCTTTAGCAAAAGAAGCTAGTGGAACTATTGATACCACAACTACTATGCTTGCTATTGTTAGATTACTTCTTTCAGAAGTACTACTACCAGCAACTACAGCTCTGGGCTCTTTAGATTCTACTGGAAGAGAAAAGGGACTAAAAGCAGGAGCAAATGTTGTTATGCCAAACCTCACACCTATGTATGTCAGAGAAAAATATGCTTTATATGACGGTAAGATATGCACAGGTGATGAAGCAGCGCATTGCAGAAATTGTATCGAAAAAAGAATAATGAATGCAGGCTTTTGTGCTGATATGTCAAGAGGAGATAATGTTAACTGGAAAAGAAATTCATAACTGATCAGGAGATAGATATAATAATTATCTATCTCCTTTCATTGTATAAAGAAAACCAACAGCTAGGCTGATGGATATTTATTCAATACAGTTGATTTAAATTGATCAAAGCTGTAATATATATATGAGGTGATATTGATGTTTAATCTAGATACGTGAGTATCTTACATAGCGGATAACTCTACTAAGTTTATTGCAGGAGCATTTGAGAAAAGACTTAGTAAAAAAGGAGTTACTAGGGTGCAATGGATTGCACTTTACTATTTAGGATTAAATAATAATATAAGTCAAAAAGAATTAGCGGATAGAATGCACATTAAAGAATCAACTGTGGCTAGACTGATAGATAGAATGGAAAGAGAAGAATTAGTTGAAAGAAGACAAAGTGAAGATGATAGAAGAGTTATTAATTTAGTTCTTACAGATAAGGGATATGAATATAGAAAAAAGTTACTTCCAGAAGGTGAAAGGTTTAATGATATTGTATCCCAAAATATAACAGAAGAAGAAATGAAGTTGTTTTGTTTAATACTTGAGAAGATGGTAAATAATATTAAAAGGTGCATGCTAGATTAAAAGCTAAGCATGTATTTTTTATACTCTTTACAAAATATTGATTGACTTTTAACAAACAACTTGCTATACTAATATTTAGCATAGCAAGTAATTAATTTTTAGGAGGGGAAAACGATGGCAAAAGATGTTAGAAAAATGTTAAGCGATTTTACTGGTGGATTAGAGACAATGGCAGAAACTAATGGACAACATATAGGTGCGTTTATGAATCTATTAGGAGCAGCATACGAGCCAGGAGCAGTTGACCTAAAAACTAAAGAATTAATAAGTGTTGCAATAGGATGTTATAACAGATGTGAATATTGTATAGTTTTTCATACTTATAAGGCACTTGAAGCTGGTGCTACAAGACAAGAAATACTTGAGGCAGCTATGGTTGCTGTAGCATTTGGTGGGGGTCCATCAATAGCTTATAGCGTTACATTGTTAAAAGATGCAATAGACGAATTCGAAAAAGATTTCCAATAATATAGCTGGTAATCATGTTAAAGAGAGACAGTAGAAATGCTGTCTTTCTTCCTATATGTGAAAAGGGGTTGAAGATATGATAATTGATTTCAAGCTAGAGAAGCTTTCAGGTCACGCCAATAGCGGCAAAGTTGGCAAGATATATAAAAATGTGAATGACATAATAAATGCTGGAGAGGAATTTCTTGACATAGAATCAAATAAAGGAAATATTACGGTATGTGCAGATGTTAGTGGAACAATTAAGAGCATAGAAGTTAAAGCTGGTGATATGGTTAAAAAAGGCGATATTTTAGCTAAGATCGAAGGAGAGCAAATAAAAAAAGAAAACGATCAAGAGACTAAAAGCATGACTGGATTTAACTATATGGGAAGCTTAATGAAACCAAAAAAAGAAGATATAGATGTAGATATTACTATAATTGGAGCTGGTCCAGGTGGATATGTAGCTGCTATACAGGCGGCTAAATCCGGCGCAAAAGTAGCGCTTGTTGAAAAAGAAAACATAGGCGGTACCTGCTTAAACTGGGGATGTATCCCAACTAAAGCCTTCGTCAGATCATCAGAAGTATTTAAACACTTGAAAGAATCGGAAAACTACGGATTATTTGCAGAAAATATATCAGTAGATATAAATAAGGTAGTAGATAGAAAGAATGAAATAGTAAAGCAATTAGTTGGTGGTATTCAGTATTTAATAGAGAAAAACAATATACTGCTATTTAAGGGAAATGGGAAGATACTTGATAAAAATACAGTTTTTACGAAGCATGGCAATAAGGAAACTACTATCCATACTAAAAATATCATAATAGCTACTGGCTCTGAATCTTCGTTGATTCCTATAAAAGGTGTTGACTCATCAAACGTAATGACGAGCAAAGAAATGCTAGATATAAAATCAATGCCACAGAAATTAATAGTTGTTGGTGGCGGTGTAATAGGTATGGAATTTGCTTTTGTATTTAGAAATTTTGGTGTAGAAGTATCAGTTGTAGAATATGCTGATAGTATATTAGCAACCTTAGATGATGATATTTCATGTGAAATTACTTCAATCGCTAAAGAAAAAGGTATAAAAATATATACTAGTTCGAAAGTTGAAGAAATTATCGACACAGAAGATAGACAAAGTGTAGTGGCATTTTCAAAAGGTGATAAGAAACATTATGTAACTGCGGATAAAATACTATTAGCTGTTGGAAGACAACCTAGCATTAATGGATTAGACGTTAAGGAGCTTGGTATTGAGCTAAATGACAGAGGCAGAGGAATAAAGGTAAATGAAAAAATGCAGACTAATGTTCCTAATATTTATGCTATAGGTGATGTTACAAATATTATACAGCTGGCTCATATTGCCTCACATCAGGGAATAGTTGCAGTAGAAAACATACTGGACAAAGATGAGAAAATGAACTATGATGTAATACCGAGCGCAATATTTACTGATCCAGAGATAGCTGTGGTAGGTATAAGTGAGAAAGATGCTAAAAAACAGAACATAGAAGTATCTGTTGGCAAATTTCCGTTTGCAGCAAATGGAAAGGCACTTACATTAGGTGAAACTAGAGGATTTGTTAAGGTTATTAAAGATAAGACTTCAGATAAAATAATTGGTGCAGCAATCATTGGGCCTCATGCAACTGACTTAATTCATGAATTAGCTTTAGCAATAAGAAATGGTTTGAAAGATATAGATATAATAAAAACAGTTCATGCACATCCAACTACATCAGAAGCGATACATGAAGCTGTATTAGCTTCAACAAGCTTTGGAGCACTTCATTTTGCTGAATAAGCATTTGCTTAATAAATATAATGAGCTTTCAATAATCTGAAATAGATTAATTGAAGGCTTTTTAATTTTGTTTTAATCTTGTGTATCTATATAAAAGACTATAAAATACTGATATAATAAGTAAATGTATAATAATTTTAAAGATAAATTATCTAATATAGATAAATTACTAGGAGATAATTACATGAAGTTAAAAATAGAGTATAATTCACAGATTATTGAATTTATAGTTGAGTATAGGAAAAGAAAAACTTTTGAAATAAGTATAGATCCTCCAGATATAGTTAAGGTTGCTGCGCCTATTGGTGCAAAGGAAGATATTATTGTGAAAATTGTTGAATCAAAGGCAAAATGGATAATTAAAAAACTTTCTTTTTTTAGAGAAATTGGTTATGTAAGAGAAAGAAGAGAATATGCAGCAGGAGAAGTTTTTATGTATCTGGGGAAAAATTATTCATTACACATTGCTATAGACGAATCAGTAAATAAGCCTACTATAAAGTTGTATCATGATATGCTGTGTTTGACAACAAATACAAATGATAAAGAAATAATTAAAGCAACAATAAAAGAATGGTATATACAAAAGACATATGAAAATGTGTTTCAAAAGGTTGAACATTATCAGCCATATTTTACAGTACAGCCAAAATACATAAAGGTTAAAGAACAGAAAAAAAGGTGGGGAAGCTGTGGCACTAACAGACATATTCTTTTTAATTGGCGTTGCTCTATGGCTCCTTCCTATGTTATTGATTATATAGTTGTCCATGAAATGAGTCATTTAGTTCACATGAATCACTCACAAGACTTTTGGAAACTTGTAGAAAGTATTATTCCAAACTATAGAAAAGCAAAAGAATGGCTTAAAAGGAATGGTTTTAGGATGTTTTTATAGGTTAGTATCTTCTATTGGATTTACATAAGGCTTCACATACTTAAAATCTATTTCTTTGCTTGTTCTAGGTATCTGAATATCGCTTTCCTTATTAATATCTACTTTGATACTTGGCATATTTTTCAAAACATCTAGTCCACCATCTCTTAAAGTAAGGATATACTCTAGCTCTTTAGGATCTCCTATTACTTTAATTATGACAGGTGGATTAATCATGTATTCATCTATTTCCAATGCATTATTTTTAACATATATTGTTGAATAAGAAGTGTATCTTATATCATTTATTGATATTGCCTCAGCATTAGCTGCATTTAATGAACTAATAACATGAAGGAATAGATCATAGTTTTCTGCAATAGTATTAGTACCATCACCGAAGGTTATATCTTCTTGAAGTTCATCGATTCTAATTATAATTCCAGAACCCGATACATCAGTATTTCCTAAAAAAATACTGTACATTTGCAACTCATTATAAAGCTTGTTGAAAAAATTATTATTTTTAGAAAAGTCTTCCTCTATTATTCTAATCGTGCTCTCAATGTTGTCTAGCTCATTTCTTAACTGTTCTTTCTGCATCGATAATGCTTCTAGGTTTAATGCCAGTGTTTTTATTCTTACAGTAGGATTAATCCCATCTGTGACATTTTGAGTTGTATTAAATTGTATTGAAAGTATGATACCTAATAGGATACAAGCTATAAACATAGTTATTTTCTCTTTTAAACCTTTCAATGGTATTCCTCCAATGAATAATTTATTTCTTTAGATCCATTTTACCACATAATATGGTTTAATTTCCAAATAAATTATTTTAATAAATACTAAGTTATAAGCAGTGAGATATCTGAGATTACAACTAGAAATGAGTTTCTATGAGCAAATTTTTCAACATGTAGAATAAAGGTAAAAAAGTATTAATATAGAATATATAAGTTAGGTGTGATTATTATATGGAAAGGAGAGGCAATTATGGGGAACAGTAAAGTTGTTGAAGTTCTTTCATGGATTTTAGTTTTTATTGGATTTGGAATTCCTTTAAATATTCTATTTATTTATACTTTTAAAAATCCTAAAGGTAGTATTAACTGGGGAAGAAGAATATCTTATAAGAACGAAGAAGATCTTGAGCCTACTGAATTCACAGTGGACCGTTTAAAATTTGGAAGCATTTTAGGTATTATACTTATAAATTTGATATTTATAAATTGGTTAATTCAAATTATTAAAATGTAGAGAATAAGATATACGTAGAAAAACTCCTTTTTGGAAAGGAGTTTAAATTTTTACTAACATTACTATTTAAATATTTCATTGAATTTTCCATTACGATGTAGTTCCAAAAGATCGTCACATCCACCTATAAACCTTTTATTTACAAAAATCTGAGGAACAGTACCAATTCCAGTCTTTTCCTCTAACTCATCAAGCTTATATTTTTGATTAGATATCTCTATTTCAGTATAATCAACTTTTTCTTTACTTAAAAGTTCTTTGGACTTAATACAGAATGGACAAGTTTTAAAAGTGTAAATTGTAATATTTTTACTCATAAAATACCTCCTGTTAAAATAGCTTTTCTTGTGTATTTTTTCATATGTAATAACCTTTAATTATAATTACCCTTTTTCTAAATAAATAACCTTAGTTTTATAATTTGTATTAATATATGATGATTACAACTTTATAATCCTATTTTATTAAGCTTTGATTGCAAGAATTTCTCCAACTCCATCAACTATAACTATAAAAACTATCTATATACCATTGAGTATCTATGGAAACTCTCTATAAGAATTGTTTGAAGATTGAACATTTGATAGACTACTAATGTGTGTGTTAACTTAACATTGAGCATTAGAGATACAGTAAAAAGGATCTCAAGGATAATTGACTAAATAATAATTTCTTCATAAAGGTTTTGCTAACAAAGCAATATATAGGATTTACAAAGAAAAATTATAAGGGGGATTAATTAATGAGACCAGAAATCATGGCAGAAGTAGAAGCACTAAGAGGTGTTAACTCAGTAAAAATTAAAGAAGCAAGTGAAGCTGGAAAGAAGATAGTAGGAATGTATTGTGTTTTTTCTCCACAAGAAATTGCACTAGCAGCAGATGCGATTTCTGTTACACTTTGCGGTACAAGCCAGGCGCCAATAGAAGAAGCTGAAAAAGAACTTCCAAGAAACTTATGCCCGCTAATCAAATCAAGCTATGGATTTGCTATTACTGATAAGTGTCCATATTTCTATTTTTCAGATGTATTATTAGCAGAGACGACTTGCGACGGTAAGAAAAAAATGTATGAATTGATGTCGAAAATAAAACCTATGCATGTAATGAATTTACCACAAACAGCTAATGCAGAAGATTCTTTGAAGTTATGGGAAAAGGAAATGGTTTATTTTAAAGAATTTTTAGAGAATCAGTTTGGAGTAGAAATAACAGACGAAAAACTAAGAGCTGCTATTAAATTAATGAATAGAGAAAGAAAAGCAATGAAGCGTCTTCATCAATTAAATGCTCACAAGCCAGCACCTTTAACAGGAATGGATATGATGCTTGCACAGTGGCTAAAAGGATTTAATGTAGACAAAGAAGCTGGGATTACGCTAATAGAAAAACTGATAGAAGAAGTTGAAGGACAAATGGAAAAAGGAATCTATGCTTTTGATGAAAAAGCGCCTCGTATTCTTCTAACTGGATGTCCTATAGGAAGTGGTTCTGAAAAAGTGCTAAAAATACTTGAGGAATCAGGTGCTAGTGTAGTTGCATTGGAGAATTGTACAGGTTACAAAGGACTTGATGTGCTGGTTGATGAAGATAAAGACCCTATTACTGCTTTGGCTGAAAAATATTTATCTACCCCATGCTCTTGTATGACAAATAACAATGGTAGACTTGATTTAATCGAGAGACTATCAAAAGAATATCAAGTTGATGGAATAGTAGATTTAACGTGGCAGGCTTGTCACACATATAATATTGAATCTTTCACAGTTAAAAGCTTTGCGAAGGATACATTAAATATTCCTTTCCTTCAAATTGAAACAGATTACTCTGATTCAGATGTTGGTCAAATAAAGGTAAGAGTAGAGGCATTTTTAGAGGGAATAAAATAATGTATAGTGTTGGAATTGATGTAGGATCGGTCGCTGCTAAAGCTGTAATATTTGATGGTCAAGAAATAGTTGCAAAGGAAATGATCCCTACAGGGTGGAGTCCTAAAGAATCGGGTCTTAAGCTATTTAAGGAGATTACAACAAAAGCAAATATTGAAAGAGATGAGATTAAAACTATAGTTGGAACTGGGTACGGACGAGTAGCGTTGCCATTTATAGACAAGAAAATAACTGAGATTACTTGTCATGGAAAAGGAGCTCACTTTATTGACTCTAGTATCAGAACAGTTATTGATATTGGAGGTCAGGATAGCAAGGTTATAAAGTTGGATGAAGAAGGTAACATTATTGATTTCCTTATGAATGATAAATGCGCTGCTGGAACTGGACGATTTTTGCAAGTGATGGCTCATGCGCTAGGAATAGATGTAGGCGACCTTTCTCACATTGCGGAAGGTGCGGAACCTCAAACTATAAGTAGTATGTGTACTGTATTTGCAGAATCAGAAATTATAAGCTTAATGGCCAGTGGGGCATCAAAAGAAAGCATTGCAGCAGGACTTCTTCAATCAGTATGTAGCAAAACTTACACTCTTGCAAGCAAGGTGGGAGTTTCAAATAAAGCCTTTTTCTCTGGAGGAGTCTCTAAAAACTATTTACTGGGTAAGCTTTTAAGCGAAAAATTAGGAGTAGAAGTGTTTTCATCGGATCTTTCACAATATTTAGGAGCCATTGGAGCAGCAGTAATTGGTTATGGATGTTAAAATTTTATATACTATAACAGGCAGATAAATTGTTTCGATTAGTTATCTGCCTGTTGATCTTTTTGTACTTAAATATATCTATTGACGCCACTTCATAAACATATTTTCAATTATTGCTACACCTTTATACATTAGGGCAGCGAGTATAGCAAGAATTATAACACTCATCATTACCAGATCAAGCTTAAATACTTGACCTCCATATACTATCAAGTAACCTATACCAGCTTTAGATACCAAGAACTCTCCAACAATAACACCAACCCAAGCTAATCCTATGTTGACTTTGAGAGTACTTACCATAGTTGGAATACTTGCTGGAAATACAACTTTTTTTAGAATTTGAAATTTGGTTGCTCCAAATGTTTTTAGCATCTTAATTTTATCTTCATCTACTTCGATAAAGCTGTTAAAGACATTCATTATAGTTATAACAATCGACACAGCGATTGTATATAGATACAATTAAAAATTTAGCTGAATGATTTATCCTTTATTTATGTATTTTTTCAAATTCATCGACTCTATCTTTTATTAACTCTAACGTATGTTAAATCGCTCACTACAGTTGCATAAGGTTTATCTATATTGTGAATGCTCTATTTAGTTTATTAGCTATCTTAGATTCATTACATTTATCAATATGAGGCTTGTATTGAGCTACTGTGTAATTAGATACTAAATCATTTAACTTCATGATTCTGCCTATCTTCCTCCTTGATGCTACATAGCCTAATTTCTTAAGCTCTACTTTGATTTTCCTAGTTCCATAGTTATTTCTACTTGATTTGAATATTTTAATGATTTTACGAGATATTTCGTCACCTGATAGATCGACTTTAGATTTATAGTAATATGTGCTTCTAGGGAGTTGTAGGATTTTACACATTGCTGATACACTGTACTTGTGAGTATTGCTATTAATCACATTTACTTTTGTTCTAATATCAGCGCCGCTTGCTTTCAAGTGACTTACTTGGCAATTCATTGCCTTAGTAGAACTTATCCTTTAGGGCGAATATCATTTTCCATCTTTAATTGCTGGTTCTCTTTTCTTAGTTTTATTAGCTCATTTTCTTCTGGAGAGTTATTATCTTTTTCTTTGAAAGAGCCGGTAGTTTGACTTCTTTTAATCTAAGCATTGAAGACTGTTGGTATTAAGTCATATTCAGCAATAATATCTTTCTTAGGTTTACCATTTTCATATAGCCTCACCATTTGCTCTTTGAATTCTTCAGTGTAAGTTCTTCTTTATCTTTTAGGCATATAAACAAATCTCCTTTTAATATATTGTTATCAGTTTACATGATCTTAATTTTATTGTCTAGTTTACTGTAGCCGATCCAATCTTTCTATTAGAGGATTCAACATTGATGAATATGGTGGGAGGGTTAATATAAATAGAGTATCTTTATGAAGTTTGATAAATATTTTGATAGCCTCAAAAGTATGAATTATAGTATTGCCCTAAAATAGAAATACTTTTTTATGACAGAGGTATAGTTAGTATGCGTTAGGTAATATGTAAATATCTAATTAACACCCATATTCCTATACTTAAGTGGTGTAGTACCAGTAATTCTTTTAAAAGTCATATTATAATAGTTTTGATTATTATAACCTACAGAAAGTGCTACTTCTAATATGGATAAATTTGTATTTACTAATAAATCCTTACTTTTTTTTATTCTAACTTGATTAAGAAACTGGGAATAAGTCTTTCCTGTTTCTTTTTTGAATAAATTACAAAAATAACACTTATTTAAACCTAAATGTTTTGCTATATAATTTAAATTTAAAGGCTTTTTATAATTATTCTTAGTATATTCAATAGATTTTCTTACATGAAAGTTATAAACCTCATTATTAATAGTATTTTTTGTTAGCAAAATAAGCCCTCCTTCATTTATGCAAGCAAGAATGATTTCATAAGTGACTAAGTAGTTATAAAAAAGCATAAAGTCAGTAGTACTGTGAGTACTTTAATTAAGTAGGATAGAAGTAAAAGAATAGCATTAGATAATTTTAAAACCTCCTAAATATAGTTATAAAAAAACAAATATAGTTAAAGATTAATAACTTCTTTAATGATAGACTGATATTAATTGAAAATGATTATCAAAATCATACGAATTTTTATTATATCAAATTTAAATAATATGTGTCAAATAAGTTAGTAGTCATATAGGAGGCATTATGAAAAAGAGATATCTAATATTAGCACTATTAATACTATCTATAGCTTCCATATTTATTGGAGTTAAAGAAATATCTTTCTCAGATATACTTCATTTAAGTGAGGATAATGTTCAAATATTAATTCTAAGCAGAATCCCCAGGCTTATTAGTATTATTGTAGCAGGTATTGGTATGAGTATAAGTGGACTTATATTGCAGCAAATAACCCAAAATAAATTTGTATCTCCAACTACAGCGGCGACTATAGATTCTGCTAAATTGGGCATTTTAGTTTCTCTTATATTGTTTTCTACAGCAAATACTTTTACTAAAATGCTTGTTTCCTTTATTTTTGCCGTAGGAGGCAGCTTTTTGTTTATGGGGATACTAAAGAAAGTTAAATACAAAAATGCAATTATTATACCTCTTTTAGGAATAATGCTTGGAAGTATAATTGACTCTATAACAACTTTTTTTGCATACAAATTTGATCTTATACAAAATATATCTTCCTGGCTACAAGGAAATTTCTCTATGGTAATTAAGGGAAGATATGAGCTTTTATATATTAGTATTCCACTTGTATTCATTGCATTATTATATGCAAATAAGTTTACCTTAGCTGGTATGGGTGAAGATTTTTCAACAAATTTAGGATTAGACTACAACAAGGTTGTAAATATAGGAGTTTCTATTGTGGCCTTAATATCCTCCATAGTTGTTATAACAGTAGGGAAGATACCATTTTTAGGTTTAATAGTCCCTAATATAGTTACTATGTATCAAGGAGATAATTTAGAGAAAAATATTTTATCGACAGCTTTATTTGGTTCAGTATTTCTACTTTTCTGTGATATATTAGGGCGCCTAATAATATATCCGTATGAAATACCTATTAGCCTTACTGTAGGTGTGTTAGGAAGCTTTATTTTTCTTTACTTACTTTTTAGGAGGAGTGCATAATGAAGTCTAAAAAGAAAATATACTTCCTTTCAGGTTTATTATTAGTGTTAGTAGCACTATTTGTTTTTTTAGGGCTGAATAGTAAAAATTGGGAGTATGCTTTATATCGAAGAATATATAAAATAATTGCTATTATACTGACAGGTAGTTCTATAGCTTTTTCTTCTATAATATTTCAAACAATAACTAACAACCGTATATTAACCCCTAGTATATTGGGATTAGATTCTTTATATATGTTTATACAAACTTTTATTGTATTTGTATTTGGTGCTAGTACTTTAGCCAAGCTAGGAGAAAATTTTAACTTTATATTGTCTGTGGGAGTTATGGCTATTTTTTCAGTTATATTGTTTAAACTACTTTTTAAAAGAGAAGATAATAATATATTTTTTCTTCTTCTTATAGGTATGATATTTGGTAGATTTTTCGAAAGCGTATCATCTTTTATGCAAGTGTTAATAGATCCAAATGAATTTACGCTTGTACAAAATAAAATGTTTTCTAGCTTTAATAGTATGAATACAGATATTCTATGGGTGGCATTAATAGGAGCATTGATATCTATAGGATTTACATACAAATATTTACGAAGCTTAGATGTTTTATCTTTAGGAAGAGAAAATGCAGTTAATCTTGGAGTAGAGTATGACAGAGTAGTAAAGAGAATGCTTATGGCTATTTCTATATTAGTATCTGTATCTACTGCTTTAGTTGGACCGATAACCTTTTTAGGGTTACTAGTAGTGAATATTACTTATGAGTTTTTAGATACATATAAGCATAAGTATCTAATTATAGCCTCTATGCTTGTTAGCTCTATTACTCTTGTAGGAGGACAACTAATCGTTGAAAGAATAATGAATTTCAGCACTCCTATAAGTGTAGTTATTAATTTTATTGGTGGAATTTATTTTATATATCTACTGTTAAAGGAGAATACAATATGATAGAAGTTATTAATATAGTCAAACAATATGGCAATAAAAAAGTAGTAGATAATGTGAGTTTAAAGATAGAAAAAGGAAAGATAACTTCATTTATTGGACCAAATGGAGCAGGTAAAAGTACTTTATTATCAATAATTAGTAGGATTATTAATAAAAACCAAGGAGAAGTTTTTATTGATGGTACTGAAATTAGCAAATGGGATAGTAAAGAGCTTGCTAAAAAAATTTCTATTTTAAAACAATCAAATTATATAAATATAAGATTAACTGTTAGAGAACTTGTGAGTTTTGGAAGATTTCCCTATTGCAATGGAAGGCTTACAACTGAAGATATAAAGTATGTAGATGAAGCTATAAGCTATATGAAGCTTGAAAGTATACAAGACAAATATTTAGATCAACTAAGTGGAGGACAAAGACAAAGATCTTATATAGCTATGGTTTTAGCCCAAGATACAGAATATATTCTTTTGGACGAGCCTCTTAATAACTTAGATATGAAACATTCTGTGGAAATCATGAAAACATTAAGACAATTAGTAGATGACTTAGGGAAAACAGTTGTAATAGTCATACACGATATTAATTTTGCGTCTTGCTATTCAGATTATATTGTAGCTTTATGCAATGGCAAAATAGCAAAGAAAGGAGTGGTTGATGAGATAATAAACAAGAGTATTTTAGAGAAAATATATGGTATACAGTTTAGTATAGAAAATATACAAAACAGTAAAATTTGTGTTTATTATTAAGTAAAAAATAAGTATGAGGTGAAAAAATGTTTAAAAGAAAGAGTTTATTTACAGCGCTACTATTAATGATTACTATTTTAGCTCTAACTGCTTGTGGTGCTACACAAGGTACATCAAATAGCGAAGATAATGTTAAGCTGCAAACTAAGAGAACTGAAAATTCTAGTATGACTATTGAACATGTGTTAGGCAAGACTGTAGTAAATAAGAATCCAGAAAAAGTAATTGTATTTGACTATGCAACTATAGATTCATTAGAGAAAATGGGTATAGAAATATTAGGACTTCCAAAATCCAATGTACCTAAACATTTAGAAAAATACAATGATGACAAGTATGAAGATGTAGGAACATTATTTGAGCCTAATTTTGAGAAAATATTTGAACTTGAGCCTGATGTAATATTAGTTTCAGCAAGGCAGGCAGAGGTGTACGATGAGCTTGCGAAAATAGCACCTACTGTGTATTTAGAGGTAGATGGGGCTAACTATATGGAGTCAGTTATTAAAAATACTCAGATTTTAGGAGAACTGTTTGGAAAAAAAGATATTGTAGAAAAGGAACTTTCAAATGTTAATGAGACTATAGAAGACTTAAATAAAAAAGTAGTAGATAGCGGTAAAAATGCTTTAATAGTAATGGCTAATGATGGAAGCATAAGTGCATATGGAGAAGGTTCAAGATTTGGGATTATACACAAAGAGTTTGGGTTTGTACCAGCGGATAAAAATATAGAAGCATCAAACCATGGTAACTCTATTACATTTGAATATATTTTAGAGAAAAATCCAGACTATATATTTGTTATTGATAGAGCAGCAGTTGCTGGTGGTACTGTATCAGCAGAGCAAATCTTTGATAATGATATAATTAAGAAAACGGATGCTTATAAAAATGATAAGATTGTATATTTAAGCTCACAAATTTGGTATGTAGGTTCTGGTGGGTTAACAGGAACTATGACAATGATAGAAGACATACAATCAGGTTTATAAAATTTAAAATAAAAGCAGAAGGGACGGTTTAAAAATATAAATAACCGTCCCTTCTACTTAGTAAATCTGTAGATAATTTATAGAAATTATACTATTATCAAAGGGTAGAGTGGAGTTTTAAAATTGAAGGAGGTAAAAAGCTTATAGAAATAGGACTCGGTTGTGGACTATACTCGTCGTAGAGTAATTCACTTGATAAAGTAAACAAGCTGTATGCTCTACTGATCGGAGTATTTGGTAGACGGCCTTTGACGGATTTCTGGACTTCATCCAGCAATGTATAAGCAGAAACAATGATATTTAAAAATTTGAAAATAGTGGTTTTGCGAGTAATATTAAAAGATATAATCATGTCAGCTATCTTTTGTTATATGTTATTTTTCCACAGAAAATATTTTACAATAAAGTAATAACTTTTTACATCTATTTTCCAATTTTTTTTGTTTTTCATTTGTTCAACAACCTATTCATGATATAATTTACTTTATATGTTATAAAAATATTTATTTTAAGTAAGGAGCATTCCTGTAATAAATAAAAATGAACTTTGAAAAAAGAAATACCACCTGTTAAAATACGAGGTGTCAGATAATCTCACGTGAAAAACT
>NZ_JBNPXI010000016.1:0-54261 GCF_050433385.1 Brassicibacter mesophilus
TGTTGCTAGGAATACGTTGTATGCTGTTAGTCCTTCTGCTTCTGCACTACAGATTGTTGCTCCTGCTGTTTCGCTTAGTAATCCGTCTACGCTTAAGTCTGGTTTTCTTGAGTTGTATTCTTCTTCTCTGCTTGCATCGTCTTTTATTTCTTTTAGTAAGTCTCTTAATCCTTCGTATTGTCCTTTTCTTATGAATGCTAATGCTTTTCTGTCTGCTGTTCTTGCGTTTTCTGCTGCGAAGAATACTGGTACTTTTGTTCTCTCATGTAGTTCTTTTCCTATTTCTTCTGCTAGGTCTACGCATTCTTGTACTGTTATATTTTTAAATGGGAATAGTGGTATTGTGTCTTGTGATCCTATTCTTGGGTGTGATCCTTTTTGTTCTCTCATGTCTATTAATTCTATTGATTTTGCTGCCATGTTTATTAATGCTTCTTTTAATGGCTGTGGTTCTCCTATTATTGTTACTACTGTTCTATTAAAATCATGCTCTGGCTCATAGCTTACTAGCTTTACTCCTTCTACGTTTTTTACTTCATTTACTACTGCTTCTATTACTTCTTCTCTTCTTCCATCACTGAAGTTTGGTACTGCCAAAATGTACTGTTTTTCTGCTGACATTTAAAATCCTCCCTTATCTTTTAATTGTATGTATCTTATTTTATTTTAACAGATATACAGACACTATTCACTCCTTATAGTGTCTGTATATTATTTTATTCTTCTCCAAGATAAGCCTTTCTAACCCTGTCATCATTAAGAAGATCTCTAGCATTACCTGAAAATGCTATATTCCCAGTTTCAATAACATATCCTATATCTGCAACCTGAAGTGCTATATTTGCGTTTTGTTCTACAAGTAAAACTGTCAAACCTTTTTTATTTAAATCTTTGATAGATTCAAATATCTCTTCTACTACTATAGGAGCAAGTCCCATAGAAGGTTCATCAAGCATTAGCAGCTTAGGATTTGACATTATAGCCCTTCCTATAGCTAACATCTGCTGTTCTCCACCACTTAATGTCCCGCCCATTTGCTTAGCTCTTTCTTTTAACCTTGGGAAAAGCTCATAAACATATTCAAGATCTTCTTCTATTTTCTGCTTATCATTTCTCAAATATGCACCCATCGTCAAATTTTCTTGAACATTTAATGCTGTAAATATTCTTCTGCCTTCTGGTACTTGACAAAGTCCTTGAGCAACAATTTTTTCTGAAGGAATTCCAAGTATTTCTTGACCCTTATACATTATACTCCCTTTCCCCTTTACCAGCCCCGATATTGCTCTTAATGTTGTTGTCTTACCAGCTCCATTACTACCTATTAAAGTTACTATTTGCCCTTCTTCTATATCAAACGATATTCCCTTTAAAGCATGAATGCCGCCATAATAAACATTTAAATCTTGTACTTTAAGCATCTTTTTGGGCACCTCCCTTACCTAGATAAGCACTTATTACTCTTTCGTTGCGTTGAATTTCTTGTGGAAGTCCCTCAGCGATCTTGTTACCATATTCCAAAACAACTATCCTATCTGATATTCCCATTACCAACTTCATATCGTGTTCTATAACTAATGTAGTATATCCCTTGCCACGAATTTTCTTTATAAGCTGTGTCATCTCAACCTTTTCACCTGTATTCATACCAGCAGCAGGTTCGTCAAGTAAAAGAAGCTTAGGCTCAGTTGCTAATGCTCTTGCTATCTCAACTCTTCTTTGATAGCCATATGGCAAGCTGACTGCTATCTCATCTTTTTTATCTGTAAGTTCAAGAAAATCTAATATTTCAAGAGCCCTTTCTTTTACCATTTTTTCTTCGTTTTTAACCTTTGGAGTTGTAAAGATTGCACCAAACAAGTTAGTAGATGTTCTGCAGTATTGTCCTACCATTACATTTTCAAGAACAGTCATGCTACTGAACAAACGTATATTTTGAAACGTTCTTCCTATTCCAAGCTTTGTAATCTCAAAAGGCTTTGATTTTTTCAGCTTTTCACCTAAAAATTGTACTTCTCCTGACGTTGGTTCATAAATACCAGTAATAGTATTAAAAAATGTAGTTTTTCCCGCCCCATTAGGTCCAATTAAGCTGACAATTTCTTCTTCATCTATGTGAAAATCAACATTATTTACTGCTACTAAGCCCCCGAAGGATTTTGTTATTCCTTTTGCCTCTAGTATTCTCATTTTGTGCACCTCCCTTTAAGCTATCCATACTGATCATTCCTTGTGGACGTATAATCATCATTAGAACAAGTAATATTCCATATATAGCGTAACGATATGTTGCAATATCTCTTAATGCCTCAGGTATTATAGCCAATACGGCTGCACCAAGTATAACTCCTGGTATACTTCCAACTCCACCTAATACCACCATTGTTAGTATTACTACTGACTCCATATAAGCAAAGTTGTCTGGGTTTACATAGTGAACAAATGTTGAGAAGAAGCTTCCTGCCATACCTGCAATAGCTGCACCAAGCACGAAGGCCAATATCTTAAGAAATGTTGAATTAATTCCCATTGATTCGGCAGCTATTTCATCATCTCTTACTGCAATAAGGCCTCGTCCTAATCTTGAATTTAATAGACGATATGAAATAAATACTGTGAAAATAGCTAATGCAAATATCAAATAAAAGTAACCAATGTTATTGTTTATTACTAAACTAAAAATCTTTGGAGATGGAATTCCTGGAATCCCTGCTGGTCCTCTTGTAAAGGATGTCCAGTTTATTAAAACTAAACGTAAAATTTCTCCAAAGCCTATTGTTGTAATTGCTAAATAGTCACCTTTGAGTCTGAGTGTAGGAATACCTAGTAATAACCCAAATACACCAGCAATCACTGCACTTAGAACTAAGGCTATCCAGAAAGAAATTTTAAAATTTACTGTAAGCAATGCTGTAGTATATGCTCCTATAGCATAAAAGGCTGCGTGACCCATTGAAAGCTGCCCTGCAAAACCTAATACAAAATTTAAGCTTAATGCAAGAACTATATACAGTAAAACTATGATACTTGTTCTTAATACATAAGGCTGACTCGAAAATAAAATTGGCCAGGCACATATAACTGCAACTACTGCTAATGATACTATTCTTCTAGTCTTCTTATCTGTTTTAGAAAATTTTGCTGTACCCCAGTCAAACACCCTTGATAAAATCTTAATTGACAAAAATAATATGACTGTATATATAGCAAGATTTTTTAATACTATAGCTAGATTTGCCATATGAGTTCACCCCTTTATACCTTTTCTTTAACTGCTTTTCCTAGTAGTCCCGATGGTTTAACAAGAAGTATTATTATTAGAATAATAAACGCTATAGCATCACGATATCCGGATGAAATATATGCTGCACCTAAGCTTTCTGATATACCCATTATGATACCGCCAAGCATAGCTCCAGGTATACTTCCTATACCACCAATTACAGCTGCAATAAATGCCTTTAGTCCAGGTACAAATCCCATCATAGGGAATACCGCTTTGTAGTACATCCCAACTAAAGCTCCTGCTGCAGCTCCTAAAGATGAACCTAATACGAAAGTAAAGTAAACTATTCTATTTGTGTTTATTCCCATCAATCTAGCTGCATCCATATCTTGAGAAGTACATCTCATTGCCCTTCCCATTTTTGTATATTGAACTACATACGTTAGTATTGCTACTAACACTATAGTTGTTCCTAAAATAATAAGCTGTAATGTAGAAACTCTAAATCCTAAAATATTATATACATTATTGTTTATAACATCAGGAAATGACTGAGTTTCTGGTCCCCATACAAGCATTGCAAAATTCTCTAGAAATATTGCTATACCTATAGCTGAAAGGAAGAGATTTATCCTTGGTGCTTTAAAAACAGGGCTATAAGCAAACTTTGCTATCAAAATACCAAATATTGATGCACCTACCATACCGAATAAGAAGGCCACTACAAGCGGCATATTTAATAAAGTAAGTCCTGTAAGTGTTAAAAATGCTCCAATCATATATATATCGCCATGTGCAAAGTTAATAAGACGGATAATTCCATAAACCATTGTAAAGCCAATTGCTGTTAATGCATATATACTTCCTAATGCTATTCCGTTGCTTAGCTGTTCCATGAACATAAAGCCTTCACCTTCCTTCCTATTATAAAAAAGGCTTCTAAAGAAGCATTATAATGTCGCCTTTTTTGAAACTCATTTACGGAAAATTCTTGTTATTAAAAATATAAAAGTAGAACTTTCCTATTCGTTATAATCAGGGGGTGGGGGATCCCCACCCTTATATAACTATTTATTTAATTAATTGCTTGGTTGAACATCTGCAGGAACTATTTTGCCATCTTTAACTGTAAGAATTATAATTCCTCTTTCTACATCATTGTTTTTAAATGATATTGGTCCTGCAACACCAGGGAAGTCTTTGACAGTTTCAAGATATTTTTTGATTTCCTCTCTATCTGCTCCATTTTGAGCCATAGCTTCAAGTACAACCTTTGCAGAGTCATAAGCTAAAGCAGCATATGTGTCAGGTTCTTTATTATATTTAGCAGTGAATGCTTCAACAAATTCTGTTGTTCCAGGGTATTCCACTTCTGGATGGAAGAATCCTGTAAATTTAATGCCTTCAACTGCATCGCCACCTAGTTTAATTAGCTCATCTGAGCTTATACCTTCAGTTCCTAACATTGGTACATCTAAACCTGCAGCTTTAGCTTGTTGAGCTATTAAAGCTGTTTCAACATAATATCCAGGTACGAATAATAAATCTGGGTTTTGAGATTTTATCTTTGTAATTTGTGGACTAAAGTCTTTTGATTGTCCTTCAAAGTATGTTTCTGCTGCTACAACTTCTCCACCTAATTCAGTAAACTTTGTAGTAAAGTCATTTTTTAGTCCTGTTCCGAAGTCATTGGCTGTAAATAAAATAGCTGCTTTACGTTTACCCATTTGCTCATAAGCATATTTTGCAAGATGCTGTGCTTGTGCTGTATCAGTTAAAGATATACGGAAAACATGTGGTGTTGTTCCATCAGTTACAGCTTTATTAACTGAGTCAGTAATTACTGGTATCCCAGCTGATTCATATATACCTCTAGCTGCTAGTGTACATGAGCTATTCCAGTGTCCTATAACAGCTAATATTTTATTGTCTGCAGCAAATTTCTGTGCTACGTTTGGTGCTTCTTTTGGATTTCCAGTATCATCACCAACAATAAGTTTAACTTGCTTGCCATCTATTCCACCTTTTTCATTTACTTCATCTAATGCTAATTGTATAGCTTTAACCTTCATATCTCCAAACTGTGCTGAGTCACCAGTCATTGGGTTAGCAGCAGCAATATATAGTTCAGAAGCATTGTCTCCTGAGGTAGAAGAACTTCCACACCCTGCTAATACTCCAAGCATTGAAATAACTAATAATCCGATTAATAATCTTTTCTTCATCATAGTAATCCTCCTTAAGATTGATTAGTAATATTAATTGATTTTGTAAACGTTTTCCGTTGCTATTTAAAAATACTCATGCCGAAACATTCCCTCCCTCATCCTTAGCTATAGAAAAAACCTTTTTTCATTAGTTCATATATAGATATATTCTATAGTTTCATTTTCACTCTTATATTCCAAGAAGCGTGCCAACTATTATTTTTTTATATATTTTTTTACTTTACTTTGATAAACAGCTAAAACTAAGTGTTTGGCGAATTTTTAACAATGTCACAAGAAATAAAAAAAGGTCATTATTTAATGACCTTTCTTATTTCTTCAAGAATTCTATATACATCATGTATGAAATAATCTCATAGTATGAAATTATTTCAGTGTTTTGTCAACCTATTCATTATTTTCTGAATACTGTTTTAGTTTTGTATGAAGATGTCTTTCACTTAATCCAAGCATTTTAGAAGTCTTTCTTTTATTACCATTACAATACTCTAGTGTAGCTAATATTAGCTTTCTCTCAGCTTCTGCTATTGACTCACCTATATATACAGGAATCCAATCCTTTGATGCAGATATACTAAGTTCTCCTAAGAGCTCTTCAGGTAAGTCTTGTAGATCAATCATGTCATTATTAGTTAACGCTACTGCTCTTTCAATTATATTTTCAAGTTCTCTTACGTTTCCTGGATATTCATGTTTTTCAAGAACTGATATGGCACTCTTTGATATTCCAGCTACTTCTTTGTTAAAAAGTTGACTATACTTTTTCATAAAGTGCCTACATAAAGCAGGAATGTCTTCTTTTCTCTCTCTCAGTGGTGGCATTTTTACAGAAATAACATTTAGTCTAAAAAATAAATCTTCTCTAAAATTTCCTTTTTTAACCTCGTCAGCTAAATTTTTATTTGTTGCCGCTACTAGTCTAAAGTCCACCGGAATAGGTTTTTCACTGCCAAGAGGAACTATTTTCTTTTCTTGAATTACTCTTAAAAGCTTTGCTTGCAACAAAATATCCATTTCTCCTATTTCGTCAAGAAACAAAGTCCCTTTATGAGCAAGCTCAATTTTCCCTTTGTATCTTTGATTTGCTCCTGTAAAAGCTCCCTTTTCATATCCAAAAAGCTCACTTTCTAGTAAGTTATGTGGTATAGCAGCACAATTTATTACTTCTATAGGCCCTGATGCTCTATTACTTGAATTGTGGATAGCTCTAGCTATAAGCTCTTTACCTGTACCACTATCTCCAGTTATAAGAACATTAATGTCTAAGTCTTTTACTCTATCAATAATCTTGAAAACCTCATTCATAGCTTTACTCGAAGCTACTATATTAAACATATTAGATTTTTCGGTAACCTGTTTTGTTAAGTCTGCTACTTTATTTGTTAGATTCTTGTAATCAAGGGCCTTGTTTATTAATATTTTCAATCCATTTATATCTAGGGGCTTAGTTATATAATAGTATGCACCTCTTTGTATAGTCTCAACAGATGATTCTATACTTCCATATGCAGTCATAGCAATGACTAAAACTCCAGGATTGTTCTTTTTTATTGTCTGCAATACCTCTATCCCTTTGTATTCACCCAGGTATTGATCCAGTAAAACTAAATCAACATTCTTACTGCTTACCATTTCAAGCCCTTCTGGAACACTAGTTGTACAGAAAACATTAAAGCTATCCTCTAGTGCAAATTGTAATGCCGTTAAAATTGATGGCTCATCATCTATAACAAGTATATTGTTCATATACTATTTCTCCCTTCTGTATTTATCTAGTGCCTAGTTTGTCTGATGCCTGAAGGATAATTTTTTATTCACATTCCAACGCGGTAGTTGGAAAATGTAATATTACTGTGGTTCCTTTTCCTTCCTCGCTCTGAATAAATATTTCTCCTCTATTTTCGCTTACAAGTTGATGTGTTATTGATAATCCTATACCATATCCTTGTTTCTTGGATGTATAAAAAGGTTCAAACACCTTAAATACTTTTTCTTTTGGTATGCCGCATCCATTGTCTGAAATCATAATTACAGCTTTTTTATTTTCTGTTGAGCCTTCAATGAAGATTTGTCCATCCTTGTCTATAGCATCTATACTATTTAGGATTATGTTTATAAGCACTTGCTTTGTTTGAGACATATCTGCCCAAAATGCTATATTATCTATTCTATTTATAATTTTGATATCTTTTTTCCTTATATGTGTTGAAAATAATGCAATAATATCCTCTAAAACTTCATCAAGGTTTATTTGCTGAGGGTTAGAAGCTTTTGGTCTTGAATAATCAAGAAGCAAGCTAACTAAGCTATTCAGCCTGTTTATTTCTTGAGGAACTATTCTAAGCAGTTGTTCTCTAAATTTTTCATTATCTAGCTTATCTGGCATCATATCTATAAAAGCCTTTATAGATGTTAATGGATTTCTCAACTCATGAGCAATCCCTGATGACAGCTTTCCTAAAGCTTGCATTTTATCATTATGCTGTACTATATCATGCAGTTTCTTTTCTTTAGTATAATCATGCAGCAATAGTATCACGCCCTCTATAGTTTCTGGTCCTTTTATAGGGATTATACTGCAGTCTACGTGTCTTACATCACTATTTGACATCGTCCTCCATACTATGTTTTTTCTCCATGTCTCTCCATTCAACGCACATTCTAGTGCATTCATGTCTATTTTTTCATCTATATCTAATTCATCCCATGTCATAGTATCAACTATATTTTTCTCGATGAGCATTTTAGCAAATGAGTTTGATTGTATAACTCTGCCAGCATTATCAAATGCAACTATACCACTTACAATACTTTCTATAATCTTACCTTTTAGTCTATCACTTTGATCCAATTCTTTCTGTTTTTGCACTATTTTTGCTGTCTGTTTTTCAACTTCTTTTTTCAAGCTTCTATTCCAATACATAATAAATATAATAGCACTAAGAGATATTAGCAATGTTATAACTGAAGCATATAGTAGTTTTTTCCATCTCTCTCCAGTATCTGTGAAGGTTTGTCCAAACCATTTCCTATAAATTTTATCATAAGTTCCATTTGCTTTTATTGCAGAAATTCCTTTATTTAACAATTCCAACACTTCTTCATTACCATTTTTAGTTGCTGAACAATATTCAGTAACATACATTGGCTCACCAACAATTTTTATTCCATCTATTTTCTTAATCTTTTGTAAATAATAAAGTCCTGTAAGCCTATTTCCAACAAATGCATCAACTTCTCCATTTAATAAAGCATCTATTGCCATAGTCTGATTTTCTTTTTCAACAGTAATAATATCAGGTACAGTTTTTATTACTTCATTAGTGACATCACCTTTTTGAAATGCAACCTTAAGACCTGATAAGTCTTTCATATCCTGTATATAGCTAGTATCTTTTCTAACAAATATGGCTTGTGAATTTATTACTAGTTCATCAGTAAAATCAAAAATTTCATCCCTGATTTTTGTCTTTGTCATACCTTGAATAGCATCTACTTCACCTTTTTGTAAGGTTAATTGAGCATCTTCCCATGCCATCGGTATAAGCTCAATATCTATTTCAAGCTCAATGGCAACCGCTCTCATAATATCAACATTAAATCCCTTAAATACACCATTTTCATCTACATATTCATATGGAGGATAATTATTGTCACCTGCTATTTTAATTGTTTCATCATCACAATATGCATATGATGATGCTAAGCTTATAGCACAAAAAATTATTATTATCGCTATTATATTTTTTCTAAAGTGCAATTCTATCACTCCCTGGAAAAGACTTATTTACTTTAAATTATACTATAACAGCTAACAAAATACTTTTATTTTTTATGTTAATTGACATTTTTCTACATGTAAAATATAAAATATTTTTCTATGATAATACTAATAATAAGTATATAAAGATTACGTAATAAAAAATCACTACCCTCAAATTTTGATATAAAGGATGGAAATATAGATGAATAATAAAAAAGATGAGACTAACACTATCAGCAACAATGGATATGATATAATTTTAAACACATATAATTCACATAAGTACCCAGTCATTGAAAATCAAATGAATGCTCTTGTTTTTCCATGGAGTATGCAGAGAGATGTAGATGCTATTGATACAATGAAGTTCTATGAAGGAACTGATGCAGTTAATAAAAAACAAAAAAACAAGTAAACACAAAAAGCAAGCAGGAATGCCCCTTGCTTGCTTTTCTAAGCAATATAGAAATTTTACACATATATTTTTGATGAGTTTACACAATTTTCTTGACGTACTCTGTAGTTATTTAAGTAATTAGCATATAACTCATTAAAATCCGAGAAAGTCATGAAGTTGATATTGTATTCTCTGCATTTCTTTTCAAGTCTAGTTCCCTTTCTTGCATATACTATGTCTGCTTCTTTGGCAGCCATGTAGTCTGAAGGTCCATCTCCAACAAAAATTACCCTGTATCCAGCATCTCTATATTTGTAAATTATACTAGCTTTATCTACTCCATTTTCTTCTGATTTATCTAAATACGGATATTGAAGCTCAATCTCATTACCATTAAAAAAAATATCATTTGCATATATATTAGCTTCATTAAAATCAAGGTCTATACTTTCTAAAGAATATATTACATTAAACTTAGTTCCTGCACTAACAATTCTAACTTCTATATCTTTATCTATGAAATCCTTAAAGCTTTTATCCACTAAAATTTCTTGATGCAAAGTTTTTCTAAATGTTTCCTGGTCAATATTTAACGAAGTTAACAAATCGTATACAAACTTTTTTACGTTGACTTTCCCTTCACTAAACTTCTGCCGATAATATTCGTATTTTTTCGGTATGAATCTATTAGCGAGTAAATGAGTACTGTCATTAAACGCAATAGTACCGTCAAAATCTATCAAAAATATATCCTTCATACACTTTATCCCACCTTCAAGATAATAATTAAGAGGCTAACCAAAGGGCTGGCCTCTTTACAGTTATTTATTATTTGTTTTTAATATCTCATCTGGCTTATGACTTCTAAAAAGCTCTCTTCCCATAACTACATAATCAATTTGCTTCTTTTCTAATTTTGATAGATGTTCAAGCTTTATTCCTCCATCTGCCCACAATTCTATATGCTTGTACGATTTAAAGTCTATGATATTTTCTAATATTTCTTCATTAAAGCACTGTTCTTCATTATCTGGTTCTGAAGTCATAAATAAAACTGCATCTATGTCTTTAAAAATATACTTATACTCATATACCTTTGATATAGGGTTTAAAGCTATTCCTGCTTTTATATCAAAAGATTTTATTAGATTAATAAGCTCTCTTAAATAAATAATATTTTCTACATGAACAAATATGTGTGAACAATTTAAAGCAGCCAGTTTAGTTATATAATGCTTAGGCTCATTCACCATTAAATGAACTGAGAATTTCTTTTCACAAATACTTCTCAAATCTTGTATTGTCTTAAATCCAAAAGTAATATTCTCAATAAAATTTCCATCTTCTATATCAATATGAAGATTATCATAGCACATACCTAACCTTTTAACTTCATTCTGCAAATTAACTTGATTTGCTGATGCTATAGATGGAATTATTTTCATATGATACTCCTTTGTGTTATGTTAAATTTTTTCTCTAAAACTCTTCACTTTACTCATGAATTTAGTTACTCTTTCAATATCCACATGATTCTCGAATTTGCCATCATATTTAAATGTAGTTCCAACAACTGCTCCATCTGCAATTGATAATTGCTGCTCAACATTTTCAAGCCTTACTCCTGTATTGGCTAGCACTACTGTTTCTGGAACTATATCCTTTACTTGTTTTAATATTGCTGAATCTGTTTCGCTTCCTGCAGTCAACCCTGAAACACATAATGCATCTGGCCTATTATTAAATACTGTTGATTTTGCTACTTGCTTAATGTCTCTATCAGCAACATATTTTGCTGCTTCTGGAACTATGTTAAATAATAATTTTACGTTTTCTGCACCTATTCTTCTTTGGTGTCTAACTGTCTCACCTACATTTGTATTCCAAAGACCAAAATCACTTGCATAAACACCAGTAAATATTTCTCTTACAAACTTAGCATCTACTGCTACAGCTAAGTCTAAAGATTTTTTAGCATCCCATAAAACATTTACTCCATATGGAATCTTAATTAAATGTTTTAGTTCTCCAATAATTCTTGCCATTGCTGCCACTGTTTCTGATTTAACATCTGTTAAGTAAGGAAGAGAAAATTCATTTGAAAACATTACTGCATCTACCCCACCTTCTTGGAGTGCTAAAAAGTCTTTTTTAGCCATTTCTATTACATAGTTCATTCCTTTTTCCTTATCATAATATGGATCTCCTGGTAATGGTAATAAATGACACATTGCTATAATTGCCTTTTCTGTTCCTATAACTTCTTTTAACCAAGTCATTTGTTACTCCTCCTTCGCTTTAGTTTTTTGTGTAATTTGTTTATTTTTTAAAAATGATTTCTGTAAAGTATTAACTCAAAATGCTATTCTTGATAGGCATTCTTTTTTACAAATATTACTCCACCAACTGTTATTGCCGCCAATACTATGAATCCTAATACTCCCAATTGTCCAAACTTAGTTATCAAAAGATCAAATACATTTCCTATATAAAGTGCAGATACTTTTCCACCCTCTGCAACATTGAAACCATTGGTATTGGCTAATTCCGTAAAGTAAGGTGTGAACCAGCTTGCAATTAAAAGTACTAATATCATATTTATAGTTGAACTTATAAGTGTTCTTAACATATCTCCTTTATGGATAATTGTTGCCATACATATAAAAAATGGCACAAAAGGTAAATCTGCAAGTGGCAATACTTTATTTCCTGGCAATATAGCTGCCATTAGTAAGGTAATAGGGATTAATAGTATTCCAACTGTTATTGTTGTTGGATGTCCTAATGTTACAGCTGAGTCTAATCCAATATAAACTTCTTTACCTTTAAATTTAGTATTGAAGAAGTTTTTTGCAGCTTCTGATATTGGTAATAATCCTTCAACTATGATTTTTATCATTCTTGGGAACAATACCATAATGCCTACAACTGCTATAACTAAATTCATTGTGTCTTTAAAGTTATATCCAGCCAATAATCCAAATAGAATTCCTAAAAAAATTCCTATAATTACCGGATCACCTATCATACCTAGCTTTTTTTGGATAACCTTTGTATCTATCTTAATATTCTTCATGAACGGTATTCTATCATAAATCTTATCTAGTACTGCATATAGAGGAACTGTACTTGATGCATAACCTTGTGGTATTGATATACCTTCTATTCCAATCTGATTTTGCACTCTCTTTGCTGTAAAATCTGCTGATAATAGCGAGAGCATTGAATGGAATATTCCTGCTACTATTCCTGCTACTAAGCTTCCTGATATTATATACACTACAGAGCCTGTTAGCGCATAATGTGAATAGTTAAACACATCTATATTCATAGTTTTTGATGCACCAGATATTAGCATTAACACATTTACTCCAAAGACAACTGGTATAATAAGTGCTCCTATAGCTGTTGAAAAGGCAATCCCTGCTGCAGTGCCTGACCCAACATCTATTACTGTCATATTTAGTCCAAATCTTTCTACCATCAGGTTTACTGCTGGTGTTAATTTTTCAGATATAATTCCTATTACTAGACCTAAGCCTACAAAACCAACTCCTACTGTAGCTGCTGTTTTAATTGATTTCAAAATACCTATACCAAATACTAACCCAATTATGAATAAAACTAATGGAACAAAAACGTTAGACCCTAAAGATAATATGTAATCCACTACTTGTTGCACTTTTATTTCCCCCCTTTTATTTTGAAAGAATTTCAAGTATTTTTTCTTTTGCTATTTCTTCATTTATGCCTACTATAAATGGTGTTCCTACTACTACTGGAGCTGCATATTCTTCTTGCACTTTCATTGATGTCACTATTAGGTCTGCGTTAGCTGCATAGCTTTCAATTTCTCCTAAAATGCATTGAGTGATACTATATTTAATACCTTCTTGTTCTAAAATCCCTCTGATCTTTTCTGCAATGATTGTAGAAGTTGCCATACCTGTGCCACATGCTACCACGATTTTTTTCAAATTTTAACCCTCCTTTACAATTGTAAATTTACCAAACTCTTGATTTGATTCATATTTTTTTAAGAAGTTAGAAAGCAAATTATAGCAGTATAATATATCTTCTAAACTTACAACTTCTACTGGTGTATGAGTATATCTTGTAGGTATGGAAATATTAGCTACAACAGTTTTTGAATTTTCAAATAGAATATATGCTGTTTCTGTTAATACTCCTAGCGCCACCTCCCTTTGTACTGGTATATTATTTTCTTTGCATATATTCTCAATGAAGCTTAAAAACTTTATATTTGGAACAAGTCCTGCCAGAGTTCCTCTTCCATGATGATTCATATAAGTCAATGCTGGTCCTTTCCCAATTACTACTCCTGAATAAGCTTCTATATCTGGTACATCACAAGATGGGGTAACATCTAAGCCTATTGCAATATCAGGGACAACATCTCTAACTACAGGCATAATCCCTCTTATATTGAATTCTTCTTGAACACTAAACACTAGGTACAAGTCACAATCCAAAGCTTCTTTTCTTATGTTTTCACCTAAATAAACCAAAATTGCAAGTAATGCTCTATCATCCATAGCTTTATTACAAATCATATTATTAGCTAGGACATTAAATCTACTTTGCATTACAATTGGATTTCCAACTTCTACTCCTAATTCATAAACATTTTCCTTTGAAATTGCCCCTATATCTATATACAGCTTGTCAAATCCATCAACCTTATATTTATCCTCAGGCTTTAAGAAGTGATGTGACTTTGCTCCTATAACTCCCACAATTTTCCCTTTTGAGCCTATGACTTCTACAGCTTGCCCAGGTAATACATTAGGATTAATTGAGCCAAGCTTTTCTGCTCTTATTAACCCATTGTCTTCTATCTTCCTAACTACCATGCCTACTTCATCCATATGTGCAAATAGCATTATTCTCTTTGCATTTGTTTTTCCGCATAAATATTTTGCTGTTACATTGCCTATTGAGTCTACTGTTATTTCATCACACTTATTTTTTAATCGATTATATACATATCTTATTATTTCATCCTCATATCCTGAGTTCCCATTGATTTCTGTCAAATCCTTAATTAAATTTTTCAATTTGTCCATAACTAATCTCCTCTGCTTAACCTGCTATCACAATATATTATGATAGTAGGTCAGATCTTTTTTTATTTTGAATTGTCTAGTTAATAATTTGATGCTAATTTAGTGTTCTACCCAATATAGAGCTGATTTCACCAATATTGTCAGATTTCTTTAACCTTAGTAACTCTTTTTCATCTTGCAAAAGGTTAGCTAGTCTCATTAAGTCATCAATATGCTTGTCGCTATTTTCAAACACTAATCCAAATATCATTTCAACTTGGATTTTTTCATTGTCTTCTGCATTTGCAAATTCTACTGGCTTCAATAGTTTTATAAATATTATTTTACTAGCCTTGGTGAATTCTGGATCCGTATGTGGGATTGCAACACTTATATCTTTTAATTTAAATCCTGTCGGGAATACGCTCTCTCTTTCTTTTATCTTTTTCCTATATTCTTCAGTAACATATCCTTTTTGAAATAATATATCTGCCATAAAATCAAACAGTTCGTCTTGATTATTGAAGCTTTTTCCTAGAAATATTAGGTCATCATCTATTTTCATCTTCTTCTCCCCTTCTATACAGCCTTGTCTCTAAGATAATCTATAATTTCTTTTTTGCTTTTAGCCTCGTCTAATTCTTTATATAGATTATCTTTTTGTGCTAATGAATTTATTTTTTCTACTGTTTTTATTAAGATATTTTTTTCAGAAGATGCAATTAGTATCAGTAACTTTACTAGCTTGTCCCCTGGAAATATGACACCTTTTTTTATATATAATATACTCATACATGATGTGTTGACGTTTTCTTTTGATTGACCATGAGGTATTGCAACATTGTTTGTTAAAACAAAATATGCTCCAAATGTATCTATGACATTAAATATCTCGTCTAAATATTCTTGTTTTATTTCATTAGTTTTGATTAATTTTCCACCACATATTTTTAATGCAGTTTGCCAATCCTTAATTTCGCTTGTGATTTCAATTTGATCATCTCTTAGCTTATCAAACAATGTTTGATGGTTTATATCCTCTATATGCTTCTTGTCCTTATAAATTATTTTTAAAAGATCATTTTTAAGCTTCTCTTCATCTTTTATAACTGTATTCTCTTTTATAACCTCTAATAGTTTAACTAACGAAATTTTATCTTCTGTTTTTTTTCTATTAATGTTATACTTTTTAAGGATTTCATCATCTTTAAAGGTAAAGAATGGTGTAATCAATACCATTGGTATATCGATTTTTATACTAATGTCTTTGTTTATTTTAGTTGTACTTATTATTAAGTCTATGTTTTTTAGATTATAGTCTAAAATTTGAAGCCATGATATATTGTCTACTATTTCTACTTCGTAGTTTTGTTCAAGTATATTTTTAACAAGACTAGAAGTGCCATAACCACCACCACAGATTAACAGAATTCGCTTTTTATCTTGTCTTTTATTTTCATTTCGTCTTATTGAGGCTAAAAAATGTACTGTAATTAGTGCCACTTCTGCATCACACAATTCCTTACCTATAAGCTTTTCTAGCTTTGATAAAGCTTTTTTTACAATGTTAAATAACTCTGGATATCCTTCTATAGATTCAAAATATATTTCATTTTCTATACTTAGATTCTTCTTGCATCTATATATTGTTGGTTTAATATGATTTAATAATCCTTCTATTAAAATATCATCGTTTATTATGTCCTCTTCGATATATTTATCTACAAATGATATTATCTCTTTGATAAGTATTGTGATTTTAATCCAATTTTCAAATATTAGGGTATTATACTCATATGATACAAAGCCCAGAATGTAATCAGTTAGCATTAATATCTCATTTTCTTCCCGTATATTTTTCATGCTGTCTATAATATTTAATAATCGCTTATATTCAGATGTGCTTTTGAGAAACGCTTTATTTGAGATACTTTTCACTTTGTATCCTTTTTTTATTCTTAAATAACTTATGATTAAATAAGCAAATATAAGCTCATAAAATTTACTATCCTTAATGTCAAAGCTAGTTCCTAACGATTCAACAAATACCTTTACTGATCCTATATCTATGTTTTCTATATACTGATAAATTAGCTGTTTGACTTTACTCACATTTCTCATAGTTTCATCTTCTATATGATAAAACTCCCCAAGCATAGAATAATAGTTTTTAAGTAAACATCTTCTAATATCATTTTCTAATGCAACAACGTTATTATTTATAAGCTTTATATCATCTTCTATAAAAATCTCTTCAATACATTTAAGGTCATTTTTTATAGTGCTTCTGCTAACATCAAGTTGCCTGCTTACTTTGGAAACATTAATCTTTCCATCAATTAAAAGCTTTAATATCAAAAAACTGATCCTTTCTTCTTTAGAAACTGCCTCAACCTTTGTAAGTTCTTCAAAAAGTGCATAGATATTTTTATCAGGATAAAATCTCAATTCTCCTTTTGGCAATTTCTCAACTTCCTTAAGATTAACTTTTTGTAAAATATAGTTTATATTATCAATTTCATATCTAGCGCTTCTCTGTGAAATATCTAGGTGCGTACATATCTCTTCAATAGATGTTTTATTGTGAATTTTCAAATAATTGTAAACCTTAATTAGCCTATCACTTATTTTCATTTATCATCACCACGTCTTTATTATAAATAATTTATTTAATTACATAAATATACAACATTTGAAAGTTTTTTGTTCAAATTTTGTATACCTATTTTATATTTGAATCAAAAAGAATGCAAAAAAGCAAGCAGAAATGATTCTTGCTTGCTTTTTGTTGCTTATTTTTTACACATGTTTGACTGTATTTCACTATTTTGTACTCGTCTAATTAGCTCTTCAACCTTTTCCTTGATGATGCCTCTTGTCCTTCTATAGTCTTCAATAGATCCACCTGACGGATCTTCAAGTCCCCAATCTTCTTGATATTTGCATGGTACATAAGGACATACTACTCCGCAACCCATAGTTATGAGAATATCTATCTCTTCAGGTATATCAGTTAATAGCTTTGGATAGTGCTCACTCATATCTACTCCTACTTCTTCCATAACCTGTACAGCTCCGGGCTTTACCTCATGATATTTTTCTGTGCCGGCTGAGTAAGCTTCTAATACATTACTACCAAGCTTTTTAGCCCATCCTTCAGCCATCTGAGAACGGCAGGAATTGTGAATACATACAAATGCTATTTTTCTCTTCATATTGGCGCCTCCTTTACTTCCCTGCTTTTACTTCTGGGAACCAGTGTCTAGTTCTATTTGCAATTTTCACAAGTGTTAACATCAATGGCACTTCAACTAATACACCAACTACTGTTGCTAAAGCTGCTCCTGATTGAAGTCCATATAACGATATTGCAACTGCAACTGCCAATTCAAAGAAATTACTTGCTCCTATCATAGAGGCTGGTGCAGCAATATTATGAGGAAGCTTCCAAACTTTAGCCCATCCATACGCTATTATAAAGATAAAGAATGTTTGTATTATAAGAGGTATTGCAATTAGTGCAATATGAAGCGGGTTGTTCAATATTACTTCTCCTTGAAATGAAAATATTATAACTAAAGTTAGTAATAACCCTATTATTGTTACATTACTAAATTTCTTTAAAAATTCATTTTCAAAGTAATCTAATCCTTTGCTTTTAATGATATATTTTCTTGAAAAATATCCACCTGCTAATGGAATAACAACAAATAATACAACTGATAAGAATAGTGTATCATAAGGCACTGCAACATTACTTACTCCTAGTAGGAAAGCTACTATTGGTGTGAAAGCAAGCAATAAAATAAGATCATTTACCGCAACTTGAACTAAAGTATATGCTGGATCACCTTTTGTTAAATGACTCCATACAAAAACCATAGCTGTACATGGAGCTGCCCCTAATAATACTGCACCTGCTAAATATTCTGATGCTAGGTTTGCTGATATCAGAGATTTAAATACTACCTTCAAGAAAAATGCTGCTATAATGTACATAGTAAAAGGTTTAATTAACCAGTTTGTAACACATGTCACCGTTAATCCCTTTGGCTTTTTTGTAGCTTCTACAATGCTCGAAAAATCTATCTTTATCATCATTGGATAAATCATAAGCCAAATAAGTATAGCAACTGGGATTGAAACCTTAGCATATTCAAATTTGCTTAATGTCTGCGGTACTATAGGAATAAGCTGCCCTATTCCAACTCCAACTACTATGCATAATGCGACCCATACAGTCAGATACCTTCCAAAAAAGTCTAAACCTTCACTTTGTTTTTGTTGTTTTTCTGACATATTAGACCTCCTTTTTACTCTTCAAAATTACAACAGCTATTTACTGTTTTGCATATACAGTCCTCTTTGAAGCTTGTTAAGTGTTTTATAAAATCACACAGTTCATCTACTTTTGTTTTATTAATAGAATATACCATCCATTTTCCTTTTTTATTTCCATCTACTAAACCTGCATGCTGCAAGACCTTCATATGATGTGATATTGTGGGCTGAGTCAATTCCAAGCCATCCATTATGTCACATGCACACATTTCTCCACATGAAAGCATTTCAAGTATAAGCATCCTATTTTTATCAGATAATGCCTTAAATATTTCTACTTTTTCATCCAATTTTTTCACCTCTCATATATCGATACATTTCTATGTGTCTATATTTAGGATACTAGCTTTTTTTGTGACTGTCAATATGTTTTAAGAATATAAATATTAATACATTTTGTTATATTTTAATATCAAAATTTAAATTGAATAGATCTTCTCTATTTATAATTAATATACTCTAGAAAACTAAAAAAAGTAAGTCCTACTCTATAAAATAGAAGTCCTTACTCCTTTTATCAAATATATTGCTAGACTAAGTATTGTTTTATCTCATCAGAACTTGGAACTCTTCCCATTATTTTGACTTGTTCATCTACTACTAATGCTGGAGTTTTCATTACCCCATATTTCATTATACTTGGTATATCTTCTACCTTTTCAACAGTTGCTTCAATGCCTAGTTGCTTAACCGCTTCTTTTGTGTTGCTTTCTAACTTTTTGCAATTTGCACATCCAGTACCTAAAACTTTAATGTTCATAAACATACCTCCTAACTCTAATAATTAACAGCTGTAGATATATTATACTTGATATCGATATATGCTTATATAGCTATATCGATATATATTGATATAGCTATATAATATTCTTTTATAATACAACTGTCAATACAAAAAAATCTTAAGATTTTAACTTACAGAAAGCTTAAGATAGCCTCTATAGTTTCATCAACGTATTTATTTAATGTTAATTTTAATCTATGATTAAAATATCATCAAATATAGCATTGTCTTGGATATGTAGTTCTCTATAAAAGTTATGAACTTTTGCAATATATTTAGAGTCATTTATCATAAAGTAGTCTGTTGCTTGTGTGTCATCATTTAATAAATAAATTTCCTCAGTAAATAGTACTTTATCATTTACAAAGAATTCAATTTCGAGAACTTTTTTGTCAAGACTATTATTTATATCTTTTTTTTGATTTTCTAAAATAGAATCAGGTTCTAAGTTCGTCTTATAGTGTTTGAGTTTTTCTTGATCAGTAATTGAAATATTATTTGTACTTGTTTTGATAACAATCTTATCAACATTATCATATTCATTCATTATTTTTACAATTCTATCGACCCTGTTCGATCTGACTATTGAAAAAAATGCAACTAAAATACATATTAATGAAATAAATATTGTTATATATTCTTTTTTTCTCATTTAATATGCTCACCTCTCACTATTCTACGTTTTTTCTAACATTCACCATGGGTGTATTTCATCTTCAAGTAAATATTCATCTTTTACAGTGGTATTTATAATATAGAATTACTTTAGCTATTGTTAATGAAATATAAAGCTAATCTTTATTATTATGAATATTATACTATGTAATCCATTTACTGTTAAGCTATATTATTTTTCACAAAATTACAATTTGGAATTTTCAAGATTATTTTGATTATTTCTTTTAATAAAACATATTGACATATAAATATAATAGTTATATTATTAATATATGCTTATGTAGTTATATGTTCATGTGTTGTTGAACTTCCTCATGCCTGCTTTATTACTTATTTATCAGTAACCATCAATTTAGAAAGGAGTGATTTAATGAACGAATTAACAAATTTATTTAAAGTATTATCAGACGAAACTCGCCTAAGGATTATTATGCTTCTTGCCAACAAAGAGTTATGTGTCTGTGAGATATGCGGAATAACAGGTTTATCTCAACCAAATGTTTCTAAACATCTTTCGAAATTACGAGACATAGGTTTGGTTAAGGATGAAAGAAAAGGTCAGTTTATATCATATTACCTAGATTCAGATGATATGCTTTTTAAAAAAATTATACAGAGTATATCGGATAATATAGAAAAATACCCGGTCCTAAAAGGTGATCTTGAAAAAATTGTTGATGCAAATAAATACCTATCTCTGTGTAAAAAATAATAAGTAAGAAGACAATTAGGAATTGTCTATGCTTTCCATAAAAAAAAGAAGGTGAAATTTATGAATATATTATCTTTAATTTTTAACGGTCTTAACGATATACTATTAAAAATGACTTGGTTATATGAGTTAGTAAGACTATTAGTAGAAAATCTATTTGGTTTATCTATTAAAAGTAAGCTTGGGGGAAGTATACATTTTTTTATATATGATACAATAAAGATTTTTATACTTTTATCAGTACTTATCTTTATCATTTCATATATTCAAAGCTATTTTCCTCCCGAAAAAACAAAGAAGATTCTTGGCAGATTTAATGGAATAAAAGGAAATATATTTGGAGCCTTATTGGGCACTGTCACACCATTTTGTAGTTGTTCTAGTATTCCTATATTTATTGGATTTACATCTGCAGGACTTCCACTAGGTGTTACTTTTTCTTTCTTGATATCCTCACCATTGGTAGATCTAGCATCTTTGTTAATTTTAATGTCGTTCTTTGGAGCTAAAATTGCTATAGCCTATGTAGTTGTAGGATTAATAATAGCAGTCTTAGGAGGAACTATTATTGATAAGTTAAAGTTACAGAAATATGTTGAAGGATATGTATGGGGAATAGAAAATGTTGATGCTGAAGTTGATGAGATGACTAGAGAGCAGAGAATCTCTTATGCTAGAAGCCAAGTTAATGATATAATCCGTAAAGTATGGCTATATATATTGATTGGAGTGGGTATTGGAGCTGCGATTCATAACTGGATCCCTCAATCAATTATAGAAACAGTAGTTGGAGATAATAATCCTTTCGCTGTTCTTTTAGCTACAATAGTTGGTATACCGATGTATGCGGATATATTTGGAACTATACCTATAGCTGAAGCTTTATTTGGAAAAGGAGTTGGAGTTGGTACAGTCTTATCATTTATGATGGCAGTAACTGCACTTTCACTCCCTTCTATGATTATGTTAAGTAAAGTAGTAAAACCTAAATTATTGGGTATTTTTATAACTATAGTAGCTTTAGGAATAATTATCGTTGGTTATCTATTTAATGCATTTTCATATATCTTTATTTAAATACAAGGAGTGATAATATGAGTCAAAAAACAAACTTATATCTACTTACAGGTTTTCTTGGAGCTGGAAAGACTACCTTTTTAACTAATATACTAGATGATCTGTCTAGAAAAAAAGTCGGAGTCATAATGAACGAATTCGGTAAAATTGGTATAGATGGAACTATTATAAAAAAAGAAGGTATGGAGCTTGTTGAAATAAATAGGGGCTCAATATTCTGCTCATGCTTAAAACTGTCATTTGTTCAAGCAATGATAGAAATGGCAGATCAAAATTTAAACTATCTTTTTGTTGAAAGTTCTGGACTTGCTGACCCTTCAAACATCGGAGAAGTATTAGCTGGTGTGGAATCTGTAAAAGGTAAAATATATGAATATAAAGGTGCAATATGTATAATAGACGGAGTTAACTTCCTTGACCAAATAGAAGATTTAGAAACTGTTGAAAGACAATTAAAGCATTGCCATCTAGCAGTTATAAGCAAGGTTGATTTAATTGATCAAGATACATTAGCTAAAATAATCGAGAAAATCAAAAGCATTAATAATAAGGTTGATATTCAAACATCAGTATTTGGGAAGCTTGACTATAATTTTTTAGAAGAAGACCTTATGAAAAACCAATGGATAGAATCTGAAGATACAACAAACACTCCAGAAAATAAGCCTAAAACTCTAAGTCTTACATTTGAGGGAGAAGTAACCAAAGAACAATTAACTAGGTTTTTAGACATTATCAAGGAAGATAGCTATAGAATAAAAGGCTTCTTTAAGCTTGATGATGGATGGAATCAAGTAGATGTAGTTAATAAGAGGATAGATTACAAGCCTTCAGATAATAGTGAGACAAATTCACAAATTGTTATAATATCTAAAATAGGACCACAGATTATAAGGAAAATAGTAAGCTCATGGGATGAATTTGTTGGGAAAGAAATGAAGTTAAGATAAAGATAAACCTCTAAAATAGATAATGAAAATAATCTAAACTCTCGCGAAAAAAATGCTCTTCTCTGGAAAAATCTAAGTAAGATTAAATCCAGAAAGGAGCATTTTTTTATACTATTCAAGCTATTATCCTAAAAAGCAAGCACCTTCCCCTCTTGCTAATTTGCAATGTCTTTTCTATAGTGCATTCCATCAAAGTTTATTTTTCCTATATTTCTATACGCTTTTCTTCTTGCTTCATCTATTGTATCTGCTAATGCAGTTACTGTTAAAACTCTTCCGCCATTTGTAAGTACTTTATCTTCTATTCTTTTAGTTCCTGCATGAAAAACCATTACATCTTTATCAACATTTTCAAGTCCAGTTATAACTTTGTTTTTTTCATAACTTTCAGGGTATCCACCTGACGCAGCTACAACACATACGCATTTTTTGTCTAACCATTTCAAATCACTTGACTCTAAAGTTCCATCAATAGTTTTTTCAAAAATATCAACTATATCACTTTCTAGTCTAGGAAGCACAACCTCAGTCTCAGGATCTCCCATTCTAACATTAAATTCTATAACCTTAGGCCCATTAACAGTAATCATCAGCCCGATAAACAGCACCCCTCTAAAATCTATACTTTCTCCATCAAATCCATATATGATTCTATCTAATATATCTGCTTTTATTCGTTTTTCTAGCTCTTCAGTAAAAATAGTATTAGGTGAAAAGCATCCCATACCGCCCGTGTTAAGGCCATTATCTCCATCAAATACTCTCTTATAATCTCTGGCACTTTCCATTGGTATTATCTTGTTTCCATTTACAAAACATAATAGTGATGCTTCAGTTCCATATAAAAACTCTTCAATAACTATTTCATTTCCGGATTCTCCGAACTTCTTATTCTCAAGCATGCTATTGATTGTATCCTTTGCTTCCTGTTCATTTTGACATATCACTACACCTTTTCCTGCTGCTAATCCATCAGCTTTAATTACCAGTGGGTAATTGAACTCACTTAATCCTTCTAATGCTTGTTTTGTACTTGTAAAACTTCTAAATTTTGCTGTAGGAATGTCATACTTGTCCATAAATTCTTTTGAATATCTTTTACTACCTTCAAGCATAGCTGCTTTCTTGCATGGACCGAAAACTTTTAATCCGTTTTCAAGAAATTTGTCAACTATTCCATGTACTAGAGGAACTTCTGGTCCAACTACAGTAAGCTCTATTTTTTCTTTTAATGCAAAACTAACAAGAGTTTCTATATCATCATCTTTTATGTTTATACATTCTGCTACCTGCTGTATTCCTGCATTACCTGGTGCACAATATATTTTTGATACTCTTTTACTCTGAGCTATTTTCCATACAATAGCATGCTCTCTGGCTCCACTACCTATGATAAGAACTTTCATCATATCATCCCCTTTAGAATTTAGATTTGAAGTTCATTTGTAGATGCGTGTCATTTCCCGAGAAATTTAGTGTTTAAAGATGTCGATTGAATAACTTAATGCTTAAAATGTCTTATCCCTGTAAACACCATTGCAATACCGTACTTGTCAGCAGCTTCTATTGATTCTTCGTCTCTTATAGAGCCACCTGGTTGAATAATTGCAGTAATTCCAGCCTTAGCCGCTTCTTCTACACAATCAGGAAATGGAAAATATGCATCTGATGCCATTACACTTCCATTTACGCTATTTCCACCTTGCTTCAAAGCATTTTCAAGCGCCCATATTCTACTTACCTGACCTGGTCCCACTGCTACTGTTCCACTATTTTTAGCAAGTACTATTGCATTAGATTTTGTGTTTTTAACAACCTTCCAAGCAAATAATAAATCATTGATTTCATCTTCTGTAGGCTTTCTTTTTGTTACAACTTTAAACTCTCCGTTTAAGAGCTTAGTGTCTCTATCCTGAACTAAAATTCCGCCTAAAACCTTCCTCATGTCATAGCTTATATAATCATTTTTAGTTATATCAGAAAGTTTTAATACTCTTATGTTTTTCTTTGAGCCTAATATTTCTATGGCTTTATCTGTGTACGAAGGAGCTACAACTACTTCTATGAATATAGCGTTTATCAGCTTTGCAGTATTCTCATCTATTTGTCTGTTTGCAACTACTATTCCTCCATATATAGAGATATTATCTGCTTCATATGCTTTAATAAATGCCTCTTCTATAGTATCTGCACTTCCTACTCCACATGGATTGCCATGCTTTACTGCTACAACTGTTGGCTCTTCAAATTCCTTTAATATTTCCAAAGCCCCATTTGTATCTCCGATATTATTGTATGAAAGTTCCTTTCCATGAAGCTGTATAGCATCACAAAGAGTCCCGTTTATATCTTTAATTTCTGTATAAAATGCCGCTTTTTGATGAGGATTTTCTCCATATCTCAAATCTTGTTTTTTTTCAAAAGTTATAGTTATTGCATCAGGAAGCTCTATTTTAGCTTTTTTATTAAAGTAATCCGAAATCAATGCATCATAGCTACTTGTATGCTGAAATACTTTTGCTGCAAGATATTCTTTTGTCTTTTCTGTAACTTCACCCCTATGCTCTAACTCATTTAAGACAGTATCATAATCACTAGGATCAACTATAACTGAAACAAATTTATAATTCTTTGCTGCTGCTCTTAGCATTGAAGGACCACCAATATCTATGTTTTCGATTATTTCTTCGTGAGTTACACCTTTTTTTAAAATTGTCTGCTTAAAAGGATATAGATTGTTAACTACAATATCTATAGGCTGAATATTAAGCTCATTCATCATGCTTGTATGTTCTTTATTATCTCTAAGAGCTAATAGTCCACCATGGATTCTAGGATGTAGTGTCTTTACTCTTCCGTCAAAACATTCTGGAAATCCAGTAATATCTGAAACGTCGATAACATCAATACCTTCTTCATTGAGTTTCTTGGATGTACCTCCTGTTGATATGATTTCCCATCCTAAGCTTACTAGTTTTTTTGTAAATTCAACGATTCCTGTTTTGTCATAAACACTTATTAATGCTCTTTTCATCTATAACACTCCCTACCTAATTTTCTCAAACTCTTCATGGCATGATTATGCTTTTGAACTTAATTAACTAAATCTATTGATTAAAACATTTCTTCCTTCAACATTAAGTCTACCTTCACAAAACAATTTAACTGCTTCAGTCAAAGCTTTATGCTCTATATCCAATACCCTTTTCTGTAAAGATTCTACAGTATCATTATCATTAACTACAGCAGTGTATTGAAGTATTATAGGCCCACTATCTGTTTCATAGTCAACAAAATGAACTGTAGCGCCTGTAATCTTCACCCCATATTCAAGCACTGCTTTATGAACCTTTTCTCCATAGAATCCTTTGCCACAAAAACTTGGTATCAAAGAAGGGTGGATGTTAATTATTCTGTTTCTGAATTTATTTATTAGTTCTTCACTTAATATCTTTAAATACCCTGCTAAAACAACTAGCTCTACATTGTGTTCATCTAGTATCCTTATTATTTCTCTATCATAATCAATATCATTTTCAAATTTTTTTCTATCTATATAAACTGATGGTATTCCTTTGTTTTTAGCACGTTCTAAACCGTAAGCATTTTTTCTATTAGCTATGACTACAGTTATTTCTCCTCTAATATTTCCATTATCTATATTATCAATCAGTGCTTGTAAATTTGTTCCTCCACCAGATACTAATACACCAATTTTTACTTGTGACATATCTTTATGCCACCCTCTCCTTTTATTATCTCACCAATAATATGACCATCATTATGACTATCTTTTAAAAATTTTATAATGTCATCCGCATCATTCTTAGCCACAGCCATAACAATACCTATTCCCATATTGAATGTAGAGTACATCTCATCAATATCAATATTTCCTAGTTTTTTAATGTAGTTAAATATAGGAGGTATTTCTATACTGCTTCTATCAATAATCCCCATAAGACCTTCTGGTATCATCCTAGGTATGTTTTCATAAAAACCTCCACCTGTTATATGGCTAATTCCTTTTATCTTAAACTTTTTTATAAGCTCAATTAGCGGATTAGTATAAATTCTAGTAGGCTTTATCAATTCTTCTCCAATAGTCGAGCCAAGCTCATCAATATATTGGTTAATGTCTAGCTTTTTAATATCAAATAATAGTTTTCTTACTAACGAAAAGCCGTTACTGTGTAACCCACTTGAAGGAAGTCCTATCAGTACATCTCCTTCAGTAATATCTGAACCATTTATTATGTTCTCTTTATCAACTATTCCTACGGCAAAGCCTGCTACATCATATTCACCTTCACTATACAGCCCAGGCATTTCTGCTGTTTCTCCTCCGATTAACGCACACCCTGCCTTAACGCAGCCATTTGCTATGCCTTCTACTATTTTTGCTGCCTTCTCAGGATGTAGCTTTCCAGTAGCTATATAGTCAAGGAAAAACAATGGCTCAGCTCCTTGACACAGAACATCATTGACACTCATAGCTACACAATCTTCACCTATTGTATCGTGCTTATCCATCATAAAAGCTATCATAAGCTTTGTTCCAACCCCATCAGTTCCTGAAACTAATACTGGCTCATCATATCTATCTTTATCAATAGAGAAGAGACCTCCAAAACCGCCTAACCCAGATAGAACTCCACTAGTAAATGTTTTGTTAACATGCTGCTTCATAAGCTTGACTGCTTCATAGCCTGCATGCACGTCCACCCCTGAATTTTTATAGGTTATTTTTTCATTATCCATGATACCGCCTCCTATTATTCTATACGTTCTCTGGGAATTTCCATTGGATAATCTCCGCTAAAGCACGCAGTACAGTATCCGACATTTTTTCCAGTAGATCTCACAAGTCCTTCTTGTGATAAATATCCTAAACTATCTGCATTTACCATGTCTCTAATTTCTTCTATGCTTTTGTTGGCTCCAACAAGATGTCTCCTATTTGGAGTATCAATTCCAAAATAGCATGAATATTTAACCGGTGGTGAACTAACCCTTAAGTGAACTTCTTTGGCTCCTGCATTTTTAAGCATGTCAACTATTCTTCTACTAGTCGTTCCTCTTACTATTGAATCATCTACTAATATTACTCTTTTTCCTTCAATGTTTTCCTTCAAAACATTTAGCTTAAGCCTTACTCCTTGTTCTCTAAGTGCCTGATTTGGTTGAATAAATGTTCTACCCACATATTTGTTTTTTATTAGTCCTATACTATAAGGAATTCCTGATTCTTCTGCATATCCTATTGCGGCAGATGTACCAGAGTCAGGTACGGAAACAACCACATCTGCCTCTACTGGGTATTCTCTTGCTAGTATTTTTCCTGCTTCTTTTCTTGCTGCATACACTCCTATATCATCTATTTTACTATCCGGTCTTGCGAAATAAATAATTTCGAATATGCAAAGTCTTTTTTTACACCATTTATCATTAAAGATGCTTTGAACACCATTTTCATCTATAATAACCATCTCGCCAGGTTCAATATCTCTTACGAATTCAGCGCCCATAGTGTCTAACGCGCAGCTTTCAGAGGCCAAAACATATCCATCATTTATCTTTCCTAAGCATAGTGGCCTTATCCCTTGATTATCTCGTACACCTATCAGCTTGTTATCTGTTAATATTACCAAAGCATATGAACCCTTTAATACTTCCATAACTCTTTTTACCGCTTTTTCAATTCCGTCTTTGTGGTATCTTGCTATTAGATTGGCTACAACCTCGCTGTCATTTGTTGTCTGGAATATAACTCCTTCATCCTCAAGTATCTCTCTTAAGCTATCAGCATTCACGAGATTTCCATTATGAGCAAGTGCAATACTTCCATTCTTATATTTTACAACTAGTGGCTGTGCATTTGCTACAAGACTGTCTCCAGTAGTTGAATATCTAACATGTCCTATTCCTGTATTTCCCTTTAGCTCATCAAGGTTTTCTTGGGTAAATACTTCGGAAACAAGTCCCATGTTTTTGTGATAATTAATTACACCATCCTTACTTACAGCTATTCCAGCACTTTCTTGACCTCTATGCTGTAGTGCGTAAAGTCCATAATGGATCATATCAGATACAGTTTCTTCACTGTTCGAATATACTCCGATAACTCCACACTCTTCTTTCAATTTGTCATCAGTTATAAAAGCACTTCTCATATTTCCACCTCCTCTATTAGGAAAGTCTTCCTAGTACTTCTTCATAAGCTTCTTCAACATCTCCTAAATCTCTTCTGAACCTATCCTTGTCAAGCTTCTTATCTGTGTCTTTATCCCAAAGTCTACATGTATCAGGTGATATCTCATCAGCTAATATAACCTTTCCATCATAAGTTCCGAATTCAAGCTTGAAATCTACAAGCTTCATATTTTTTTGACCAAAGAAATCTACCAATATTTCATTTACCTTAAGGGCATATTCTTTTATAATATCTATTTGTTCATCTGTAGCAAGCTCAATAGCTTCTATATGATATTCATTTATTATTGGGTCACCAAGCTCATCATCTTTGTAGCAAAATTCTAATACAGTGCTTTTGAGTACAGTTCCTTCTGCCAACCCAAGTCTTTTGGCTAGTGAACCTGCTGCAATATTTCTAACTATAACTTCTAATGGAAGTATTTTAACCGCTTTTACTATCATTTCTCTATCATTTATCAACTCTTCGAAGTGATTAGGTACCCCTTTTTCTTCAAGCATCTTGAAAAGCAAAGCTGACATTTTGTTGTTTACTACTCCCTTACCAACGATAGTGCCTTTCTTTTCTCCATTAAATGCAGTAGCATCATCCTTGTATTCAACTATATATCTTTTTTCATCCTCAGTTTTAAACACCTTTTTTGCTTTTCCTTCATATAACATTTCAAGCTTTTTCATCACTATTTCCCCCGTTCTATTTTAATTTTTGTTGTAATTCTATGTCTTTTTGTTCAACTTGCTCAGCCATTTTTTTTCTATATTTAATTAGCTTTATCTTGAGTTCATCGTATTTTAATGAAAGCATCTGTACTGCTAGAATGGCTGCATTTTCAGCTCCATCTATAGCTACAGTGGCAACTGGTATTCCTTTTGGCATCTGTACAATTGACAATAATGAGTCTAAACCATCAAGTGTAGATGATTTAATAGGAAGTCCAATAACAGGAATAGTGGTTACCGCTGCCAATACTCCACCAAGATGAGCTGCTTTTCCTGCTGCAGCTATTATTACTTCAATCCCTTTATCTTCAGCGCTTTTACCAAATTCAACTGCTTTATCTGGAGTTCTGTGGGCAGATATAACTCTTACCTCTGTATCAACTCCAAACTCCTTCAGTATTCTAAGACCTCTTTCTACTACTAGTAAATCTGAATCGCTACCCATAACTATAGCAACCTTCATAACTATCCCCTTTCTATTTATATAAATTTGGTTTGGTACATGGAATATAAACAAAATAGAACGTTCATACGATGAAGATTTTGAGAAAACTATTAGGTAAATACAGTGAAACTTAATTCAGATGGAATCTTCTCTCCAGCTGAATTATAGTTGAACCAATCTAGGAACTATGCGATTGATGAAGAAGCTAAGTGACTTACAACAAATCGAAGATTTGTGTAATTTCCAATCAAGATGGTTATCTAAAATAGTCAATTCCCGCTTTAAATAGCTTCTGATCCTTGTTTCCTGGAACATTTCTGCATACATTTAGTCCAACTCTTTCTGAGTGTCCCATTTTCCCAAGTACTCTTCCATCAGGACTTGTGATTCCCTCTATACATCCTATTGAACCATTAGGGTTATATTCACCATCGTAGCTTGGAGTGCCGTTTAAGTCCACATACTGTGTTGCTATCTGTCCATTCTGTGTCATTTTCATCAGTTCATTCTCATCAGCAACAAATCTTCCTTCACCATGAGATATGGCAATAGTATGCATATCTCCAACTTTTACATTGTTAAACCAAGGTGATACGTCTGATACTACTTTTGTCTGTACCATACGAGAAATATGTCTGCCTATTTTGTTAAACGTTAACGTTGGACTATTTTCATTTAGTTCAGTAATCTCTCCATAAGGTACGAGTCCAAGCTTAATAAGTGCCTGAAATCCATTACATATACCAATCATTAATCCATCTCTATGTTTTAGCATATTCATAACTGATTCTTTTATATATGGGTTTCTAAACACTGTTGCTATGAATTTTCCTGAACCATCTGGTTCATCTCCAGCACTAAATCCTCCCGGCAAAGCTATAATCTGAGAATTATCTATTATCTGCTTCATAGCCTGTATGGACTGCTCTACATCTGAAGGTGATAAATTCCTAAATACGAGCGTTTGAACATCTCCACCAGCATTTTCAAAAGCCTTTGCTGTATCATATTCACAGTTTGTTCCCGGAAAAACTGGGATAAATATTCTTGGTTTTACAATATTAACTCTTGCTTTAGCTTTACTTACTTTTTGATAACATGTACCGTTAGGCTGTCCTGTAATGCTCTGTTTCATTGGAAAAACTTCATTTAGTGGCTCTATCCAAGCTTGTATCGCAGCTTCTAGTTCTATCTCAGCATTATTTATATTTATTACTTGCTTCTGTTGCGTAAGTCCAAGGATTTTATATTCTATTTCATCAAATAGCTCTGATAATTTATGTTTTCTATCAATCTCTAATATCACTGTGCCATAATCAGCAATGAATAAATCATTCTTGCTTAAGGTCTTAGTAAATTTTATGCCTATTTTATTACCAAAACACATTTTACTTATTGCTGCTGCTATTCCGCCTATACCAACTGTATTTGCAGATAAAACTTTTCCTTGCTGTATAAGCTGATATATCTTAGAAAAGTTTCTATCTAAAGCTTCAAAATCAGGCAATCCATTTTCTTTTCTTCTTACCTTTATCAATACAACATTACTATCAATACCTTTGAACTCTTGAGATATCGTTTTATCAGCATCTCCAGTAGTCACTGCAAAACTTACTAAAGTTGGAGGAACATTGATGTCATTAAATGTTCCTGACATACTGTCTTTTCCTCCTATAGCAGGTATTTGAAGCTCATTCTGTGCATAAAATGCTCCTAGTAATGCACTAAATGGCTTGCCCCATTTTGCTTTATCCTTTCCTAGCTTTTCAAAGTATTCTTGAAGTGTAAGTCTTATCTTCTTGTGATTTCCTCCTAGTGCTACTACCTTCGCAACCGAATCAACTACAGCGTACAATGCTCCGTGGAAAGGACTCCAGCTCGAAAGCTTAGGATCAAAACCATATGTCATGAGTGTACAAGTATTTGTATCACCTTTTGTCAAAGGTATTTTAGCAGCCATGCCTAAAGTCGGTGTCAATTGATATTTTCCCCCAAAAGGCATTAGTACAGTTCCTGCCCCTATAGTACTATCAAATCTTTCAACCAAGCCTTTTTGACATGCTACATTCAGATCTTCCAAGTTTTTAAGCCATAATTTATTGATATCAGCTTCATTATTATTTACTGCGTTTGGTAAGCATTCAAAATAGCATTTTCCTGTAGGCTCTTTTATATATACATCTGTCTTTTGCTTAACTCCATTAGTATTCAAGAAATCTCTACTGATATCAAGAATAATCGTGCCATTCCATCTCATTTTTAATCTATTGTCTTCCGTAACCGTTGCAACTACTGAAGCCTCTAAATTTTCTTCCCTAGTGCATTTTCTCAATATTCCTAAATTATCTTTATCTATAACTACTGCCATTCTTTCTTGAGATTCTGATATGGCTAATTCTGTACCATCAAGACCTTCATATTTTTTAGGAACCATATCTAGGTTTATCTCGAGACTATCTGCCAATTCACCTATGGCTACTGAAACTCCTCCTGCACCAAAGTCGTTGCATCTTTTAACTATTTTGCTGAATTCAGAGTTTCTGAAAAGTCTTTGAAGCTTTCTCTCTGTGGGAGGATTACCTTTTTGTACCTCTGCACCACAGTTTAATATTGATTCTTCTGTATGAGCCTTTGATGAGCCTGTAGCACCTCCACATCCATCTCGTCCAGTTTTCCCACCTATCAGTACAACTAAATCTCCTTGTTTAGGCACTTCTCTAACCACATTTCCCTTTGGCACTGCTGCTACTACTGCACCTATCTCCATTCTTTTTGCTACATATCCTTCATCATATATTTCAGCTACCTGACCTGTAGCAAGTCCTATCTGGTTTCCATAAGAGCTATAACCTCTTGCAGCCTCTGTTGTAATCTTTCTTTGAGGAAGCTTGCCAGGTATAGTGTCTTCTACCCTTGCTCTAGGGTCACCACTGCCTGTAACTCTCATAGCCTGATAAACATAAGATCTTCCTGATAGTGGGTCTCTTATGGCTCCTCCTAAACATGTAGCTGCTCCTCCAAATGGTTCTATTTCTGTAGGATGGTTATGTGTTTCATTTTTAAACATCACAAGCCATTCTTCATCATTTCCATTAACGTCTACATTTACATTGATGCTGCATGCATTTATTTCTTCTGATACATCTAAGTCATCTAAAAGTCCTTTTTTTCTTAGCTTTTTCATAGCCAATACTGCTATATCCATAAGGCATATATCTTTGATCTCATCACCATAGACATATTCTCTTGATTTTAAATACTCGTCATATGCAATTTTTACTACATCGCCATATTTTCCATTATCAACGTCTACTGACCCTATCTTTGTTTGAAAGGTAGTGTGTCTACAGTGATCAGACCAATATGTGTCTATAACCTTTAACTCGGTTAAAGATGGGTTTCTTTTCTCAGTATTTTTAAAGTAATCCTGACAAAATTCCAAATCTTCAATACTCATTGCAAATCCCATATTTTTTCTTAATACTTCTAGTTCATCCATAGTTTTGTCAATAAATCCTTCAACTATAGAAACTTCTTTAGGGGTTTCAAATTTATCTTCTATTAAGTCTGGTTTTTCAAGTAATGCTTTCCTAGAGTCAACTGGATTTATACAGTAATTCTTAACTTTGATAAATTCATCGTCTGTGATATCTCCATTTAACACTATAACCTTTGCTGTTTTAACTATTGGTCTTTCCTTTTCAGAAATAATCTGAATGCATTGCGCTGCTGAATCAGCTCTTTGGTCATATTGTCCAGGAAGATATTCTATAGCAAGCACCTTATCTTTTTTATCTATTTCAAGGTTTTCTTCATAGACATCATCAACATTAATCTCTGAAAAAATAAGTTCTACCGCTTTACGATAATCTTCGTCTGATACACCTGAGAGATCGTATCTATTTATAATTCTCACTTTAACAAGACCATTCATTCCTAAGTTTTGTTTTAATTCCATACATAAATGTTCGGCTTCTATATTAAATCCTTCTTTTTTTTCAACAAATACCCTTCGTACATCTCTATTCATCGTAGCACCACCCTCTAAAAAAATAGGCCCGGGCAGAGTAAGCTCACTACAAGTGAAACCTACCCGCCCGGGCTTTTATCCCCTAGGTGTAATATTATCGAAATAATATCTGTACCGCTTGGACCAGACAAAAAGACAAAAGCCTTCTCCGGAACCCTAGGCACACTTTCACCCATAGTCAAGTGATTCACGGTCACTTGGTAGAGACTTCTCAGCCATATTCTGAGATTTATATGGGCTCATATCAAGTTTTTCTGATACTTAAATCATAACAGCAAAAAACCCGATAGTCAATAGATTTTACGAATTTTTAACACAAATTTTTATTTATAGTTTGTGTATAAGTGTATTATTTTTTTATATTTCGTAGTATAGTTCGTTTTTGAACATTTTTACTATATTATATCTATGTTTTTATCTATAATATAGCTATTGCCTTCTCCATTCTGTCCATTCCTTCTTTAATATTCTCCAAAGAATTAGCATATGAAATACGAATATTGTTCGGTGCTTCAAATGCTATACCTGGTACAACAGCTATATGAGCCTCTTCTAAAAGGAATTTAGCGATATCTATTGAGTCCTTAAGTACCTGATTCTTGTATTTTCTTCCATAAAGAGCTGATACTTCTGGCATGAGATAAAATGCTCCCTTTGCTTCTGCACACTTTATACCTTCTATATCATTAAGTCTTTGTATTAGATATTCTCTTCTCTTAGCATATTCTTGTCTCATATGTTCGATAGAATCTTGAGGTCCTAATAATGCTTCAACTGCTGCTCTTTGAGCAATAGAGTTTGGAGCGGAAGTCATATGTCCTTGCGTATCACACATTCCTTTTATTATATCTCTTGGCCCTGCTGCATACCCAAGCCTCCAGCCTGTCATTGCATATGCCTTTGAAAACCCGTTTATTATAATAGTTTTCTCCTTTATTTCATCTGAAAATGAAGCTATAGATATATGTTTTTCTCCGTCATATATGAGTTTTTCATATATTTCATCAGATATAATATAAAAGTTATGTTTTACAGCCAACTCACCAAGCTGTCTCAACTGTTCTTCAGAATATACTGCTCCAGTAGGGTTGTTGGGAGTATTGATAATAATTGCTTTCGTCTTTTCTGTAATTGCTTGTTTTATTTTATCTATATCAAGAATAAATCCGTTTTTTTCATCAGTTGGTACAAGTACAGGCTTTGCTTCTGCAAGCTTAACCATTTCAATATAGCTCACCCAGCAAGGAGTTAATAAAATAACCTCGTCATTTGCATCGCATATTGTAAGCATAGTATTCATTAGTGATTGTTTTGCTCCATTTGAAACTATTATTTGATTAGGTAAATATTCAACATTATTATCATTTTTAAGCTTTTTACATACTGCTTCTCTAAGCTCTAGTATCCCTGCAACAACTGTGTATTTAGTGAATCCATCATCTAATGCTTTTTTTGCTGCATCTATTATATTTTGAGGAGTATTAAAATCTGGTTCTCCTATACTAAAGTTTTTTATATCTATTCCTTCTCTTTTCAATTCCGCAATCTTATCAGACAGTCCTATAGTCATTGATGGTATCATGTTTTTTATTCTTTTACTTAACATCCTACTTCCTCCTTAAAATTACTGTATTTAACTATTAATATTATAATATTATTTACAAAAATGAAATATTTTTTGTTAATATATTTAACATTTTACTTAAAGTATATGAAATTACCGCCTAATTAGGCGGTATTTTCATACTTACTATTTTACTGAACTTATATGTAAAGGAAGAATAAAGCATACAGATTTAGAAAGGCTCTTTACTGGTATGATTGATGATGAAGCCATCCTGTGTACTGACTCCCATAAGAGTTATATTAAATTCGCACAAAATTTAGGTATAGAACTTCAACAAATTAAACGTGGTAAGCATAAGGAAGATATATATCATATACAACATATTAACGCTTTTCATAGTAAACTCAAAAAGTGGATGAATAGGTTTAATGGTGTTGCAACTAAATACCTTGCTAACTATATGTATTGGTTTAAATGGCTTGAAATCTTCAATGCCAAGAAAGATACTATAAAGAGCAAAAGTTTATTGGTACAATCTTATACCTCTCATACTGACACAAAATTAAAGGATTTTAGGTTTAGAGAAGCAATATATGTATAACTTATGTAAGATATTTGTAATTATACAATTATCTGATGTATAATTAAATGAGAACATAAAGTCTTTAATATAATGGGAGGTTTGAAATATGGAAATAACAAAGTGTGTAAAAGAGTCGTTTTCGGTCATAGGTAAAGAAGGTTCTACAAATGACGGAAAAGGTTTTATTCAGAAATTATGGGCTGATGCTAATTCTAGTTTTGCAGAAGTGTCACCATTAGCGAAGAAAGATGAGAATGGAAATCTTCTTGGAATATGGGGTGCAATGTCCGATTTATCCCGCTCCTTTAATCCTTGGGAGGATAATTTCACAAAAGGACTTTACCTTGCAGGTGTTGAGGTTATGGACAATGCTCAAGCACCACAAGGTTGGATGAAATGGACAATTCCATCGTATGAGTATATTTATGTCAAGAATGAAAATCAAAATACATTTACCGAAGTTATAGAGTATTTGAAAGAAAACAATATCAAACTTGTGGGTGCAGTTCATGACTATACCTGTCCTGAAGATGGACAAGGATATATTTTTTTCCCAATACGAAGAGTATGAGAAAAATTTTTGTTCGTATTTTCATAAGATGTGGGTTAAGGGAACTTTTTAACGAGTTCCCTTAAAATATATCATATTATCAACACTATGCTTTAACAGAGCCTAATTTAATACCAAAGGTTTTTATCCATCCATATCTCAAGCTATAAATCTCATCATTGATATCTAAGACTTCAAACCTAGTAAATAGTAACCATTCTTGCTTCTGCTTGATAAAAATTCTAATCTTTTTTTCAATTTTCTGGGCAGAGGAAAAGAGCTCTTTAGTAATAATTTTACCTAACTTCTTTCTTACGGCTTTATAGATAGCAATTTCAAAACCAAAAGTATAATAAATGTTATAAATCAAATTACCTTATCCTAATCTCATCTTATAAAGCTAAAATATTTCATCTCTTAAAGTATAGTCAGATTATTTAATCTGCTGTTTTATGTACTTTATATCTTGATTTTAGATGAGATTAATTTGACATTTGTGGTATGGAATAATTTGCTAAGTAATATTTAGTATTAATTCACTACAATACTAACCTTTAATTTATAAATTATACTTCTTAAATTTACGAACTACCGTTGAATGATCAACTCCAATGGCTTCTGCCATTTGTCTTGTACTTGAAAATAATTTTTTCACATTAAATAAATATTCTTTCTCCATACGTTCCATATATTCATTTAATCTGTGCTTTGACATCTCTTTTCTATTTATATTATTATTAGAAGGAAAATCCAAAGTGTTTCCTTGACTTAATATCACCATTTTTTCTATCATATTCTTTAATTCACGTACATTCCCTGGCCAATCATACTGCTGCAATTGAATTAATGTATCTACTCCTAGCTTTTTTGTAATTCCATATTTACTCGTATAACGCTTTAAGAAATGTACAGCTAAGGGAATAATATCAGATTGTCTTTCTCGTAAAGGCGGAATATTAATAGTCACAACACTTAATCGATAATATAAGTCTTCTCTAAATTTATTCTTCTGAATTTGTTCTTTAATATTTTGATTCGTTGCTGCGATAATTCGAATATCAATAGGAACTTCTTCTACGCTACCTATAGGTGAATATACTCTGTTCTCCAAAACTCGCAAAAGTTTCACCTGCAAATATTGAGGTAATTCACCAATTTCATCCAGAAAAAGAGTTCCATTTTGTGCATAATGAAGAATTCCTTTCTTCCCTTCTTTTAATCCCCCTGTAAAGCTTCCTGGTGTATAACCAAATAGCTCAGACTCCATAAGTTCACCAGGTATTGCTCCGCAATTTAACGTAATAAATCGATGACTGGCTCTTGGACTATTTTTATGAATATAGCTAGCTACAACATCCTTACCAACTCCTGTCTCACCTAAAATTAATACACTTGCATCTACTTTGCTTACTGTCTTAGCCAAATCAATAACCTGTATCATCTCTGGAGAATTAGCTATAATTTCTTGATCACCGCATTTTATATCATTTGACGAATGAGCAATTTTTTCGTTTACTTCCATTAAGTTTTGATTTAAATTAACATAACTAGAAATATCCCTAACATTAGTAATTGTATACTCTAATTCACCATTTATTGAAAAAATTGGTTTTGAAACTGTAATAATCTCTACCCCATTTTTTTCATGGTGTACATGAGTATATGTACGTTGATATTTAATACAGGATAAACAAGTAGATTTAGTAATAATTCCTTTTGATACATATTCATCAATGTAATGACCTAAAATAGTTTTATCTAATTTCGTCATAATTAAATAGCTTGCATTTACATATAAAATTCTTCCTTCTGCATCACTAATCATTATCCCATCGTTGCTCTCATCTATGCATTTAATCATATTTTCGTTTGTAATAAAGTCGTTTTTCATTGGTTCTCTCCTTTCAAAAAACAAAAATTACAAATTGGGTATTTAAATATATCTATTATTTCTCTATTTCTATTTACCTGACATTGATAATAAAAAGAACTGCTACTCCTTGATGCAAAATATCATCAAGAATATCAATAACCTTCCAGCCTAATATATTTTCACTAAAAGATGTAATGACTTTCTCAACTTCGAAATGAGACATGTCCCCGCCTCCTCTCACAATTTTGTGCCTTATGTGCCCAATAAAATAGAAAGCATAGACGAAGCTACACATTTATACTCATAGTTTAATAATACCACCACAGTGCTTAATGTTGAAGTCCTAGATAAATATAATAGCCTTTCAAAGCAATTAACTCTCCAAAGCCTCACATGAGTGCTTTTATAAGCCACATCCCTTGCAGATAAATAGAGTAGATTATTCGAAAGTTTATCTATCTGACTCCATGTATATCCTTCCTTCATAAATATAGACTACTTCATTACTATATTCTCTAGCGATTTTTTATAAGCTTTATAAGCACTGAGAAGTATTTAACTGATCATCTAAAAATCTTCTTTTCATTATAATATTAAAGATTAGTATAAGAAAGGAATATATTACACTAATCTTTAATATTATATGATGAATTTACAAATAATTCTTAATATCCGAATTTCTTGTCATCTCTACAGTACGCTCTAACTAAAACATGATTTGCTCATGTCTCGTCGGAACTGATATATCCCATTGTACAAGACTTGATGGATATACAACACTTGTTATTTTTTGTATTATACAATTTTCTGAAGATCGGAATGGAAAACTGAATTTAATCGTACATCACTTCCATTCCTTCTTCAGAACATAATTTAATTGTAATTGCTCTTTTGTTTACATTTAAAAAATTTTAAGGTGAATTTTCTTACGTAACTAGATCTGCAACATATCTTGCAGAATCAGTGATTTTTAATTTTTTCAACAGAAAAATTTGTACAATAATTTATTAATCATCCATACTTTCTACAAAACCTTGCAACCTTGTATTAATTTGCTCAAAGGTTGTTGCTTGCTGGTCAACCTCAATTACCAATAAAGGAATATTTTCTTCTTTCATCTTTGACATGATAATTGGTACATCATATTCCTCCGGATCACAAAACTTCATTAGTGCCAATACCACTCCATCCGCTTTGAAATGATGCACTAAGTCAACTAAATGCTGAATACGTCGCTTATACGGATCAAAAGCCAAAGAACAAGCATTATGGTTTATCCATTGCCTTGCCAAGCTCTTTAGAGCATCGCCTGCAAAAGGCACGTCTGTTCTAAACTGTCTAGTTTCTTGTGCTAAATCATCTCCAACCACATCAATGCCTAATGCTTCAAAATGGCTAAGAATACCTTTAGGCTCTAGCATAATTCCAGAAACAATAACTCGTTTATTCTTAGAATGTTCTATCGGCTGTAGTCGAAGCTTCTCATTTAACTCCCGAAGATAGCATAAATACTCTTTTTTATCCATAAAATAAGATGCTTTGATAATTTGATGACGCACCATAGGGGAAATAGTAGTTGTATGCATGGTGGCAATTTCTGTGAATTCACGCATGACTAAGCGATAATCGTTGTAAAGAATTATGCTTTCTCTTAATGCTTTTTCGGTAATATCTACGTTTAAAATATCTTCTAATTTTTTAGTGATATATTTGTATTCATTTTCCAAAAATAATTCTGCACTTTTTACTCGTCTATTTTGTGGGTAAACAAAAGGAATAGCTGGACAAGTTCCCTTCCATTTCTGTCCAAAGCACTTTAGAGTATCGCACATTGCAGGAACTAAAACTGCTTTTAATATATCGTAAGTGCCTTTGGTTTCATATTCCATCACGGACTGCATTATTGAGCAAGCAAATGCCGGAAGGTAAGTTCTAGCTCTTCTAAGTTCAACCTCTCCTCCCCATAGCCCCACAGGTATACAATTTGCAGCATAGATTATTTCCTCTGGAGCATAAGGTGCGATCCAACCTACTGCATTTTTATGATTTCTTTCACAGGATTGTTTAACAGCTTTATCTGGTGAATCAGCTATTTGTATTAAATAATTAATAATTTGATTTATCTCCATTTTGTTCTCCTTTACTTTTAATCTTCAGAACTATTTTTTGAAGGAACCTTTTGACTCATCATTTCTACTAAAGCTTCGATGCGTGTTTCATATTGTGCCTTAGAATAATTTCTTGGATCAGCTTGGTCTCCATCAAAAGTCGTAATAGGAATATTTAAACTATCCTTCAACTCTTTTCCCACTTCATATTGAAGAAAATCGCACATTTTACAACTACGGTTCATATGCATAATTACACCGTCACACTTAGTTTCTTCAATAATACTTTTTCGAAGATTAATTTGACCATCTAAAGACAGATTATTTCCCATGCCCGTATATGCCTTTGCCATTTCAAAAAGATTTCCAGGTGTATACTCCAATGCCCAAGCCGATGGATACGTTGAACCTGTCATGTTGATTCTATGATTTTTCAGAACTTTATACGTATGGGACAAATATGGCCAGCATGCTATGCCATCCCACATAATTCTATATTTTTCCTCTGTATCCTTTAACCCACACTCACTCCTTGAAATCTTTTCTTCTAATTCCTCCTTTAACTTTCGAAACGTCATTCCACATTCTTCTTTTCCCCTCATACAAACAATTAACGCCATATAATTAAACATATCAAAACCACTTAAGGGCGAGGGACGCGCTGAACAAAGCATAGTAGCATCATACCAGTCTTTTGCGTTCTGTGCAGATATCTTCATTACTTCTTGAAATTTTTTTTCATCAAAAGGCTTATTGCAAATTACTTCTAATTGATGAATAATGTCATGAAATTGTGCTTCAACATATTTTATGTTTTCTTCGGTAATTTCTTTATCATGATTATATGGAACATCAACAATAAGCAAAGGTATATTCAATTCATAGGCAATATTTTCATACCATTTTAATAAAGTTTCACAGATATTGTTGCATAGTAAAACTAAGTCTGGCAACGGCAACTCTTCAGATACACATTGCTGTACATCCATGTAAGCTAAATTTGCTCTAGCATAACCACATATATCATTGGAGTATCCTTTTCGTTCTGCATATTCCAACAATTCTGGTGCTCCCTTACGTGCTGCAATTCCTACCACATGATTTTCAGGATAAACGGTATAAATCCCCATCGTTTCACAAAATTCACAGGGAGCAATGGAACTGGACCAACAAACTAAATCACCTCGTTCCTTGGCTTTTCTTGCATCCTCCATATTCTTAGCCACCAATATATTTAGCATTTCTTTTGAATTCATACTTTCATTGATAATACTCATATCCTACCCCTTTCTTGTCCAAACTCAACAGCAAAGAGCGTTGCACCAATTGCACCAATTAGCTGAGGTGTTTTCGCTACATAAACTTTTTGTTCTAAAACTCTTTCCAAAGCACGAACTACCCCTTGATTTTGTGCTACCCCGCCGGTTAGTGAAAAATCCTTTTCCATATTGGTTCGATATAACAGACCAAGTGCACGATTAACAATAGAATTATGTACGCCCCTGGCAACATCTTCTCGTTTAGCATCTTTGGATAATAATGAAATTACTTCCGATTCTGCAAATACAGTGCATGTACTACTTACCGTTGCCGGAGTGTGCGATAATTCATCTAAAGTACCTAATTCATCAATAGGTATCTCTAGTATACGTGCCATGACTTCCAAAAATCTTCCCGTTCCAGCTGCACACTTATCATTCATATAGAAACTTAATACTCTTCCTTTTTCATCAATAGAAATTGCTTTAACGTCTTGTCCCCCAATATCTAGAACAGTTCTTACGTTTTTAAAGACATAATTAATTCCCTTGGCATGACAACTTATTTCACTGAATTGTTTATCTGCATATTCAAGTGAATATCTGCCATATCCAGTAGCCACCGTATAGCTAACTTGCTCAACAGATAAGGTCGTTGTCGAAAACAACTCATCAATTACTTTTTTAGGTCCACTAGTTCCCGTTCCTAATTGCACCACACTTGTTTGAATAATCTCTCGATTTTCATTCATTAATACAGCTTTAGATGATGCTGAACCAATATCAACGCCTAAATAATAAGAAGTATCCATTCTACTTTACTCCTAACCATGAAGAAAGCACTATTTTCTAAACCTCAGAAGTACTTTCATAATATAATGTATTTAGGTTAATAAAGGCAACCTATAATCCTTTTTAAAACTGGCAATTATACAATTTAAACTGTATAATTTGTTTAAAAGATAGAATGACACTATTTTCTCCTTGAAACTTTGATATCGATTCTATTGATTCCAGAATCATTACTAGTATAATCCACTAAGGAAAATATCAGATGAATAATCTAGGTATAAAATCAGTAGTATGTTGAAAATTTAGACCTTTTTCTTCAAAGAACAAGGTGGATAGTGTTAAATACGGTTGGTGCTACCTTGCTTCTGTTATGGATATTAACAGAAGCAAAGTAGTTGGTTTGCTCTATGTCTAAAAATATAGCTACTAAACTAGCTATAAAAGCTTTAGAAAATGTATCTACTATATTGACATAGATTCAGTCATGTCCTCACATGATTTTGGTAATTCTAACATTTTTATTATCTTATTTTTTGCTAACTTTTTAATAGATACAAGATCAACTTTTCCTGTACTATTCATCGGAAACTTATCTAGCTGAAAAACAAAATTTGGTGTCTTATAGTTAGCAAGATGATTTTTAACAAATGCTTTTAACCCATCAACATCAATTTTTTTATCTGGTTTCATTATTATTAAAGCAGTAATTTCTTCCTGAACAGCAGTATCTACATCTACTCCTACAACTTTAACATTAAGAATATCCTCACTATAGTGTTCTATAACGCATTCAATTTCACTTGGAGAAATATTTTCTCCGCCCCGAACAATCATATCACTCATTCGTCCACAAAAATAAAAATAATCATCTTTATCGCGATACCCAACATCATCGGTTTTAAGCCAACCGTCATAAGTATACTTTTCCAGATCCTTTTGATGCATATTATAATACCCCTTCATTATACAAAAACCTTTTGTCTGGATTTCCCCTTTAACATTCACATCACACTCACAATTGGCTTCATTGTCCCAAATACGTATTTCTATATTTGGAATTGCCTTACCTATCGCTTCTGATTTTAGCATAGTGTCATCATTATAGTCTGACAAAGTAATTAAAGGTGACGTTTCCGTCTGCCCGTATCCTATTTGTAAATGAGGAATATCTACCTTTGAAACAAACTCACGATATTTCTCACCCGTTATGCCTGAGCCTGCTAAAATACCAGAGTTCCATGATGAAATATTGCAATTACCAAAGTTTGGATTCTGAACTAAAAGCATTAACATAGAAGGAACCACATTGAATGCTGTAACACTATACTTCTCTATGAGTTCCATAGCTTGGTCCGGTTTATATTTACGCATTATTATTGTAGGCATCGCAACCATTAATCCCAATAATAATCCACATGTCATCCCTGAGCAGTGGAATATTGGCATACCAATCAGCATAATATCTTTATTTTTATTCCATCGCATTAAATCTGATAATATTCTTGCATCATTAAGTATACTATAGTATGATAGTAAAACACCTTTAGGTAGTTGTGTACTTCCAGAAGTAAAAAGCATACAAGCTGTATCTTCAGTTGTAACCAATCTCTTGGCTTTATTAAGTTTTTCCATGGTTTGCCATCCTATGGCATCATCGGACTTCTGTAATTCAATAGCTTCATTAAATATACTTATAATACTAAAGTAATCTTTTAACTTAGGAAGATTCTTCTTAACTTTGTTAATAACTCCTAAGTAATCAATAGAGCCCGTAGATTCTCCATAGAACAAATATTCAATATCAGCATAAGATAAAACATTTTTCATTTCTAAATGCTTATACGAATAATTAAAAACAGCTGTAACTGCACCAATTTTCATTGCTGCGTATATGATACAAACCTGTTGGATAGAATTAATGCTCCAAACCCCCACATGTGTACCTTTTTGAATATTTTTTTTTAGCATCATTTCTGCTATGCTGTCAGTAATTTGATCCACTTGTTTCCAATTATAGCTGACATCATCAAAAATATAGGCTACATCCTCAGGATAATCTTCTGCATTTTTTTTCAACACATCTGAAAGAGTAACATTCAACAAATCCATTTTATCCTCCTTGCTCGATAAACACAGTCAGCTTATTAAAATTATTTTTCTTGATCAGCATGTAGATGCTTCTCAATTAGAATGCCTTTTGATATCATTTCTTGAATTTGTGCTTCGCTATATCCAAGTTCAACTAAAATTTTTGAAGATTGCTCACCTAAGAATGGAGCACGATTTCTCGGAGGGAGTGTAATACCGCCAAATTTAGCAGGTGTAGCACTCTCGATATATTGATCACCATTAGGCTGAGTAAACTTAGACAAGTATAAATTGTCCTTTGCTTGTTGAGATTCTAATATTTCATAAACATTACATACTATAGAATGAGGTATATCATTTTCTCTTAAAATTTCATCTAGCTCATCTCGAGTAAATTTCATGAAACCTTCACTAATAATTTGAACAATTTTTCTACAATTTTCATTTCCCTTAGCAAATGTATTATATTCTGGATTTTCAATTAGCTCTTCTCGACCTATAATCTTCATGAAATATGGAAAATAACGTTCATACTCATGACAGCACACCATTATCCACTTATCATCTTTACATTTATAGGTATTATTCAATGGAGTATTCTCAAGACGACTCTTTGGATATTTATCTAAATCACTACACTGAATCGAAAGTATAGGCTCTAACATATTGTAAATAGCCTGTCCATAAAGCGATACAACAATTTTACTACCTTCTTCAGTACATTTCTGCTTGTATAGTGCAGCACATACTGCAGCAGCCATAGTGCTAGCAGTAGAATTATCCCCAAATGAACTTGGAGGAATCACAGGAGCTGTATTTTTTTCCATAGAAGCAATCATTGCACCTCCTAATGCCCAGAAGCAAACATTATCAAACCCTGGATCATTAGCCATTGATCCACCTTCTCCAAATCCAGTCATATGTGCATAGATAAGTCTAGGATATTTACCATGAAGGGTGTTATAATCTAATCCTAACTTCTCAAGAGCACGACCACGAGTATTAGTTAGAAAAACATCAGCATTTGCCAATAATTTATCCATTACCTCCTTACCTTCAAGAGTTTTCAAGTCCAACGCAATGCTTTTTTTATTGGCATTATGAACATCGTAAGTAATGTATTTCATTCCAGGCAAAGGAACCGCATAACGTGTCGTATCTCCTTTCGGTACAGCTTCCACCTTAACTATGTCAGCACCCCAGTCAGCTAATATACGTCCAGCTGAAGGTGCTGCTACGTACGTTGTTAATTCAACTATTTTCACATCCTCTAGTAGATTATATGGATTATTACTCATAATTCATTTCTCCTTATATAATGTATTTAGGTCAATAAAGGTAACCTATAATCCTTTTTTAAAACTGATTAATTTTTAATAGTTAGCCTTTAATTATTTTTGTATTTTTTTAATTCTTCAATAAATTGTGGTATAACTTCAAAAAGATCTCCTACAATTCCATAATCCGCAACTTTAAATATAGGTGCATCTGGATCTTTATTGATTGCAATAATAATATCTGAACCTGACATTCCTGCTAAGTGCTGAATTGCTCCAGATATTCCACAAGCTATATATATTTTAGGAGCTACCGTTTTTCCGGTTTGTCCTACTTGATGAGCATGTGGTATCCAGTCACTATCTACTGCTGCTCTAGATGAGCCTACTGCCGCTCCCAATACTTCAGCTAATTCTCGAATGTAAGAGAAGTTTTCCGCTTTTCCTAGCCCGCGTCCTCCAGAGACAATAAATTCTGCATCTTCTAAATTTACTTCTGAGGATACTTCTTTGATAGCTTCGTGTATTCGAGTTCGAATGTTTTCTTCCGGAATTGAAATGTCTTCTTGAATAATTTTTCCGTCTACTTCCTCATTTCGTAATGGCTTTTTGTATACACCAGGTCGAACTGTTCCCATTTGAGGACGACGATCTGGACATTCGATTTTCGCCATAAGGTTTCCACCAAATGCTGGACGTATCCAAGTTACATTATTGCTTTCTTGGTTGAACTCAATACTAGTGCAGTCTGCAGTTAACCCTGTCCTTAGCTTACAAGCTACTCGTGGTCCAAAGTCTCTTCCATTACTTGTTGCCCCAATTAAGATAGTATTTGGCTTATATTTGTCAACTAGTCGTGTAAAGCATAAATAAACTGCATCAGTTAAGTACCTATTATATACAGGATTATCAACTAATATAACTTCATCTGCTCCATACTCTAAGGCTTCTTTCGCTACTTTTTGTACATGATGTCCAATTACAACGGCAACTAATTTTTCTCCTAATGCATCGGCGATTTCTCTGCCTGGACGTAATAATTCAAATCCTACTTTTTTTTCTTTTCCATCTTCGGTTTCAACATAAATCCACACATTTTTATATTCTGAATTCACACTCATGATTTGCCTCCTTTACAGTACTTTAGAATCTACTAGTAATGACATTAAAGTTTTTATAGATTTTTCTACTGTTTCTTGTTGAATAATTACGCCATTTTTAGATCGTACTGGTGTATAGGTTTTCTTTACCTTTGTCGGAGAACCTTTTAATCCACATTTTTCTATGTTTATGGATACATCTTTTGAGGTCAGCACTGGAATTTCTGCTCTATTAGCAGCCATTTTGCTTTTTATGGTAGCATATCTTGGCTCAAATTCCGTTTTGGATACTGTAATTACTGCCGGAGTTTGCACTTCAATCCAATCATATCCTTGATCATTGTCTCTTTTGATTAGGGTTTGGGCATGCTCCTGTTTGATGTCGGTTGCATAGGTCACTTGCGGTAACCCTAGGTGTTCTGCAATTTCTGGTCCCACTTGCCCAGTATCTCCATCTATCGCTTGCATTCCACAAAAGATTAAATCAAATGCACCTTTCTTTTGCTCCAAAAACCGAATGTAAGTGGATAAAATATAACTTGTAGCTAAAGTGTCAGATCCCCCAAAAACTCGATCACTGATTAGATATGCTTCATCTGCCCCTATAGATAAGCATTCTTTTAAAGCTGTTTTTGCTTGTTCTGGCCCCATAGAAATTACTGTAATATTTCCGCCTTCCTTTTCTTTTAGCTGAACAGCTAATTCTAGAGCATAAGCATCAAAGGTATTTACAATACTAGGCACACCTTGACGTATAAGAGTATTAGTTACAGGATCAATCTTGATTTCCGTCGTATCAGGAACCTGTTTCACACAAACTAAAATATTCATTTAAATCCCTCCTATTTAATGCAGCATTATACCTGAAATGACAACACGTTGTATTTGATTTGTTCCTTCGTATATCTGAAGAATTTTTGCATCTCTCATCATTTTTTCTATAGGATATTCTTTCATATAGCCATATCCGCCAAATATTTGTAATGCATCACACGTCACGTTCATGGCAGTATCTGCTCCCATCACTTTGCTCATAGCAGAGTAAATCGAATAATTTTCTCCATCATCTATCAACTCTGCAGTATGGTATACCAACTGACGAGCCGCTTCTGTATGAATTTGCATGTCCGCAAGCATAAACTGCAATCCTTGCTTAGAGGCAATTGGTTTGCCGAATTGGACACGTTCTTTGGAGTATTTTACCGCTTCATCAATAGCTCTTTGTGCTAGTCCAACACCAGTAGCTCCAACGAAAGGACGAGAAGTATCTAATGTTTTCATTGCATAAACAAATCCTTTACCTTCTTCTCCAATTAAATGATCTTTTGGAATTCTACATTCATTAAAAATTACCTCAGTAGTATTCGATAATCGGATTCCCATTTTGTCTTCATGTTTTCCAATAGATACACCTGGACGATCTCTTTCCACAAAAAATGCTGATAAACCATTTGTCCCCTTCGATAAATCAGTAGACGCAAATACGCTGTATACTCCAGCTATTCCCCCATTGGTGATAAAACATTTTGTTCCACTTAATACATATTCATCTCCTTCTAAATGGGCTTTTGTACTTACCGAAGCTGCATCAGAGCCAGCATTTGGTTCTGTCAGGCAAAAAGCAGCTAATTTCCCAGATACAAGGATATCAAAGTATTGTTTTTTTTGTTCGGCAGTTCCAAATAAATTTATCGTACTACATGCAGAATTATTTGCTCCAATAGCTGAAGCAAGTCCACAATCATATCTGCCTAATGTCTCCGCAATATACACTTCGGTTTTTCGATCCACCATAGCTCCACCATATTCTTCAGGTACCTCTAACAAGTGAATTCCCATATCTAAAATATCTTTATAAATTTTTTCAGGAAATTCACCGGAAGCATCAAATTCTCCCACCACTGGAGCTACTTCTTTTTCCATGTAACTTTCCACTAATTCTCGTAAATCTTTCATTTCATTTGTAATTTGCATAATAATCCTCCCTGTTCTTGAAAATATTCAACTAATTATTACAATTATTTTTTTTATATTTCTTATTTCGAAAATGTCCATACGTCAAGGATGGCAAAATCACCAAGAAAATTCCAATGTAACCAAAGTAAGAATATCCTACAGCAATAATCTTTGTTAATCCTGCTGAAGAAACTATCATAGAAATCAAAATTATTATTATACCTATAGCCAAAGATAAAGATTTTTTATTATTTGCAATTTTAAGACCCTTTTCAATAGAAAGGCGACTAAATAGCATTATATTCCCATAAACTACAGCAACTGCAGTAGATAGAAATGCACTAAATAAAGCAATAGAATAAATTACAACTAAATATCCTCCGCCCATTAATTTTGTAGCAGCTAATATTGGTAAAGTTTCTTTTGCAACATCGGGCATATACGCTTGAATTAATAATACAGTTAATGCAATCATCACTCCATTAATAACAAACCCAATTGCTGTTACTTTTGTACAATCTTCGTCTGTTTTTGTTAATGAAGTTGCACCTAAAAGACCTAAAAATGCAAAACATTGAAATCCAGCATAACTTAAGGCCTTCCAAACTCCTTTCCAAAATGTTGATCCTCCAACAGATAGAGATAAGTTTTGCTGTAAAATCACACTATTTTTGCCTATTCCCTGAATGCAAATTAATAAAAAAGAAGCAACTATTAATACAGTTAAAACAGAAGATGCTTTACTAACCAAATTTGATCCAAACATACTTAATAATAGTGTCAATATACCAATAATTAATACAGATAAAAAATATGTGATCCCAAAGACTTGAGTTAATAATGCTGCGGCTCCAGCAATAGATGCACTAACTGCCAACATTCCTGCCATTATATAGCAAATGTCATAAATTGGAGATAAAATTTTATTGTATGGTTGAAATAATACTTTGCCAAATGAGTGGTAATCGTAAGCATTATAATGGCGGGCCATAATCATGTTTTCACGATAAGTTAATCCTACGACAACCATCGATAATACAGCAAATAGTGCTGCATACTTACCATATTGAATAAAGAAACTCATTGTTTGACTCCCGCTAGCAAAACCACCTCCTACATGTGCTCCAAACCATACAGATGCAATACTAAATACTCCAGCCCATGCTAGTCCCTTTTTTTCTTTGCTCATCTTTATTCTCCTTATCAATATATTTAGGTTATTAAAGGAAACCTATAATCCTTTGTTAAATAATAAACAAATAATTTTAAATATATAATAAATTTATTAGATAGAGTTACACCATACTCTCTTTGAGCCCAAGATTTTGTCGTGAAAAAAAGTGGTGCCTCTGTCTGATAAATAGCTATAAATAAGTTACATATTAACTTCTTTTAGAATATTTTACATATAAAATACAGTAGTAACGTTTTCCAATGTTTTTAGAAAACATCAAAAATATTTTTTGATTCTATCTTCTCCTCATAATTTTGAAGAAGTTACTTTACAACAACTTAATGAGTGACCTTCAAATATTTGTAATAAAATTTTTACCATTCAAAACTTGAATGAGATATTTGGTTTTACTTTTCTTGAAATGATACTCCATGTGTAATTCACCAATAAAATCTTTTTTTTTGTTTTCTTGCTTAAATATTGAACAAGTCTTTTGTCCTCAATAGGAATCAATACCTATATCATTTTTTTTATTTTCCCATTGTTTTTAATAATTGATCTTTCAAAATATTTATTATTTAGCACCTAATTATTATATGAGCAATTTTCATGCCAATTATCTAAACCTCTAAAAATGGCCTTTTCTTTCATTTTTATTAAATTATTAACAAAAATCGGTGCACAAATGCCACTCCATATACAAAAGCGGTGTATTAATGCACCACTTTTGTTTGTATATCAAGGTTAAAAATTTAATTATTTCTTTTTATATTCAAAAACTTAAATTTATTTATAAATAATAAATTGGTATATCCTATTAATTCATTAGAATACTTAACATAGATAACTTTTTAAAAATAAATCATCCATTTATTCATTTCCGTCTTATCTTACTTCTTAAGTATTTTATATTCCATTTAGTTTTTTCTATAGATTTTATATAATCGGGAATCATCTTCAATAGAAAGACCTAATTTACTTAATCAAATATTTCAGACTGATGGCAGGAACAAAATTGGGGTTGGCGACATCACATGTGCGCCGACTAAGAAAGGTGTGCTTGTATTTAGCTGTATTTCTAGATACTTATTCACGCAAAGTATATGGATAGCCCATGGGCAGGAAAATGAAGAACAGCCTTGTAATTGATGTATTCATGCAGGCCAGGCTTATGGGAGTGAACATCCCGATAAAGGACTTATCGTTCATACGGGTCAAAACTCTCAGTTTACCGGCGGTAACTTTCGGACGCTATTACACACACGGAGCTATGTCAAGTGTTAGTAGAAAAAGTAATCCATACGATAACTCATTAATGGAATCATTTTATAGAACAATAAAGAAAGAGCTTATTCAGTATGCCAACTTTGAAGCATCTGAACAAGCTCAGCATGAAATATTTAAATATATTGAATTATACTATAACACTAAAAGAATGAATTCCTCTCTTGGGTATCTTTCCCCTACGCAATTTGAGAAGATGAATTCATAAAATTTACTTAACTTTTTGTCAAGTTTTTGTTGACAGTTCCAAACTTTTGGGGTGCACTTCAAATTAGGAGGTATTTTCAAACTTACTATTTTACTGAACTATAAATATTCACCTATATATTTTAGTGAATCAATTGTAACTACTTTCTCTTCTTCATCCTTTAATTTAATGCCAAAGGTTTTTATACCTAAGCTTTTTCCTAATTGAATATCACACATAGAGTCGCCAATAATAAAGCTTTCATCTAGGTTGATATCTGCATATTTCTCTAAAGCCATTTTTATCATGCCATCTTTGGGCTTCATACAGTTACAACCCTCCTCTTTAGTGTGTGGACAATAAAATATATCTAGTATTTCAACTCTATTTTCTATTAGCTTGTTAATAAATTTTATAGTAAACTCTTGATATTGTGATAGTGTTATAATCTCTTCATTTATTATGTATTGATTTGTTATAATAATAATTTGAAATCCTTTCTCGATAATAGCTTTAAGTGCGTCTATGGCTCCTTCTATGAAAACAGGTTCAGATACATGCCTCCATAAGCTATCTTCATAATCTTCTATTATTGTTCCATCTCTATCTAAAAAAGCAATTTTCAAAGAATTCACCTATCCTTTACGATATCTAAGCTATCAAACCACCAGCAACATAAATCATCAGAATATTAAAGCCTGAATGAGCTATTATGCAGCTTTCTAAACCATATTTTTTATAGATAGCTCCTAGAGCTAATCCTACAGGAAATATTTGAACAAACTTGACCCATTCAGGATCTAATGTATTTGCATGTGCTAAGGCCCATAGTATCGAAGATGCCACTATTGTAATCCAATATTTATTTTCACCAAGCTTAAACTGAACTGCTAAATAGTTAGGTATTACAAAACGAAATATTATTTCCTCTGCTATAACAACACCTATAAATAATAGTATAATATCTACTGATAATGTACCACCTAAATCTGTAACAACATCTCCATTATCAATAGATCTTTTGATTGCTTCCGAGGCACTTGGCGTTGTAAGCTTAAATAGTATATATGAAAACCCTACTGAGCCAATAATTACAGCTATTGTACTAAGTGTATAACTTTTTATGCTTATTTTTTCAGTAGTATTATCTCGAAAAACTTTTCTCAATAAGGGCATATCTCTAAAGCCTAACTTTGAACATAGGTGCATCCCTATGCATGTATATATGGCAAGTTTAACATAGGGAATTATTAGCATGGGTATTGAAGATACATCAATTCCACCACCGAAAGCAGTTAAAACAATGTATACTCCTAACACAAATATACCATATTTTATGTAAGAATTTACTTCTTTAAAGTTTGAAAAATAGTATACTAATAACGCAATACCTATTATAAAATTAAAAAGTAAACTAATAACAGCAAAACCGCTCATTTTTATCCTCCTAGTCTAATTCTGACTATCACCAAACTCTATTAGTGTTAGTAATGATTTTATATATATCGTCTAACTTTCTTCATATATCTCTTATAATCATTACCAAACTCTTTAATACACCATCTTTCCTCATATAAAATAATCCAATGTACTGCAAGCTGGAATATTATTAATGAAATAAACAGTACAAATGAACCTGACAATAGTGAGCAACCTAAAAAATATATGAAATATGCTACATACATAGGATTTCTGGAAATCTTATATAATCCATTGTTGTTTATTCCGTTTTTTCAATGAAATAAACAGTACAAATGAACCTGACAATAGTGAGCAACCTAAAAAATATATGAAATATGCTACATACATAGGATTTCTGGAAATCTTATATAA
>NZ_JBNPXI010000016.1:54357-105912 GCF_050433385.1 Brassicibacter mesophilus
ATAATCCATTGTTGTTTATTCCGTTTTTTCTTGGTTGAGTAAAATTAATTATAGAGAAGACATATAGAATTAATCCTATGAAATATATAAATAACCCTATAAAAAATAGTTCTGAGGTGGATCTTACTTTGATAAAAATTAAATATATGAACATGAACGTATTTGTAATTTGATAAATCCAATAAGCTTTTTTTTCTTCTCCTTGCACAGGTGGAAAATAAGCTGCCCTTTTTAAAGCTTCTTTACTAATAATAGCTAAAAGACCATATCTGACAAGGATTATTGGGATTGCAAATAAAAAACCGTTCATGTTTTATACACCTCCACGATTAAATATTTTTAATTAGGCTCTCCTCCAAAATACTTGTCTAAAAATCCTATAATTCGATTTTTATATTCTTCATCTTTTTCTGGGGTATTAAAATTATCCCATTCTATTATAAAATGAAAATTTCCTTCACGTACCCATGTCTCAGCATTATCAGGTAAGTTCTCTTTAATACGCTCAAAGTTTTGATATGGAACTTGAGAATCATTCTTTGAATGTACTATTAGAGCTGGTCTAGCACCAAGATTTTTTATCTGCTTTTTAGGGAATATATTAAAACTACTTACTCCATACTTCATAGTAGAATATAATTTAACAAATGGTTTTTGTATTGCTACTAAAGCTTCTGGTGCTCCCATATTAACCATGTTATCACAGAATACATCCTCCCACGAAGAATATGCTGATAAACTAATTAGTCCATCTATTTCTGGGGTTTGCCCTATTGAATTTATTGCTGTAGCCCCTCCCATAGATACTCCAAATACAACTATGGGAACATCTCTGTATTTAGGTTCTTTATTTATGTAATCTACTACTGCTTGAACGTCAAGATATTCCTTATACCCAAGACCTATTTCATCTCCTTCACTTTCACCATGTGCACGCATTTCAAGAAGGATAGATGCATAGCCATTGTTCTTTAACATTTTTGAGTGACCATAAAATGCAGTCACCGATGGATTATGTATCCCGGAGATAAATATTACAACAGCTTTTGGATGATCTTTATATACTTCATATGCTGCTATATTCATATTATCAGATGTTTTAAGTGATAACTTGTCAGAAGTTAATCCAAGTCCTTCTGGTTCGTAAACTTTACTAAAGTTAACGTGATGATTTATGTTATCTTTCATTATAATATGAGGTATGATCATCAAACTAATAATTGATACTACTAGAAAGCTTACTATTACAATAGAAACTATTTTTCTAATTTTTCCTTTCTTTTTTGAAGGACTTTGATCTTTGTTCTTATTAGCTGATATTTTGTTAATTTTAAAACCCCCTTTACTTATCAATGTATTATTGCTTGAAAGTTTATATTACAAATATGTCTCTATTACCTTAACGACTTAGCTTTAATAAGACCTTTAAATAACTTCATTATATTTTTAAACATTTTGAAAATTTAAAATCATATGAAGTTCAGCTTGTCCTATTGACAAGTATACATTTTAAGCATAAAAAAATGCTATTTAAACTACTATCAATTAGATTCATAAATTAGCAATTTATTCTCTATTAAATATGCCAAACCTTTTGCAGACATAGTATTTAAATGTACACCATCAATGGTAACTGCCAAATTTCTTTTTTTACTTACATAGTCTGTAAAAGGCAAATAAGTTGTCAGTAACGAATCAAATGCAACATCTAAATGATCTTTAGTAAAAAAGTATGAACCAGTATTTTTTTCTTTCTGTTTTATATCTTTTTGCCACGTTCTAATATCGATATAAGGTACTTGAGCTTGATTACATAGATTTTCTATTACTTTATTATAAATCTCAGCCTTATAATTCAAATCACTAGCCGTTGTTTCTATATATGGAATCCCAAATACTATTATATTTTTAGCATTAGATTTTAGCATTAGTAGAAGCTCTTCATATTCAACTTCGAATTGTCTCTCATCTTTGCAAGGAATACTTCCTCTTTTTATAATTCGACTAACTGCCTTGCTCCAAGACTTTGAATAATCCTTTAAAAATGGTAATAACAGGTCGTTAGCTCCAATGCCTATCACAATAGTTCTGTCATTTTCATATTTTGGATTTTTTAAAATCTTACGTAAGCGGTTCGAAGTACCAATTAGAGTATCTCCACCTAATCCGAAATTTTTATAGCATTTCTTATTTTTAACATATCTCAAATATGAAACTCCTGGTCTACCCTCTGTAATACTGTCCCCAAAGCATAATACCATGTTACTTACCACCTTTTATTTTCTATGCACTTAATATTTACTCAATATTTAATCTCTATACCTACGATAAAATTTGGTGATATCGTTGAACAAGATATATCTGAAACTAAGCAATTTATATTTGAAATAGAATCTTATAGAAGTCTCTGTTTTATGCCTTATTTAGTTTACTTAAGCTGTCCCGCTATATGCCAGTTTATAGACTCATTCCGTAATTAAATTATTCAACTCCTTCTGTCTCTAGCTCTAATCTTTTAAAAAAATCATCCATAAATTTTAATCTATTTTTACCAATTTCTTTAGCCTTTTTTGTATACAATTTTTCAGGAATCTTCTTAAATTTAACCTCATATTCAATAAATGGTGAATGTCTTGAAACATCTTTAAGCCTTCCATTTTCGCATGTGTTCGTTGCCAGATAGTCATTAATCATATTATTCTTTGATATGCTTTGACCGAACTGTCCAGCAATCATAAAAGTACGAGCAAGACCTATAGCACCTATGACATCTAATTTATCAGCATCAAAAAGTATTTTAGCTTCTATTGTCTTAGGTTCGTTTCCACTTCTATATCTATGTGTAATAATGCAGTGCTTAATTTTTTCAATTTTTTCATCCTCATAATTTAAGTTTTTCAATATATCCTCAGCCATCTTGGAGCCTAAAATAGCATGATCAATTTCACCAGTCATGTTCTTACTCTCAATGACTCTTGCGATATCATGTAGCAATGCTGCTGGAACTAAAACATCTAAATCAACATTTTCCTCATACTTTGATAGAAAAATACACATATTATGTACTCTCATAACATGATCTAGCTTATGGGCTGAGCAAGATAATTCTTTTTCCACAATTTCTTTTATTCTATCAACTTTAGTTTGCAAAACTAAAACTCCTTCCATTTGAAGCCTTATATAGTTTTAGACATATATACCATACCTGGTGTATATCCAAGTTTTTGATTCAATTCCATCATATTATGATTGTTATAATGTACTGTTGTCTGTATGGTTTTAATTCCGTTATGTCGGCACCATTCTTCTAATAACATTTTTAGACTTGTTGCTACCCCACTCCTTCTATATTCTTCTGTGGTATACAACGACAAAATCATTACACTATCTCGAGATTTTTCTTGTCTACATGCCCATATGAATCCCTGTGCTTGTCCTTGATCATCTTCTGCAATAGTGAGAAATAAATCTTCGTTTTTGGTATTTTGGATTCTTTGCACTGTTTTCTCTATATCTGTATTTGATATTATGTAATTCGGCTTCCATAATTTTGGTGTAAGATTATGCCATTTTGCAATTTTAGCTAAAAGCAGTTCTAATTTCTTATCAGTACCATTATTATTAAGCTCTATTTTTCTGCAATTCATAGTCCAGCCCTCCTTTAGTATTGCTTAATACATATATCTCTTTTATAGTTTTCTCTCCTCTAAAAGCTCATTTATCTTATTTATAGAGAAAAGAAATGTTTTTTATTTAATCAATAGAATCTAAAGGTTTCATCATCTTTATTATTTCTTCCACATTATCTGCCTGAACATCATGTTCTGCTATTTTATTAATCTTACGCATACTACACTTTATGCATTCATGAACTATCTGAATTCCTTTTTTCGAAGAGATTTTAATACCTATTGGCTTCATTAAGCCCTTACATATACTCTGTCTATCTCCTGGCTTATTATCTACATGTTTAGAATACAAGCAAAATGGACAATGATTTCTATAGCTGCCATTATTTAATGAAAGGACAATCTGTCCACAATTTTCACAAACAAATCCTGTATTTTCTTTTTTTCTACTCAAAATAGCTTCCCCTCTCTTGATTTATTTTCTAAATCAAGAAATGGGTTCCGTTCTATTCTTTCTAATTTAGGCTTAAATGAACAATTGACAGATTCACCGCCTGTTCCTTTAGGGTCAGCGATTACTTCCAGTTCCTGCTTCATTAAGGCATATTGCATCCTTAAATCCGAACCTAGATTAATTTTATTTTACTTTGTATTAATCACTGTAAGGCGGGTGGGTCCCACCTTCCACTGGTATGTGTAGTTTCATTCTCACTAACATTGGCGTTCGTCCCCAATTAGCTATGAGTAAAAAATACTCTGTTGCTTTTCAAATTTTCACATCCTTTTTTAATACAATTCTAAGTCCTTTAATATCTCTAAAGTAATCTCTTTAGCTTTTAAACCTGTTGCCTTTTCATCTCCTAGAATATTTGTTGCAAAGTAAACTCTCTTTCCATCATGTTGTATGGTTCCAATAAACCAACCAATCTTAGAATAACCTGACGTTCCTGTCTTTCCAGATAGTATATAGTTATCATTTGATTCTAATTTAATTATATCCCTTACTGTTGACATATTACCTTCGCTAAATGGCAAATTATCATTGTATAAACTATATAGTAGATCTACTTGTTCTCGTGCACTAACTTTCAGCGATGAAGTTAGCCAAAATTCTGTTATTCCACCTGATATGTCTTTATTACCATAGTCTAGCATATCTAAATATTTTTCCATTCGTTCTACACCTACTCCAGATGCTAGTTTCTGATAATACCACACAACCGAGTTGGCTATTGCGCTTTCCAATGTATGATCCTGATTCCATGATTCAATTGGATATTTTTTACCATCCCAATAATATCTGTGTTCCTTGCCTTCAATCACTCCAGATTCAAGTCCAATAAGTGAATTTACAATTTTAAATGTTGAGCAAGGAGATATCCGTTCATTAACTTGTTCTTTATTATAAACTAGATAGTTTTTAGATATTTCATCATACATAATAAAGCAACCATCATAACCTTCGAAAAATCTTTCATAAGAATCATCTATAGTTTCACTCGGTACCTTTTCTTCTTTTATGTTTTCTTCTTTTATGTTTTCTTCCTTTAACTTATTTGAACATGCTGTCAACATAATAGCTATTAACAAAGCTAAAATAAATATTTTTTTGTTTTTCATATCCATTCATCCTTTAAGATAAAGTAGTGTTATACTCATTATATATCCAAATTTGCAATATCTGTCTATATATCATCCAAGTCTATCCTAATATAAAGCTCTACTGAACTCATAGTCTTCTTAAAGCATCTTGAAATCTGATTAAGGCTTATCTACTTGTTTCAAGATATATTGATTCAATTCCATTTTCTACAAATGTTTCAATCTTAGCAAATCCAGCCTTTTCTAATAGACCTATTGATCTATTGTTAAATATATATGTAAAAGCTCCAATCTTTTCTATCTTATACTTATTAAAAACTTCGCTAATAAAGTCTTTAATAGCTCTCGTGGCTATACCTTTCCCCCATAGTTCCTTTTCAAAGATAACAATGCTTAACATTGCCATTTTCTCATCAGCTTCATCTATACCATAACACCATATATCTCCAACATATTTTCCTTTGTAGTAGATAACTTTTCCATAACTTAATGCTCCTTTTTCAAGAGACTCTTCATATAATTTCAATGCTTCCTCTAAGGATTCAGTACTGAAAGGAAATAATTTTTGTATCTCTTCATCTTTAGTTTTCTCCCAGAAAATCACAACGTGATCCTTCGTTCTTTGTTTTAGTACTACGTCCATAATATTCAGCTCCCAATATTTTTTTAACTTCGGCCTTTTTTGCATACATCTTTATCTTCTTACTATACTTCAATAACCATTCCTGTTTTTAATTCATTTAAATTGCTCATTTTTTGACTTAAATATTTATAAGATTGTTCACCAGTGCAATGACATGTATAATAATTGTCTATGTTATTGTTACTAAGAATATTTGAAAGACTATCTAGAAAATCTTTGGAATTCGAATGTTTAACTTTCATTCCCATTAAATGAAATCCACCAATAACTGTGTTCAAATCTTTATCAATAATTTCTTTTGTTCTCTCAATTATATTAATAATACCTTTATGAGCACATCCACAAAATAAACTGTATCTATCGTTTTCATTAATTAATAAGTTTACCTCATGCTGAAAATCGTCTTTTTTTACCGAACCATCACTGTATTCTTTTAATAATCTATCATTACCTTTAGGTATCAGATTTTCACCTTTAACATTGCCAAATAAAGTCAGCTCATTATCTACTCTTACCATTCCATCTACAAAGACAAATCTATTATTACTAGTTAACTCTTTTTTCAGTCCTATATTATACTTAATAACACCAAGCAATTTTATCAGATGCTTATCAAACGCACCAATTCCAACGTAAATCTTTGCTTTACTATTAAGTTTTAAAAATGTCTGTAGTCCACCACCGTGATCATAGTGCCCATGAGATATAACTACTATATCTATATCCTCCAAATTTACACCTAGCTTACTGGCATTATACGCGAATGATTCATCTGTTCCAGTATCGAATAATATCTTATGATTAGATGTTTCTATATACAATGATAAGCCATGCTTACATTTATATTCTTTCGAAATAGTTCTATTTTCTAGTAAAGTTATCACTTTCATAAATATCCCCTTTTTTCACCTTTATCAAAATAGTATTTTGAAATTTATTGCTTATTCTTTAACCCTATACCAATATTGATAAATTTCCTTGAAACCTATTTTCGAATAAAGCTTCAAGGCTGGACTGTTATTCAACATGACCTGTAAATAAGCTATTTTAGCGCCATTGTTTTTGCCAATTTTAATCAACCCTCTCATCATCTGTTCACCATAACCACGCCCTCTATATTCTTTATCTACTACTATATCAAACAATCCCATATGCTCTCTTTCTAAAACTCCTAATCCATAGGCTACAATTTTTCCATCAACCCTCAAAGAAGCAAAATATTTATTCGTCCCAATACTTCTAAGCATATCTCTCAGTGTTTCTTTATTCCTTTCATTTACTGAGTTTGTTAAACAGTAGTTTGTTAGCCATTCTTCACTGAAATCTTCTTCTACTATTATATTGCTTAGGTTAACTCCTGTAAATCTAGACAAATCTAATGTCTGAACGCTTGTATTATCTATTATTTCATATCCTTTTTCCTGTAAAATACAATCTAAGCTTTCTGGAAAAGCTTCATTAGTCATTTTAAATACTACTCTCATATTTTTATTTCTATAAATCTGTTCACAATGATCAACCTTATTATTTATATCTTCTTTCGAATGATATATAGGATTTATAGAATTTGCTCTTTTTGTATATCCATTAGAAAACCTAAGTACCCAGCCATCAAGAAGCTTTGTCTGTAGTGACGGCCATGCATTCATTGATAATTCCTCCATGAATCTAACCTTTCCCATTACGCTTCCCCCTTAAGATGATTTATTTCTTTTTGCATGGTATATAGTAGTCTAGTATGATGTCTCCATTTTCCATTGGCTTTGTAAAGCGAGGACAAACATATAGCTCCATGCACCAAAGGGCATTGATATCTACTATGTATCCTTGTTCTTCTAGTGATTTTTGTGTGAATTCATGTGCCACTGAATATACTTCTTTTTCTGGTCCCTGAATCCAACCAATAGCTACTGTAGCAGAAGGTATCTTTCGACAAACATATCCCTCTGGTAAAGGAGTCTCTGGCTTCATCAGCATCCCGCACATATACGTAAATTTACCGTCCTCTTTGTCCCAATCACTCATCCATCCTGCATATGCACTATCAATATGATATTGATATAGCTCTTCTAATCTAGTAAATGTACCATCGCTGAAACACTTATCCCAAAATGCTGGAATAGGATTTTCCTTCATATCAATACTCGGATGTACTAATTTCCCAATAATACACATATCAGGCATTTGTTTAATTTGTAGCTTCACTAGTTTTGCCATATTGTATCCCCCTTTTTATTTGATAAACCTCTAGCTAAACTTTGTACCTTTTACTATTCATCAGATCTTATGAATAATTCCATTATTTCATTATCCGCTTTGAATCCTTTTCTCTCATAAAACTTAACAGCTTGAGAACTTGGCCATACTATTAATATTTCTAGATCTTTTTCTGCTGCCCAAGCTTTCACCTTATCCATAAGCTCTGACCCAATTCCCTTTCCTCTATATTCTGGCTTTGTATAAACATTTGTAATATATCCATATTCATCAGTAATCCGATTAGGTTTTGGGATTTTCTTAATATGTTGAATAGAAATATGAGATATAATCGTATCTTTATCTATTGCTGTCCAATGAGTCCAGTTTTCTTCTATTAGCCCTCTTTTTAAGAATTCACAGCATTCTTTTAAGAATATATCTTTGCTCATAAAAGCAGAAATATCTTTACCTTCAGTCTTAAAATCCCATCTCATTCTTGATAACTCATAACAATCTTCAATTCTAGCTATTCTGTATTCCATAACAATTTCTCCTTCTCATACATTTCTTATGTATACTATAATTATATAAGTGATTTTATATAGTATTTTTTACAGTTTGAAACAGTCCACAGCTTTTTTTGTGGACTGTCACGTGTTATTTTTTGTTTAGTTGCCTAACTGGTCTTGCTTCTATATAGCCTCTATAACCCATTGGAGCAAGTTGAAATCTTGGGCCATCTTCATCTGCCCATGCAAAACCATATATCTCAGGATTGTAATTATTCATTACCTCCCATAGTTCCCCAATTGCTTCCTCGAACTTCCCGTCATCATCATAGGGTTGCCCCTGAAATACCATCATCTTACATGGAGGCAGGTCAATTATGTCAAATCCTTCTGGTACTTTTCCTGCATAATCAGCAAATACTTCTACCCCTTGAGCATAAACTGACGTGCTAGCTTCTCGCAAATTTTCTGGTAGCCACATTCCAATTGGTTCATACATAGCTTCTTTTATACTGCAAAGTACGCCCCATACATCACATCCTACTTCCTCGCAATATTCAAAATAGTGTGCTGCTTTAACACCTCTCTTTAATATTAACTTTCTTGCAGGTCGATCAACGACTTGGACAAACACAGTACTAACATTAGACTTCTTACACATATTATTCTCTCCTCTTTGTAAAGTAAGGTAATAATCACGGATACGATTGGGCATAAAAAGTTTTATCGGTGGTGTATTTTTACTATAGTAACAAGGAGCCATACCAAATTGCTTAGAAAATGCTCTTGTAAAGCCCTCATGTGAATTAAACATAAAATCAAAAGCAACATCAATAATCTTTGTATTCTCGTCTCTAAGCTTAATTGCCGCCCGAGAAAGTCTAAGTATTCTGATATATTCGAATGGAGTTTTCCCTATTAACTCTTTAAAAATCCTTGCAGAATGCCATGGAGAATAACCAGCAGCTCGTGCAAGCATATTTAAAGTAATAGGTTTAGTTATATTCTCCTCTATATAGTCCTGCATACATTGAACCGCATTAATTTTTTCCCAATTTTCCATGCTCTTACCTCCTACAAAAAAGATACTACATTTAGGAAGCTAATTCTTGACTTATTTTGCTAAATTGCATCAGTCTAGCAAGTCCCTACATCAACAAATTATAATTCATTTAAGTTCTATCACTTTTTCAATATATAATCCAAATAACCAGATGTATATTTTTTACCATCTATATTTCTTGTAATTATTCGCTTTTCTCTATATAATATTTCAAAATTATCTAGATATCTTATTATTTCTTCCTCTTTATAATGGCTATATAGTACTTCTTCTCCCTCTTCACTTTGAACAAATTCTCCTGAATTGATTTCTAACCCTTTCCCATAAGAATCACATTCTTCAGTTAAAAAATTAACATAGCATAATCCGTCACATTTCAGTACTCTTGAAAATTCATGTAACGCTAATAAAAAATCTTCTTTCTTCATATGAACAGATGTATTATAAGAAAAAAGAAAGCTGAAAAAATCTTTTTCAAAAGGAATGTTTGTCATATCACCTTTTATAATGTTTAAGTTCATATTATGCATTTTGCAGAATTCATTAGCCTTCTTTAATTGATCATCACATTTTTCAATTCCATAAGTTTTATATCCGAATTCATAAAAAAGAGATAAAGGTGGGTTTATCCCTCCTGCTCCACAATCAAGTATTGTTTTCTCACATGATGTGGAGTTACAATACTTTAAAAAATTATAAAGAGGATAAGCATTTATAAGATTATACATTTTTTGTGCCTCTCTTTCTCAGGTATTTACATTTGCTAATCAGCCTTTGCCATTTAAAATATTTTGTGAGCTGTCTATAAACATTTTAACTATTTAATTTTTTGATAAAGTTTTCTACAGTTTCTCTATGAGTTAATTCTGAAAGCTTATCTATCAATTTTTCAGTATTACTGATTTTATTAGTATGGATTTCATTTAATAATTTTTCAAACACTTCTTTTCCAATTTCTCTCTCTAGTTCATACAATAAGACTGGCCCTTTTATATACAGTACGTCGAATGCACTCTCGTGGCCTCTATCTATTCCCTTTATTGGCGGTAGCGTTTTTGAGCCTTCTATGTATTTCTCAATTATGTCTTTAAATTCTTTTTCACCATAATAATTTCTTATAGTAATTAAGCAGGAATATTCTGCAAAAGATTCATTCAACCAATCCTCCCATGAAGTCATATCAGCCTTTGACCACCAAAGATGTGCTATTTCATGAGCAAGGTATTTAAAGTTTCCAATATCTCCTGATAAATATTTATAATGAGTAACTGACTGATCTTCACTTAAGTCAGGAAGAACAACCAACCCTGGTCTATTATAGCCTCCACCATCTTCTCTAGGTACAATGACTATTGAATAATCTTGATGGTTTATATCTCCAAACATATTAATGAAACTATCCAATATCCAAAGAGATTGATCACTTAACGTTTTAGCTATTGACTTATGTTTTTCGTCAATGTAATAAACTTTACAATCAATTTGGCTCACTTGGCTACCATACTGATTATCAACAAAATATTCTGAGGCAAGAAAAGAGCAATCAATAAAAGGTACTTTCTGATCTATTAACCAGCCATCTTCAACTTCTTTTATATTATTACTTCCTACAACAACATATTTTCCTTCTTCAAATGAAACCTTAACCTTAAACCAAGCTTTATCAAAGCTTTCAAGCAAAGGAAACCATGGCGCATATATACCAAGCTCTACCCATTTTTCCGTAATCCTGTTAACTCCAGAACCTTCTATCTTTCTTATTTGTCCACTATAATTAAATGAAATGTCAACTTTTTCTCCTTTTAACAATGGTTCTTTAAAGTGAATTGTAATTTTTTTAGATTCAGAAATAAAAGGGCTCCAGTTTGCTATATCTTCTTCGACTTCATACTTATCTAGACCACCACAAGTAATATTATGAATAATCAGATCTTTATGAATATAAAAATGTAATCTACTTTTCTCTTTTTCCTTGCATAAATAAGTAAATATAATATCAGATTTAATTGATTGCTTTCTTGCATTAATACTTAATTTACCGTCATAATAATTATTCTTTATCATATTTTTCAACTCTCCTAATTAATTCCACGATTTTTTATTTAAAGTAACTAAAACTATTTCATTGCCTTTTTAGAATAAATTAGATATACAACTCCTCCTATTGTAAGCAATGCAAATATGAATGTAATCAGGTGTGAAGATGGTTGGCTTGCCAAAAAAATAGCTGTTGGTCCATCTGTACCTCCTATAATCCCTATAGAACTTGCTCCACTCAAATCTTTTTGTAGTTTATAAGATAGATACAAAGGTATTAAAAGACTAAATACTGCACTACTAAGTGTTATAATCGCAGTTATGATAGTAAATATAGTAACTACTTTTGTTAATTTTCCTTTTTTCAACTTTTATTCACTCCAATTTTATAGAAACTATTAAACCTTTATACACAAGCTCACAACAAATTATTCTCTGTTATAATATTATCTACTCCTAGTGCTAATTTCACTTTGCCGTCATATTCTGTGAAAACAATGCTTTTGATTAAATATCAGTAATCCTTTCTTTTCTCCATAACAATAAACTTAAATCCTTCATCTTCAGTATATTCGTCACATTTTTTAAAACCAAGCTTTTCAAATAGTCTTAATGCCGGTATATTATTTTCGCCAGTTTCTATGTATATTCTATCTATGTTCATATTACTAAATATGTAGTCAGTCACTATATTTACAGATTTGTAACCAATTCCTTTATTCCAATATCTTTTATCCCCTATAATTACACCCATTTCACCTTGTTTTTTTACCTTGTTTATACTAAAGAAATTTACAAATCCTATGGGTTGATTTTTATGATTACTAATAATAAAGTACCTGTATTTCCTATCATCAACATTTTTATTTACTATTTCAGTATCAAATTTTTTACAATAGTTAATGCATTCTTCTACTAAGGCTTTGCTACTATTAGGTATTGGTCTAGGATCATGCTTATTAATTTCCTTGTCTAATTGCCACATAAATAAATTTACAACATCTTCGTCAATGATATCTCTTATTATAATCTCATTATCTTCATAATAAATCATAGTCATTTCTCCTTCATCATAATATATCTAAATACTTTTTGAAATACAATTTACAATCGAGCGCTAATTAAGAACTATAAAGTTTTAAGAGAACAACGGCTAATTTACACAATGTTTATCAGTTTCTCCAATGCGATTAAGCTATGCTCCCATTTTAAGCATTCTTTTGCTTCAATATATGAATACCATTTATATTCCTCATGCTCATCAGACAGCTTTATTTTTGAAACATTGCAAACTTCAACAGCAAAGCAAATATCTGTCATATTCATTAATTCGCCGTGTTTAACTTCTTTATATGTAAATGTATAGTCTAAATCTATAATATTCTTTATATCGGTTATACCTGTTTCCTCAAATATCTCTCTTACTACTGCTTCTCTTGGATCTTCACCAATTTCAATCCCGCCACAGACAGGTTGATAGTAACCGCTTCTTTCTGGTGTCCGCTTTAAAATAAGAACCTTAAAGGATGGATTAGTTGAAAAAACAAATGCTTGTACATTATTTCTTTCTTTCATATATGTGCTCCTTTTTAATATTACTTTTCAATTCATTATTATATTAATCATCTTTTTTTATCTCTAAGTTAATAATTCCTAAAAATACTTAACACATAAATAGTTTGATCTATCTTTCTGTTAATACTACTTCTCCAATTGTCACTTAGCTTATATTTTGACAATGCTTTATCTAAATCCCATAGTCCTTTATCATCGCTAGAGTTTATTAACCATTGCAATTCATCTCTAAATTCATCATAGAAACCGTCAAAATTAGATAATAATTTCATGACAATAATCCAATCTGATAATTCGCCAACATTGTCAATTTGATTTGGTTTCTTTGATGGTGTACTGATCTTATAACAAATATTCTTTGGATTAGTATGTAACCAGTGCAGATAATACCTCTGTATTTCTTTAGGAATTTTATGTGTATTGTTTGAGTAAAGAGTTAGATTATAAGTAGAGTTAAGTCCAATATATCTATCATGAATGTCAACACCTAGCAGCTTTTCTCCTATAGAATTTGCTTTAGATTCGCTGTATTTCCCGTCTGAAAAACTCTCTGATAATATATGAATCCATTTTTCACAAATTTCTTTATAACGTTTATCACTTGAACCAAAAACTGATAGCTTTGATGATGCAAACAAGGGTGCTCCTGGTTTATACCATTTGTTATCTTCCCACGAATCAGGCCATAGAGATAAATCATTTAAAAGACTCTCCATATAATTACATACTCTATCTACTGAATTATCTCCTCTTTTTAATCCAAGATAATTTAAATAATTAACAGACTTTTCTGTAGTACTATATTTTTGTTTTATTTTTGAGTTCTGTGAATGAAATCTTCCCCAGCTTCCATCACTTCTTTGTTCATTAACAATATCCTTTACCCATTTACTTTCATTAACCTGCTGTCGCAGTTTCTTTATTTCTTTTGAATTTGTGTCCATATTTAAAATTTCAGTTAATATTTTATATTTACACACACTACTAGGTGAATATGTTAATATCTTTTCTGCCGTTTTTTTATAATTAAACATAGGACACCTTCTTTCCTATTTAATAAGAGCAAACCATACAAATTATAAGGCTTTTGACACCTTGGGTAAAAAATTAATAAAATACGTTGCTTTCATAATTTTAAAGTATTCTACTATCGTGGAAGAAACTTAGAATACTGATTGTTAACATTATATTTCTGCCTCATTTTTGAAAGGAATTGATGAATTCTACTTTTATAGATTTTATCTGCTCCACCTTTTGGATAAAGCTTGCAATAACGATCATAGTATTCTGAATAGTGTTCATTAATAAATGATAAATACCTCTTTTTTATTCCACATGTTAGATATAGCATACCAGTCAACATGTAGTCTACCTTTGCTTCTGATGCCCACTTCACCATAGATTCCAATGAATGTTCATCATCACATAAAAAAGGAAGTATAGGCATTAAATGAAAACCAGTATGTGCTTTTGTAGTCCCTACTTCACTCAATGCCTTCAGTCTATCAATAGGTAAGCTAGCCCCAGGCTCTACTTTTTTTGAAATATCATTATTTATAGAAGTAATACTTAAAGCAACATTTACATAAGTGTAGCTTGCTAACTCATCTATTAAATCTAAATCTCTTAAAATCAAGTCTGATTTCGTACTAATAATAATAGGATTCTTATATTTTATCATTATCTTCAATATGTCACGCATTATCTTATATTTTTTTTCTACACCTTGATAGCTATCACACACTCCTCCAATATTTATAATATCTTTATTCCAGTTAGGTGATGATAATGTTTTTTCTAGCTCGTCAGCTATATTGGTTTTAACAAATATTTCACTTTGAAAGCTATCTGAACCTAAATATTTATGGCTGCTTTCTGCATAACAGTATTTACACCCATTACTACATCCTCTATAAATATTTAAATCATATTTATATGGTAAGCCACGTCTCTTTAATTCATTTAAGGCTGACTTTGCTTCTATTTCCCTTATTTCCAATAAAATCGCCCTCTCTTTTAATATGTCGTAAATTTTTTCTTTTTAGAAATAATATTACTGCCCATATAACAATACTTATTTCAAATAAAAATGACCAATGAAGTACAAAAGATATGATCCAGTGCTGATAATTTGCAGGTATTTTAATAAATACAAATAATTTATTATTAATCGGATATAACCAATTGATTCCACCGGTTACAGTATCTAATGCTAAATGTATAAACCAATTGATTAAAAACAAATAGTAAATATTTATAGCTCTTTTATCCACTTTAAGCTTTTTCAGCACTATAACTAAAAAGCAACATATAAAAGCAAATAGTGGAATGTGTGGAAAATAAAAATGATGTAAACTGCTTTTATTATCTATCAGATAGAAATATAGTAAATCAAAGTCTGGCCATATGCTAAATAAAATACCATATTTAAAATAAGAAATGTTTTCTTTCTTAATTTTATTAAATAGTCTTAACACTACATATCCTGCTGGAGCATGAGCTATCAGCATTTCTTTACCTCCGTTCTTTATAATTAATAAAATTTATCTATTAACACTAATCTTACTGATTAAATTTTTTGCTACATTTAGTTAATTTACATTATATTTAGTGACTCATCTCAAACTCCTAAAGTAATCTTCACATCTACCTACCCATTTGACTTTATGCTCTTCATCACTTAATATACGGCTAGTTAGATCACTCACTTTCATAATGTTCTCAGCTTCACACCAATTAATAAATGAGTTATAAGTATCTGGGTTAGCATCATTATCCATATAAATATATACTTCTTTATAACCATTAATAACTGCTTGTACTAATCGAGTATGCCCATCTGTTGCCACATATTTATCGTTTGAATTGATTACAGGGATAACAACTTGATCTTCTGATTTTAACCAGCTTGAAACATTTGATAGCTTTTCTTCACTAATAGATAATTGAGAAGGACGAATGCTTTCAATAGAGATTTTCTTTACTTTAACAGGATTATCATTATAAATTTCTCCGTATGTACATGAAATCGTCTTAAGGAAAGGGTTCCAATACAAGATTTCATCAACAAATGCTATAATAGTCTCATCTTCATGCATATATTCTTTATTCATATAGGTATATAAATCAGCACTTTCAAGGGAATTAATAAACAGCTCACCTGTAGCTAAAACATTATCTTCATTATCAACAGCAATATAAAAATTATTACTTTGAAAAGCATTCTTGTCTCGACAGTACTCACGATATTCTTTTGTTGCTCTTTTGAATTTAAGTGAATTAGTATTGACCATAAATATTACTCCTTTTCTATATAAAGAATTCTTCTGTCAGTATTATAGATACTGATAAATTTCACAGTTCTAATAGTTGTTTTTTCCAGATATTAAAACAGTTAATTTTTTCTTGGATTTACAATAATATTATTCTATTTTTCTACACAATCTCCTTTTTATATTTTGTATATTTAGAAAAAACAAAACCACAAGACATATATAATAATGGCTTGTGGCATAATATATTGTTTCGTGTTTTACCTAAGTATTTTTAACTGTCGAATATCATAGTACGACTTATAGTAAAATATATATTTTAATTACATCAAAATATCATTACTATTTTTGCGTAAATAAATCTAATGTATGGTTCATCAAATTAGTCTTACCCCATTTCCCATGTCCAGGTATAACTATTTCAGTATTTTCGAATCTATTAATTACCTTTTTAACTGAATTTGGCCATTCCTTTAAGTTGGCATCTTCAGTATTTCCTAAATCTTCTGAGTCCAAGCTTTTTATCATACATCCTCCAAATAATATTTTCTTATTTGGAAAATAGACTACAATGTTATCAGGAGAATGCGATTCTCCAGGATAGTAAATATATATATCTTCTTTCCCAATTTTTATTTTCTTTTCAGATTGTAATTCAAATACATTTGTAGGCTTTACATATTCTAGATCTTGATAAACCTTATAATATCTTTTATCTTCAGTGCCCTTAAGCCATTGAAGAAATAGACTTCTTGCATTCTCTCCTCTTTCTTGAATTAGAGACACAGTTGAATCTGAACCATAAACTGATATATTGTTATCAATTAAACTTCTATTTCCCCCCAAATTATCGAAATGAAACCCTGTATTTATTGCGATTATTTCACGATCACCAATAGTGTTTTTTGACCATTCTAATAATTGTTTTGTAGCATCAGGTGTATATGGAGTATCTACTAAAACTAAACTTGAATCATCCATTTCGATTAATAGTGAATTTGCAGGCCATGGAAACTTATGTTCAATTACATATACTCCATCCTGTATTTTTTCTATATATAAGTCTTTACTAATTTCAAAATATCCATCAGTCTCAGTATTGTTTATCGAATTATCGGCTTTTTTAGAGCATGCTGAAGTATTTGAGGCCAAAAAAATAAGCATAAAAAATAAAATTATTTGCTTCTTTTTCATAAAATTATCCCCCGTTTCTTATAATAATTATTTTTTTCGCTAACAGATTAGTTATTTACAATAATTTCTGTCATATCCTGATATTATTTTTTTATTCTCTGTAGTAATGATGCCTCTATTCTCCATGAATCATTTCTATAATCTCTGCATTAATAACTTCGGGCTTAAACCAATGAACATAATGCTGTGAATCATCTACAATAATCTGCTCGCTTTTTGTAGACCATCTTAATAATCCCTTTTGAATATTTCTTGTAAATTTTGAATCATTATAGTAAGAAGAAGTAATAACCTTTAGAGAAATATCTCCTATATCCTTACTCTCAACTAGCTTCGATGCATCCATCCTTAACTCTTGAAGATGATTTTTGTTGTTAAGAGTTTTTATAATCATAGCCTCGTCAAGCTCTTTTAATTCGTTTGGAGCTAAAGAAAGATCATTTTTATAGCTTGTCAGTTTTGAAGAATATATACCTGTAGTTTTAAAGAGAATTCTTGTTATCCCTAGATTGTTTAATGCGTTAATTATGTTATTAAACATAGTACTTTTAACAGTTCCATACTTCAAAAAGTATTTTGATGGCCTTTTTTGAGTTACAGTATAATCAGGATTTGATCCATCGATAAGCATTACTCCAGCAACTTCATCACTATATAATTGTGCGAACCTCAAAACTTCATTTGCTCCGAAAGAATGTCCGACAAGAATATAAGGGCCCTTCTCTCCAGCTTTATTAAACAATTCATGTAATTCTCTTGTAATTGTATCAATATCTCTTTCTCCACTAGCTACCTCACTCCATCCATATCCTGGCCTTTCATATACTATAGCTCTAGTGTATTTTGATATTTCTTTCTGCAATGGATAATAGTCAACATATGGACTTGGTGTTTTCCATCCTGAAGTGAAAACAACTGTCGGTGTGTTATCTGCTATCCCTTCTCCATATATGTGCATCTTATGTCCATTTATCTCAATTAATCTCCCTACTGGTTGGAACCTATTGCTGTCCATAAACTCGCCAATCTTCTCATATATCAAACCACCAACCACCAAAATCAATAGTACTAAAACTATAACTTTTCTCTTTCCTCCTCTTTTCTTCTTACTATTATTAAAACATTTTGCACCAAAAAAATCCATATATTTTTTCCTCCTGAACATTCGCTGAATATAGAATTCAAACTCACTACTTATTCTCTAATATTGCTATTAATCAAAACTAAATCTTTCCTGCGATATATTCCGAGCAATAATCCGATTAGAGCCATATTAGTAACAAAGTTGGTTCCTCCATAGGAAATAAGAGGCAAAGTAATTCCTAATATAGGGAATAATCCAATGTTCATTAGTATATTTGCAATTATTTGTAGTGCAAATACTGTTACAATTGAGCTTGCAGCATATTTCCCATATGATGAATGAATTCTTCCAGTTGCAAGAAACATTCGTATAATTGTTAATGTAGCAATGAAAACTACTATTATTCCAGCAATCCAACCAAATACAGAAACAATATAGGTAAAAATAAACTCTGAATTCGCCATTGGAAGCACAAAAGCATCATCTATACCTTTATAGTTAAAATATAGGCCATCTCCTCTTCCAAATAGTTTTGCCCCAGATAATATTTTTTGTACAGTGATATATACATATCCACTTGACGTAGGATCACTCTCAGGGTTAAAAAAAGCTTTTATTCTGCATAAATGATAACCACCTGTCATTATCATCAAGAATAGGTTTAAAAAAATCCCCCCTATAACACCACCGTATATCCATAATAGAAAGTTATTTCTTTTCCCTTTAAAGTCTTTGCTCATGATAGATATTGTAAGCATAACTAAAAAACCACATCCAAGTAGCATGGCATTTGCAAAAGATGGTCGAGTTAGGCACATAAATACGGCTGCTGCTGCCAAAGCAAGTAGTTTTAACATATCTTTTATATCACCAGTTACCCATTTGTTTAAAAGACCTGAAAATGATATAAGGAAAAAGGGCAATACTATGGATATGGATGTAAATCTAAATGGACCGATCACGAATTGCGGAAGACCGTTAACATAGCTTGGTGACCATTGTCGAGACACAAATAAGAAAGCAAGAGTAATCACAAAAATATGTAACGAATACTTTTCAATCTTTGTATAGTCAAAGAAATAGCACATAATGCAAACACCAATTCCTATTAAGGTGTATATTAAATATGACTTAAAAAATTGCTCAATCGGAGTTGAAAAAGCACTATCACTTGCAATAGAAAATAAGACACCTGCACCTACTAAAACCATCATGCCAATCAGCATAATAATTGACCATTCTGGTTTTGGTCTATGAGTTTTATGAAATTCTCTTCCAATTTCAATGGGATTTCCCATACGTTGCACTGCTTTTTTTATCGCATCATCCTCTGTCATTCCGCTATCTATGTATTCACCTGTAATTTCATCTATATGTTCTCTCAATTCTCTTGAAATATCCTGATGAATCTTTTTGTATTTTATTTGGCTACATACCGTTTCTAAAAATTCAGAAGTATACTTATTCATGGCAAGCACCTCCTTTTATGACCTTGTTAACAGCTTCGCTATAGGTGTGCCACTCATTTTGCTTCTCAATTAACAGCTTGTGACCATCTTTGGTTATGCTGTAATATTTTCGCTTTCGAGCTGACTCAGTATCCTCCCAATACGCCTCAATCATTCCTTGACTCTCTAAAGTATGTAAGATTGGATAAAGAGTTCCTTCTTTAAGAGTAAACGTATTATCTGATCGCTGTTCTAATTCCTTAATCATTTGATATCCATACATGTCATTTGTGCTTAGTAAATTAAGAATTAACATTGTAGTACTTCCTTTAATAAGCTCCTTACTGATTTTCAATCCTATACCTCCTATATCTATGTATCGTATATCTATATATTATTATTTGTAATATGCTCTGTCAAGTATAATGTGAAAAAATATCAGCCTTGCATCTCAGGTAAAGAAATTAAGCAACAAAATAGAGCCTCAATCAATAATTTATATTGATTCGGCTCTTATCTTCGTGGTTTTAAGATATAATTTGGATAAAACTTATCTTTTTCTAACTAACAATCCCATTACTTCTGTTGTAGCTTCATATGGCTTTCCTGTTAAATCACTGTATATACTAATTACTTCAAAACCATATTGTTCAAGTAATGCAGTTATATCTTCAGTAGTATAGCATTGTTCCCATAAGTTATAAACCTTGCTGTCTCCACTATCTTCAATGATTATATGCTGCTTTAAAGAAATTTCTTCGTCTTCATAGTAATTTTTGTCTACTAGCTCAATATATGAATTTTCACTCCAAAATCCGCCTTTATCATGTATTTTCCAGTCTTTATATATAGAAGTCAATTCTTTGTTGTTTGTTGTCCATACATCAAAAATAAAATACCCGCCTTTTTTTAAAGCATCATGTACTTTTTTTAGTAATACTCCTCTACTTTCATTTGATAGCACACCAAAATCACAATATATCATTAATGCTGCATTAAATTCATCTTTATAATACATATCTAAATAATCCTCATAAATGTATCTTATTGATTGATTATTCCTAATTGCTTCTTCCTTTGCATATTCAATAGACCTTTTTGAATAATCGATTCCTGTCAAATCCAAACCCAAGTCAGCTAAAATAGATGCATATAGACCTGGACCACACCCTAAATCTAATATTTTAGTATTATCTATTGTACCTATTTTTGAACTAATCCATTTACATGTCTCCGCTATAGTCTCTCGCTTTCTACTTGCTGCATCTAATGTAGGATTTAAATGTGCATCAAGCATTTGTTTCGAAATATATTCATCATCCCAAAATTCTTCTTGACTTTTATTCTGCTCAAACAAATTCTTTGGTTTTTTAGCAATGTTAATAGGCTCACTAATTTTAATCCTATTGTTCTCTATTATATTCACAATACTACACCTCTTAATTTCTTAAAAAACATATTTTTTCTATTTTTCTTCTTATTATAAAATTATGTTATTTCGTTAAATAATTCAATTATACTATAACTAAATATTACGCATGATTAGGTATTCTAATTGATGATAAATTATTAGTATTCTATAGTTTTGCTACAAGAAGTCTTGACTGAGGAATCATTCCCGCACTTTGTAAGGTTTTTTTAGAGTTATGATTGTAATACCAACAGCCTGCGATAGGAATTATGCCCTCTTGATAGCAAATCTCTTTTAATCGAATTAGTGTATTCCTACCTATGCCGCATTGTCTTTTTTCTGAAACTGTATACATTCCTATGCTTGCTACATTTCTATATATCTGACTTTTTTCAATTATCCCAAAAGACATGATTTCTTCATCTTTATATCCAATATATATTTGCTTTTTTTGTACTTGCTCAACAACATCATCAAAAAAATCTCCTGTCTTATCTTTTATAAGCTTAATGTCTTGTTGTACTGCTAGCCTACAAGTAAAATTATTTAATATATTGTCATCAGAAATTTCAGCTTTTATATCTTTAAAAAAGTAAGCTTGAGGTTCTATTTTACGTGAATAATCAATTATGTGTGTCAGAAAAAATTCATCTGCTGTTGAAACAAATGCTCTCTGAATCTCTTCATATCTTCTAATTTTATCGAATATTTCTTGAGAACAATATCTAAAGCTTTTATCTAAGTAGTACTGAGTTAATAAACTTTTATCGAATATGGAAAAGTATCCTATTTGTTCTGAACCGTTAAGAATTTCGTAATGTTCAGATTTTAAAATGTGATCTTCTAAAAAAGAATCAAAGTACGATACTTGATTATTAATACTAGTTATCATCTTCTCTTTTATTTTTTCAAAGCTACTTTTGGTAATGTTTATATTCATATTGACACCTCATTTTTTGTTAAATATCTCATATAATTCGTTAGTTATTTTCTTTCTTTCATCCCACGTACATTGAGATGAGTTAGATAGTATAATTACAGTAAACTCTTTATCTAGATAACGAGTTATTACACTTCTAAAGCCTGCATCCAGTCCAGTATGCCAAACCTTCTTATTTCCCGTTTCATAATCTTCTATACTCCAACCAAACCCATATTTTTCTTCTCCTTCTCCTGTTCCATTGGTAAAAGCTAACGCTATGCTTTCTCTGCTTACTAACTTATCTGTATAAAGCACCTGATCCCATATGTAAAGGTCTTCAATAGTTGCAAAGATTCCTCCGTCTCCTACTGTTAATGCCTCTACATAATCACAATAGTAGTTATTATTTTCCTTTCTGTAGCCATAAGCTCTATTCTTTACTATTGGCTGCATTTCATCAAATACCATAGCATCTTTCATTCCTATTCTATTAAATATATTTTCTTCAATAAATTGTGAATATGATAGTCCTGATAGATTCTCTATTAACAAAGAAAGTAATACCCAATTGGAATTAGAATAATCAAATTTACTGCCAGGTTCAAACAACAAGCTTTTTTGATTAATTAATAGACTATATACATCTTTATTAGTTACATTAACAACTGACTTACCTATCCTTTCAATAATTCTATAATAGTTTTCAATACCTGAGGTGTTATTTAAAAGATGACGTACTGTCACACCTTGGCAATAAGATAGCTCAGACAGATAATCAGTTAACATTTTTTCATACCCTAAAATGCCTTTTTCAACTAACATCATAATTGCCATTGCAGTAAATTGTTTACTAATAGAAGCTAGATTAAATACTGTACTCAGTGTAATAGGTATATCATATTCTAGATTAGCCAAACCAAACTGTTTACTAAATACAATATTTCCACTTTTTATGGCCATTATTGAAATGCCAGGGACTTTCCCACGATATCTTTGACTAATACTATCAATAATATCAGCGCTAATTTTGTAATTTGATTTCATTTCTTAACTCCTTATTCTGTTTATATGAGTATTTTGTAGAAGTCATATCATATTAAAAGACTGTAGATTACTTTAATTCTGCAAAGAGTTCATGTATGTTCCCATCAGGGTCTGAAAATAGTGCGGTTCTTTGATCCCAAGGCATATCTTGCGGTTCATGAATAGGTATTCCACCTTTTGATATTATTTCTTTATATGTTGTATCAACGGCTTCTGGACTTTCACATGAAAAAGCCAGTTCAAAAGACTGTCCAATACTTTGTTTTTTATATTCTTTACTATAGTCATACATAACCGTTCTCATACAAATGGCAAATCTAACACCTTCGTTTTCAAATTCAATATATTCACCAAGGTCATTAATTATTTTAAAGCCTATAACTTCATTATAAAATTTTTTCATTTTAACTACATCATCTGTCCAAATTGTAATCAAACTGATTCTTGCTTCCACTCTATTTCCTCCCTTTACTTCACATTATTATAATATTAAAGCTCTGAATAATATAATATTAATAAACTTCTAAACGTCAAATCACATATGCGTCTGTTTTGTGATCTCCAATCTTTTTCTAATGCTAATCCAATATATGTGCCCCATTTTGTAAAATAATAATGATTCATTTTCTTTTTGAATAGCCCATTATTTTCTTTTAGATTCTTAGAAAGAAAATTAACCTGCTCTTTTAGTTCTTTAATATGATTTACTACTCCTAGTCTTGATAATAACTCCATTCTATGAAACCACATCATCCAGTCTTTATCTTCAAAAGTATCAATACACGGATTAAAATTATGCATACAAAATGAAGCCGGTGCAACTAGCTGATTTCTCTCTAAAACGAGTATATCAGGAATTGGTGATAGCCTTACTAATTGTCTTATTGAATCTACAATAATTTTATAATTTTCATCATTTCTCCATTCTTTCGTAAAAGCAAGAAGTCTAAGGTCATATATACTCGGCCATTTCACATTATCCTTAAAAACTAATTTGTTTTTATACTGCTCTGCAATATCCTCTATTTTATCCACAGTAAGTACGAACTTGAACTTGTCTAATGAACATTCAATTTCGCTTTTAATAAATGTCCTATTTTCTAAGCCAGCATAACTAAGGGAGGTAGCTCGAATTAATTGTGAGCCCCCAAATCCTTTTTTATCTAATATTTTACCGACATTAGACAGGCATCCTTTATCAAATATTTCTTCTCTTCTTTCTAACTCATTAATCATTCTTAGAATTGAAGATTGGTTGTGTAAAACACCTTTCTCAAAGAATAATCTGATGGCTGTTTCAACCCCTTTTTCACTATGAAAGTCTTCATCTATCCATCCATCAGTATTTTGCTTTTCTAAAAATTCCTTAACAAGCCTATCCTCTAAAATTTGATTTTGTAGATATTCTTCTTCATATAAACTTATTTCATTTAGAACTTCCTTTTTTACTCTATACTTTATGGATGGACAAGCATTTTCCAGTAAGAACTCTACTATTTGATTCATATACTTCTCCTTTCAGATTTTTTGAAGACTTAGCTCCTACATATCATTCTTTATTTTTAGTTATAGTATTTTCCATTCTTTTTATGGTTTCGTCTATGGTTTTCACTTTATTTTCTAAAGTCACTATTTTCTTAGGCAATTTAATAAGAATGAAAATAATATAAAAAAATAGTACAAATACACCCACTAGAGCCAAAGTGCCTATTCCTTGCATCATTAGTGTTCGCAAATTAGGAATAACTTTAATATCAACATTCATACTAACTCCTCCTATTGATATTCTAATACACCTAAGTAATCTAAATTGTCAGTTGATCCCATTTAATTTAACAATATTATATCTTATTAAAATATTTGAAGTATCTAATTGTCTCCTCTAAATCTTCTTCATTTTCATATATATCCATTACCTTACCTATTTCAATAGCAAAGTCTACATATCCACTTGCTTTTGCAGTTATTATATTATCATCAACTACAACATTTTCATCTAAGTAAGTACATCCTTGGAATTCTTTAAACTCTTCTATTGGTAGTGTAGTTGTATATTTTTTACCTTTTAAAACTGTTGATTTTGCTAGATGAATAGGTGCAGCACATATAGCACCAATAGCCTTATTTTGATTATTTAATTTAATAAGTAACTCATGCAAGTCTACGTTTTCTAATAGCTTCCCCGGTTCCCCACCAGGAATAATAAAAATGTCTACTTCGTTAACATCTACCTCTCCAATAGTAATATGCGGTACAGTAATAAATCCCTCTGCAGAGGTAACTCTACTTTCATCTACTCCAACAGTTATTATTTCTCCTTTAGTTTTCAAAAAATAGCTTGCCAGTATAACTTCAAATTGAACAAAGCCTTCGTATATAAGTATATAAGATCTCATACTTTACCTCCTCAAAGATTTTTATATTTATTTTCTTTAGATTTTTCATTTTATGTTAAACATAAATTATGCTCATATTCTTGGATTAACCATATATCTCAGAATAGTTTTTAATTTTGCTGGTTCAACTTTTCTTGCATCAGAAAGATATATTTCTCTATGCTGTAAAGAAGCTCTTTCAAGATTATTATTTATTAGAAATTCTTCCATTACTTCAAAACTTTGTGGTTCATTATCACATGAGCCTACATGAAGCATTTGCACAGACAAGCCATCTTCGATTGTACCAAATGTCACATCATCTAGTAATGGATGTGGCTTCTTTTTCCTTACACTTTCGAACGCTTTGTCTACTACTTCTTTTGTTACAAAATCTGGTTGTCTAATCATGATAATATATATCAACTCGTCTTTATTTAATGTTTCAAATTTCTTTCCTTCTTCTGTTAAATCCCATATTCCTTCTAACGGATATACTGTATATTCAAAATATCCTTCTGGAACATATCCTTGTTTTGGCATCATTCTAATAGCATAAGCTAATGAATAAAGAACACCTATCTTTTCTGAAAATTGTTTATCATTTGGATTTCCTTTTCCTTTTATCATAAAAAATTTTTGTTTCGGGACCGTTATAAGTTCAGGATTTTGTTTTGGCATATATAAATTCTTTTCTTTCTTTTTCCATTCATGCTTCATCTGTTATTCCCCTTTATTTTGTATTATATAAATAATTCTTGATTACATAGTTTGCCGACTTCATCAATATAGAACTCAAAGAATCTATATACAATCCTTGGCAGGACACAGCATCACTTTAAAAATACAATCTTGTCCTCCACTTGCCACTGTTTCTTGAATTTCTGCTTCAACAATTTTGTCACAAATAAGACTATACATTTTTATTACATGACCATTGCAGCATTCACACCATGTTTTTGATACAGGCTCATATTTATCTAATTTTCTAAACATTCCACATACACATTTGTTCCAACCAAATGAAACAGTTAGCAAATCTCCATCTTTCTTTACATATCCTGGTGAAAGTAGCTTCGAGTATTTTACACAAAATTCATCAAGACTTCCACTTTTTTCTTTCAACTCATTAATCTCTTGAATCTGTTTTTTTGTTAAATTACATGTATGTTTTCGCCTAATCTTAACGATAGTGTCTTTTTCAAGCAATTCATCCATTCTGTCCATAACTATTTTCCCTAATTTCGCTTGTTCATCTGCAGGCATTTCAGACGATTTATCTGGAAGTGTGGAGTATTCAGGAAATATCTTAACTGCCATATCTTCCCCTAATTCTTCCTTTATACTTAGAAATATTTGATAGAATTTAAATATTGCCACAAATATCACCCCATAACTTTTTAATCAATAATATCAAATCTAAGATGACAACAGTGTGTCATATTTATTATTCATACTAATTAAAAATTAAAAACTAAAAAATTTAGTCGTTTTCAATTATCCTTTGTATTATATCTTTAGATTTGATAATCTCTTCATCCGCGTCAACTACTTCAAATATAATTTTTCCATCATATCCTTTTAAATATTTTTGAAAAATTAGCTTGAAATCAAGTTCACCTTGTCCTATTGAAAGATGCTCATGTTCTACACTAAAACGCTTATCTGCTATATGTAAACACTTAGGAAATTTTACTTCAATGATTTTCTGCAGGTGACTATAGTCATCAATATGAGCAATATCAAGAAGAAGCTCGACATCGGGGTTTCTATCAAATACTAATTTTAAATCATCTGGTGTGTAATTTATTTTATTAATAACACTATTATTCTCAATATATAGTGTTATACTGTTCATTTTAAGCAATTGATTTGTTTTATAAATGTTTTCTGCAAGTATATATATAGCTTCTGAATTTACTGGAAGGGTTTCACATATAGGATGTATGATAACCTCATTATGGTTTAGGTATTTTAATAATCTGATCAATTCACTATTATATTTATCAAAATCATTAATATCATAAAGTGCATGAATTATTGTTGGAAATCTAGAATTTAATATACATCTTTCTTTTGGAGATAACACTTGATCAAGTACTATCTCTCCTTTCTTAAACCAAATCTGCATAAATTCAAATTTATTTAATTCTGAGAACTCTATCTCATCGTTATAATCATTAAACCATCTTACACTTCTTCCGTATTGTATCATTAACATAAACCTTCCTTTTCATTTTTTTATATAGTTAGAAAATTGCGAAATATGATTATAAAGTAACTGTCTTAAGTTATCGAAACTTTATTGAATGCTTTCTATAATATCAGATATACTAACTCCCTCACATAAAAATTTTGATGATTCAACACCATATATCCATTGACTAAAAAACTTTTTCAAATCAACACTGGAACCTTCTTGAACTATCTCTTCAAAATCTTTAAAGTCCACTTCTTCGTGTTTAAACTTATTTAGGAAATTTCTTATGGTTTTATGGAATTTTTCATCTCCTAATATTTCATTGAGCACATATAAAACCCAAGGACCCTTTGTATAGCTATTGTGACCCATCTCAAACTTGCCATAATCACATATAGGAGTATCATAATTAGTCTTTTCTATCTCTACGCTCCTAATAAAATTTATCCTATACAATTCCATCTTCTCTTTGTAAGCTTTATCTCCAAAGAATTCTTTTATTGCAAGTGCTTCGAAATAACAAGCAAAAGCTTCGTCAAAAAATCTTGTTCTTTGTACGCTATACTTTGCTTTGACATTCCAAGCATGTCCAATTTCATGGTACAAATGAGTCAAGCTTTTGCTATCATCAATAAATCCATGCTCTTCCATCATTATATAACTATCTCCAGCTTGCGAACCATAGCCTTCTTTTGTTTCTATGACAGTAAAATATTTGTCTTCTGGATAATTTCCTAATACATTTGCAAAAAAATTTATAGCTCTTTTAATTTCGTTTTTTATGATATTTTCAGCATTGGCTTTATGCTCAGGAAATACAAATATTTTCAAATTTATATTTTTATCCTCCACTATAGAATATTGAGCAATCGCAATATCAAATCTCCATGTAGGTAAGCTAACTATGTATTTAAAAATTTTCCGCTTATCAGCGTGTATGATTTCTTCCAATACACCTCCACAGCCTACTACATAATCCTTTGGTACATCAATGAAAAGGTTATACGTAAAACTATTACTAAAGCTTTTTAATATGCTTTCATTGCATGGTTCAGCTATCATAGGATATGCATGGCAATCAGGTCTAATAATAGAAAACTCCTTATTAATTTTATCTTGAACATAGAACATTATGTCTGAATAACCATTAATGCTACCCTCGTACTCAATATAAAGATTAATCTGATCTTTTTGTTTTAAAGTATTGTTCAGATTAACGGCAATATAGTTTACATAGTAATTCTCTTCGTCTGCAAGCGGTAAACTTTCTTGTGAAAAGCATAAGTTTCTGTTGTTTTCATGTTTTATATTTTTTACCTTGAGCTGATGATATAATAGGATCGGTATTTCACAGAAATCTTTATTTGAATCATTTTTTATAGTAAGCGTCCCCTTCACATTGAAGGTGCTACACTCGATTTCAATATAAAAAAGCAAATTATAATGTGCAATCCTTAATAAGTTACTTATGCTTTTCACATTTATTCCTCCTCTTCATATAAATAAGTTAAACATAATCTCCAACACTTCTTTTATATCATCTTTAGTACAGGGTAAGCTATTTTAAACATAATGTTTTCAACTCATTTTGCTCAATTTATAATAAAAATCAAAACATAAAATTGATAAATCATTTTGATACTCTTCATTATTCGAAGCTACTTTTCTATAAATCATATTTAGCAGCTCAGTAATACTTTTCGAAGAAAGCATTGCTTATAATCAGCTTCTTTAATATAAATTTTTAAGTAATATAAGCTATTTATTTGCTTTTAACGAAGCTATGTGAGTTAGATAAAATTTGTAATCAATAAACTCTATACCTTGGTATATTACTGTGGGAATATTTTGTTTAACGATCTGGTTATTTAGTATTTCATGAAGGTACAAATCATTTCTAAATTGAAACTCTTTAGATATTGGTTCGTCACGTTTAAATTGGTAAACCTTATTATGTGATGCAATAGCTTGAAATACATATGCTTCTTGAATATATTTTGTACCATCTACATCCAGGAATAATGCACTAGTTTCCTTATCTTTAGTAAAAATAAGCTCCTTATCATTTACAGATATTTTTTTGCCAATTAGTTCTTCTAAATTAATATCTATTATTCCGTTGTTAATATTTATTTCATTATTGATTTTTCCTATTTCAGTGCCAATTCTATTAATTTCAATTTGATTAAGCTGGCTATTCCAATGAATATTCATACCGCTAATGTCGCAAAACTTCTTCAATGGGATATAAGTATTTCCATCCTTTATCAATATAGGCAATTTGTCATCCTTATACTCTTCTCCATCGATAACAATATTAAAATTTGCTCTTTGTAAAGTGTATTCTTCTACTGAAGCAATAACAGCTGGCATATTTAAGATAATAATAGCGCTAATAAAACCGCATACAAAAATTTTTAATTTATTTAACATTATACTCCCTCCATTTTTTCTTGCAGACACTGGCTACATTTAATTTTATATATTTAATATAAATAAAGATCAGGTTCTTGATAAACCAGCGTTATATTATCTCCTAAATCAATATATTTTTCAAAACTGTTCATTTTTGTGTTCATCATAATACTCCCTTTTCTCAGAAAATAATCAAAAAATATTTGCAATTCTATATTTGTATTGTTCCATTTAATATTGTCTTGGATTTTCCTTGAAGTATCACTCTATTACCATTTAAACTACATTTTACATATCCTGTTCGTCTTGAAGCTTGGAATCCTAAAACTTCTTCTTTGCTTAATTTCTCTATCCAATATGGAGCCAAATAACAATGTGCTGAACCAGTAACTGGATCTTCATCTACTCCTATTGCTGGTGCAAAAAATCTTGATATAAAGTCATAATTCATGTTATTGACCTTGCTTGTTACTATTACTTCATCTTTTTTTGCTCTTTTGAGTATATTAAAGTCAGGCTTTAAATTGATTATTTCTTCTTCATCTTCAAATTCAAGCAAATATACAATATCATCTTCATAGATTTTTATAGGTGATACGGCAAATGCATCAAGTAAATATTTGTCTCCCTCTGACTCCTTTAATTCTCCTTTTGGCAAATCTAGCTCTATCCATTCATTTCTCTTTCTTGCTATTAGAACTCCGCTTAATGTATTAAATAAAATTGCTATATTCTCTTCAACCATCTTGTTCTCCCACAATATATGAGCGCTAGCTAATGTAGCATGTCCGCATAACGGCACCTCTGTTTCAGGAGTAAACCATCTTAGATTGAACTCATTACTTGAAACTTGTTTTACAAATGCTGTTTCCGACAAGTTCATTTCCATAGCAAGATTTTGTAAAACTAAATCATCATACTCTTTTTCTAAAATACAGACCGCTGCTGGATTTCCTTTAAATTGAATATCTGAAAATGCATCAACTTGGTAAATATCCATTTTAATCCTCCTAAAATATATTTTGATCCAGTATTAAAATTCATTGTTATTTTTAGAGATAATTATATGCATGATTTAAATCAAACTAGAACATCTATCATCTTTTCTTGAAGATTCCTATATCTCATTTATTAAGCTTTTCATTTCCTCGTTTGAAATTACCTGTTATTTTGGCCATAATCAATTGAGACTCTTGGAATTCTGCCCCAGTTATTCTAGCAAGAAACTTCTCGCTTTCTTTTCCTTTTAATATCTTTACTTGCTTTCCATACCAAAACAGAAATACTTTATTATCTTTTGAAACCCTGTATGAAAAAACTTCTTCTTTAAATTTCTCTTGTGTGTCACTATTGTCCACTTATAGGCCTCCTCTATTCTCTAAATTAGAAAAAGTTTATAATCATTTTTTGATATAAGATATTGAAAATAATAAAAAACGTATCATATATATGTTCTATATTTAAAATTTTTTTCCTTTATTTGTTATAATTTTCATTTTGCTTTTAAAACTCTTATTTTAAAAGCCGAGAATATTGAACCGCTCCCTGTTAAGAAGACAGTAGAAAAATAAAAAGTTGGAACTGTCAACCATAAGGGGAGCATATCATATTCTCGGCTTATCTACTACAATAAAAGTTATATTTTCTTATTAATATCTCTAAATAATTCAATTACTATTTCATCTATTATCTCCTGTTTTGCTGTCATTGACAGAAGCTCATTTTGCTTTATAAATCTAGGTATATTTCTTTTAGGTTTAATTTTATCCGAAGGATACTTATAATGAACTTCAGATATAAAGTCTTCAAAACTATGTATCTTAAACCTCTCTATATTACAATGCTTAGCTGCTTCTTCACATAATCTTATCACAATGTCTTCATAACTACAGTCCTTATCAAGGCTTAATAAATCTATAAGTCTTGGAATTATTAACTCGAACATCATTCTTCTATATGAGATGTTTTCAATACCTAATATCTTGCCGATATTCAAAATCTTTTCTTCCCCAAAAGCTAATAGATAATTCATGAAATAATCTTCATCATCCTTGGGATTGAAATAAAACTTAAGTCCTTTAAGTCCTTTAAACGCTCTTAAAGTATCATAATATCCCATTTTAAGATTTTTTCTTGCATTTCTATTACTGAAATCAAGAGTTTTACATAGTTTTTCAGATGGAGATATATATGTAATATTAAGATTGTCTTCATTAACCTTTCTTATCCTACCTAAAGCATACAGTCTTATAGCAATAATATCTTTATATCCTTTCTTCTGTAATAGCTTTATAGGAAGATTATCATAGAACCCACCGTCAAGATACAGCTTTCCATCCATTTTTTCAAGCTTAAAAGCTGGGTGATATGCACTTGCCATTATATAGTCTATTAACTTCCCTTCAGGTATGTCTTCTAGATATAACTCCATGGGTTTTTTATCAGTTAATGATACTGTTACTATCCCAAAGTCGATTTGTGATTCTCTTAATTTTCCTTCATCTACATTATCTTTTATTAGTGCTCTAATATATTTTGTATCAAAGCCGCCATTGGTAACTATTGTCTTTGCTTTCTTAACAATACTAGAAATATCTTGCTTTTTTAAATCCATTTCTAGTATTTTTTCGATATGCTTTTCGTCAATATCTAGTATTCTCGAAGGATTCATGTTATACCATACTTCATATGCTCTATCAATATCACCCTGTGCTATCATAGCTCCATTGATAGCTCCAACTGATGTACCTGCTACACCTTTTATTTCAATACCTAAATCTTTTAAAGCTTTATATGCCCCAATTTGATATGAACCCTTTGCTCCACCGCCTTCTAATACAAGACCATACATATTATCACGTCCCTTAGTAAATATATGTTGAACTACTCCTAAGTAGTATATTCTCAAAACTCTGTTATCTCAAACTAAGTGTTCAATTTTGCTACTTTTGCTGCATATATAAGGTATTTGGATAAAATCCCAGTTTCTTGTAAAACCATATTGTAGAATCATTCTCCTGAGACACTGTTACCCCTATTACTTTACATTTTTTTTCACGCATCCATTCTATGTGCTTTGTTACAAGCTTTTTTCCAATTCCCTGTCCTCTTTTGGTTTCATCCACATGTACTGACTCAACCTCTCCCTTATTATCAATTATCGTCGAAATGCAATATCCAATGTACTCATTCTCGTTTTTGGCTACAGTTATTTTTATTGTGTCTTCATTCAACCTACTAAATGCTTTGGTTCTCTGATCAAAATTTATTGAATGATACAAGTCTTTGAAGTATTCTGAACTTTTTTCATGATACTGTCTATTCTTTTCCCAAAGGTCCCTGATAGCTTCAATTTCTTCATAAGAAATATCTAGTATCTGAATCATAATTACCTTACCCCCTAAACTAACATTTTTCTCTTTATTTGCTGATACATGTATTTTATATCTTTAATAGAGTATTTTCCATTTTAATATCTATACGCTAGAAATAAAAGTTAATGATTTTTAAGTCCTAAATATATTTTGATCCAATTTGTGCTTTCTTCGTTCATTTTATACATCTGATTATTATTCTTTTTCTTAGTATAAAATACATATTCTTTATCTTCAGAAATCCATAAGTAAAAAGTCTTTTTTCGGCCACTCTTATATTCAACTGTAATATAGAAACTTGGATCTTCTATGTTAGAAATCTCTTCAACTTTTTTTGTTTCATTAAATGAATCTACTAATAACTGTATTATATCATCATGTGTTGCTGTTCTATAAGAGGTAATTTCATAGTCATCAGGTTTATAAAAAACAATTCTATGAATATCCATGAAATTAATCTTCCATTGATTAAATACTAAAACTGCTATCAATAAAAACTAATAGTGATAGTAATCTTTTCATAGAATTCACCTATTAATACTTAATATGATATTGAGTACTTTTCAGTATCATAATTAATTTGCTGTTCAGCTATTTTAGCTAACCACAAGTCTAATTGAGACTTTAAAAAATAATATTCATCATCAACTTTAAAGTATGGTAGTCCATAATCTACGTTTATATTGGGTATGCTTTTTTGAATAACTATAATACTTTTTAACTTTTCATCAGATATTTTTAAGTAAACAGCGGCTTCTTCAAAAGAAAGAATATTGTGATTTTCATTAGTTAATTCTTCAGTTTTAAGCTGAGTTTCAGAAAAATTCCTATCTTCCCCTAAATAAATAAAAGTTCCTAGTATTGTAAAACCTAAAATTATTGATATTCCAATAATCGATGAAGATATGAGATATCTCTTACTGTTCATTATAATATTTCAACCTCCTCCACACATTGAAAATCCAAATTATTAAATTTAAAAAGAAGCATATATGGCATTTTATCAACAATATTCCAGAAATCACCATACCCAAAATTAGGATTATAATAGTTTATAATTGTACTTAACGCAGTCCCATGAGTTCCTATGACAACATTCTTTCCTAGGTTATTATTTATAACCTCACAAAGTGCAGATATATTACGTTTTTGTACTTCTCTTAATGATTCTCCATTTTGAATCTTAAAGTCAAAGTTCTCCCACTGTCTTGATGAAAAGTCTTTAAAATCCTCTACCCATTCTCCAACCTTACGTTCACGAAAATCTTCGTTAATTATGATTTCTAATTTGCTATTGTCTGCAAAATCTTTTATAGTATCAAAAGATCTTTTGTATGGACTCGAATAAATTGCATTAATATTTCTATTCATTAACACATTTGTAATTTTCTTAGTATCTGCTGCTCCTTTTTTTGATAAAGGACGTATTAAATCATCTTTGATTGAAATGTCAGGTTCAGCATGACGCACAAAATATATATTTGTTTTCATTTTTTGCCCCCTCTAATAATGCTTTATTATTTTGCAACATATGTCTTGTTCATTTATTAACTATAAAATTTATGGTAATAAACTTCTTAATTCTATATACCCTAAACATTTCCTTCTATTTTCTTAATATCTTAATGTATAAATATTTGATTTATACTGATATTCATAAGACATTACTTCTTGCAAAAATATAAGTGAGTCATCAAACTGTATATAACCAGTCAATTACTCACTTAATCGTATATTTAATATAGCTTGAAAATTCGTCTAGCTTCACAATTATCTTAATATCCTTTCTCAAGGTTTACTATATTCATTAAACCTTCACCTGATATATATCTTTTAAGATTTTCATAAATCATATCAAATCGTCTTTCATTTCTCATCTCAGATACCCATGAGTTATGTGGTGTAATTATTACATTTTCCATATCCCACAGAGGATTAGCTTCATCCATTGGTTCTTTCTCGAATACATCTAATGCTGCACCCCCTACTTTACCATCTTTAAGGCTCTCAATCATTGATTTTTCATCTATTATACTCCCCCTTGCTATGTTTACTATATAAACTCCATCTTTCATCTCCAAAAATAGTTCTTTATTAATTAAATGATGTGTTTGGTCAGTATATGGGATAGATACTATTATTACATCACAAAGCTTTACCATATCTTTTAGACTGTCTATGTTATAGCATTTATTAAAGTACTCAACGTCTGTTCCCTTAGTATTTACACCTAATATATTTACACCAAAGCCCTTGAGTCTCTTTGCTGCTTCTACTGCTATAGTTCCAGTACCAATAAATCCAACTGTTTTTCCATAAATCTCTAATAAGGAAGTATCTATCTTCCACTTTTTTTGTTCTTGTTTTTGATAAAATGCTTTGCTATTCTTAAACATTTCTAGTATTTTTAAAACAATCCACTCCCCTATAGGTATGCTGTATCCTCCTTTATTGTTCGTTAATATTATATCTCTTTCTTTTACAACCTCTAGTGGAACTTGATCTATTCCTATGCTGGTTAACTGTATCCATTTAAGGCTTGTGAACTTAGATATGTTTAAAGTATTAAATGGATTGTAGCATAGTAATATATCTATGTCTTTCAGTTCTTCAGTAAAGTATAATTCTCTTTCATCCTTCATTATTATTTCATATCCTAGTGCTTTTATTTTTCCCATATTTTCTGTACCGTAATTATACGTAAATAAAGCTTTAATAATAATCTCTCCCCTCATGTAATCTAATAATCATATGGATCAATAATATTCTTAGAACATTTGATAATAGATCTACACTAACCTAGTATATTCATTTATTTTACCTATACCCCAAAATATAGTTTACTATTATACAAAACTATGTAATTTATACAAAAAATAAAAATGGTGTCAAAGCCTCTGACACCATTTGATTAATATTAAATCAAGAAAACAAAATACAATAGTTACTCTTCTACATATCCAGTTGTAGTGTCAATACCTACTGTCTTTGTTGCATTATCCCAAGTTACACCTATATTGAAAGCCTTTGCTATATCTCTTAGCTTGAAATAATTATTTCCATCGATATTATATGCTGTTAGTTGTACTTCTACACCATCTTTATATATTTTAGCAGTATTTAATACTCCATTTTTTGCTTCTCCATCACCTTCGCTCATCTCTCCACCTACTGCTGTGTAAGCTTTGTTTGAGATTAAGTTAATTGCTTTCTTTTCGTTGTCCCATTCTACTTCAAACTGTTTTTCAGATCCATTTACTACCGTTGCTAAGTCTCTTAGTTTAAAATAGTTATTTCCATTAATGTTGTAAGCATCAAATGATTTTTCAACACCATTAACCATTACCTTTGATGCCATTGGTGCTGCTGTTACAGTAGCAGGTTCTGTTGCTTCTGTTATTTCAGTTGTTTCAGTTGGTTCAGTTGGTTCAGTTGGTTCAGTTGGTTCAGTTGGTTCAGTTGGTTCAGTTGGTTCTGTTGCTTCTGTTATTTCAGTTGTTTCTGTTGGCTGCGAATTCGTATCCTTAACTTTAATAAAAGCTTGAGCAGATCCTTCTTGTGCTTCAAATCTAAAAACTACGTAATAATCACCTGGTTCAGTTAAAGTTACACTACATCCAGGTAGATAATGTGGAAAATCAACAGTGTAATTTTTAAGTTCTGACATATCAACGGTTTTATCTACATATTTTGCATATCCATATTCATCTACAGCACCTGATTCATCAGGTACAGAAATTTCTACTTGTCCTGATCCTGGAAGCTCTTCTCCATAGTTAAATTCGTATGTAGTCTCATCTTTTTTTGTCAATTTGTATACATCAAAGATAACTCCTCCTTCAGCTAATAAAGTAATCTTTGAAGAAGGTTCTACTATAAGTCCCTCATCAATGCTTTCATCAATTTTTTTTACATCAAATGTGTCTACTACATTAGAAACTGAAAAATGTGCAGGTAATTTAGCTATTTCTTCTTCAGATAAAGATTCCCAATTTCCTCTATAACCTTTAACTTCTACCGTTTTACCTTCTGCTGCAAATGCTGTTGCTCCCATTGCTAAAAGCATTGCCAAGATCATAAATACTGCCGTACCCTTTTTAAATAATGTTTTCATGTTCAATTCTCCTTTTTTTATTTTTGTGATAGTGATATATCACTATGTGCTATGCCGCTATGTGTTATATTTTATATAAACAAACCCTTTCTTGTCAATATTTGATTATCTATGTAAAATTTACTTAAGCCTTATTATAAATATAATTAGAAAAAACTTCAAATCTTATAAGATTTGAAGTTTTTCTGATTCACATTTAATTTTTTTAATCTTATTTGAATCAATCTCCTATATTTTCTATGATTTTTGAAATTGCTACATTCAAAAGTCCCTTTGACACATTGAGTCATATATCTCTTTTGCTTCATTTAATTTAGGTAATCGTGGCTTGTATCGTTGTTGTGAATGAGCTAATAAGTCTGCTTTTTGAAAACAGAAAAGATATGGCATAAGCTCATCTCCTATCAGGTTAATAGCGTCTTTAACTCCTTCCACTGTGGAAATAATATCGTAGTCATGATATTTAATAAGTGTACAAATTTTATTTATGAAGTCTTTTTCATATCCAAGTCTTGTTAAAATTAGGTTTGCAATTATTACACTTGCTTCCTCATGCCCCTTAAAACTATCAATGCTATCAATAACAGTTTTTCTATAAGGTTTTCCTATATCATGTAAAAGCGCTGTTATTTTCAAAATTAAATTACAGTCTACCTTGTTTACTGTTTCTAATATGTGATCAAATACATTGTAAATATGAGCAGGCATATTTTGTTCACAGTCAGTACAAATAATAAGCTCTGGAATAATTCTAAGAACTTCATCCTTACAATCCTTTATGTCCTTGCATGATAAAAGCATAAAGTTTAAATCTTCTCTATCTACTGAATATGGCATTCTATCTCCCCTTTTAGTGAATTATTGCCTTATATAATTCGTTTTCGTTCGGTCTACTTTACCCTGTAAATCAGGTGAAAATTGAGAAATTCAATTCCCTTTACAATTCTATTTTTAGATTGTTTGCCAAGGATAGAACTACTAAGCAAAAACGAACCTGAAAACAGATATACATATGTTTTCAGGTTTCCTGTTTTCTACTCCCACTCAATAGTTGCTGGTGGTTTTGATGTTATATCATAAACTATTCTATTTACTCCATCAACTTCATTTACAATTCTTCTTGAAACCTTATCAAGTACTTCATATGGTACTCTGGCCCAGTCTGAAGTCATGCCATCTGACGATGTTACTGCTCTAAGTGCTATTGTATGTGTATAAGTTCTTTCATCTCCCATTACTCCAACACTCTTTATGTTTGGTAGAGCAGCAAAATATTGCCATATCTTTCCTTCTAATCCTGCAATCTTTATTTCCTCTCTAAATATCCAGTCTGCTTCTCTTACTATATGAAGCTTCTCTTCTGTTATTTCCCCTAATACTCTAATAGCAAGTCCTGGGCCTGGGAATGGTTGTCTATTTACTATGTCATCAGGTATCCCTAATTCATTCCCAACTTTCCTAACCTCATCCTTAAACAATTGTCTCAATGGCTCAATTAATTCAAAATCTACATCCTCCGGAAGTCCGCCTACATTGTGGTGACTTTTGATAACTGAAGCCTTGTCTGTTCCACTTTCTATTACATCAGGGTATATAGTTCCTTGTACCAAATAATCGATTTGACCAAGCTTTGCTTTCTCTTCTTCAAATACTCTTATAAATTCTTCTCCAATAATCTTTCTCTTTGTTTCAGGGTCTGTTACACCTTTAAGCTTACCTAAAAATCTCTCTTGAGCATTTACTCTAATCAAGTTCATGTCAAATCTGTTTCTAAACACTTCTTCAACCTGATCCCCTTCATCTTTTCTTAAAAGACCATGATCAACGAAAACACATGTCAAGTTTTTGCCTATAGCTTTGTGTATTAATACCGCAGCAACAGATGAATCAACTCCACCTGATAGAGCGCAGATAGCTTTCTTATCTCCTATTTGATCCTTAAGCTGAGCAATAGATTCATTAACGAAGTCTCCCATATTCCAATCAGGAGTTATTTCACAAACCTTGTATAAGAAATTATTTATGATATCCTTACCTCTTTCAGTATGCTCAACTTCTGGATGAAATTGAACAGCATATAACTTCTTTTCGTTACTTTTCATTGCGGCTACAGGACAAGTATCTGTTTGTGCAGTTATTTCAAAGCCTGCAGGAGGAACTTCAATAAAATCTGTGTGGCTCATCCAGCAAATGATACTTTCATTTATATCATTAAATATTCCTTCTCTATCTTTTATATTAAGCTCTATTTTTCCGTATTCTCTCGCTTGTGCTCTGTTTACTTTTCCTCCGAATACCTGCGCCATAAGCTGTCCACCATAGCATATTCCTAAAACAGGTATTCCTAGTTTAAATACTTCTTCATCACATTTAGGTGAGCTTTCAGCATATACACTAGCAGGGCCACCAGAAAAAATTATACCTTTTGGTGATTTTTCTTTAATCTTATCAATTGAGCAATTATATGGGACAATTTCACAGTATATATTAGCCTCTCTTACTCTTCTAGCAATAAGCTGACTATACTGCCCTCCGAAATCCATTATTAGAATCATATTATTCATCTTTTACCTCCATTTTTTTATTAAGTCTAGAACACAAATCGATATCGGAGCATGAATATAAAAGATAAGAAAGTGCTTATGCGATTCTGATAAGAAAACTAGAGGAAAGAAGCAAAAAATCTCATCGCATGAACGTTCTTTTATATCTGTACTCCCATATTTTAATACTACTTCCTACTATAGTTTGGAGCCTCTTTAGTTATGTGTATATCATGTGGATGACTTTCTATTAGGCCTGCATTAGTTATTCTTGTAAACTGTCCTTTTTCTTTAAGATCTTGTATTGTAGCTGCTCCACAGTATCCCATACCAGCTTTAAGTCCACCAACTAGTTGATAAACTATATCCTTTAATGGTCCCCTATATGCAACTCTTCCTTCTACTCCTTCAGGAACAAACTTCTTATTATCTTCTTGGAAGTATCTGTCTTTACTACCTGCTGCCATTGCTCCAAGTGAACCCATTCCTCTATACACCTTAAATCTTCTTCCCTCGTATAATTCCATTTCTCCAGGACTTTCTTCTGTCCCTGCAAACATTGACCCCATCATTACAACATCTGCACCTGCTGCTATAGCTTTTACTATATCTCCAGAGTATTTTATACCTCCGTCACCTATTACAGGTATGCCATGCTTCTTTGCTGCCTCAGCACAGTTATATATAGCTGTTATTTGAGGTACTCCAACACCAGCTACAACTCTTGTTGTACATATGGAACCAGGTCCAATACCAACTTTAACAGCGTCTACCCCTGCATTTATTAAATCTTCTGTAGCTTCTGCAGTGGCAACATTACCCGCAATTAACTGAACATCTGGAAATTCTGTTTTTATCTTTTTAACTGCTTCTATAACACCTTTTGAGTGTCCATGAGCAGTATCTACAACTATAACATCAACTTTAGAGTTTACAAGTGCTTTTACTCTATCTAATACATCACCTGTAATTCCTACGGCTGCTCCAGCTAATAGTCTTCCGCTTTTATCTTTAGCAGAATTCGGAAACTGAATTGATTTTTCTATATCCTTTATAGTAATAAGACCAATCAATATACCTTCATCATCAATTAATGGGAGCTTTTCTATCTTATGAGCCTTCATTATTTCCTGAGCTTCATCCATTGATATGCCTTCTTTAGCTGTAACTAAGTTTTTCTTTGTCATAACTTCATCAATCTTTTTAGATGGGTCAGTTTCAAATCTTATGTCTCTATTTGTAATAATTCCTACAAGCTTTTTATTATTATCCGTAATTGGAACACCTGATATGCGATATCTTTCCATAAGCTCTAGAGCATCTGATACTATATGATCTGGAGATAAATAAAACGGGTCCGTTATAACACCGTGCTCCGATCTTTTTACCTTGTCTACTTCTAAAGCTTGCTGTTCAATAGACATGTTTTTGTGTATTATACCTATACCGCCCTCTCTAGCTATTGCAATAGCCATCTTTGAATCTGTTACTGTATCCATTCCTGCACTCATTAGAGGAATGTTTAACTTTATTTTCTTTGTTAGATGTGTATTTACTCTAACATCTTTTGGCAATACCTCTGATTTTGCAGGCACTAATAGCACATCATCAAAGGTCAGCCCTTCTTGCAAGAATTTTTCCATTATATTAACCTCCCACATATTTATAATTAAGAATCTAAATTCTTCGTACAATTACAAATAATAAAAAATACACAATCCCTCGAGTGGAATTGTGTATTGAAAAACACAATAAATACCAGAATCTAAAAAGATTCAAGATATTATATATTCCACTCATAGTCAAACAATTTACGGTTGCCTGGTAGAGACTTCCTAGCCATATTCTAGGATATATATGAGCATACAGTATATATTTTTCTTTATAACTTAACAAAAGTTTATATGCTTGTCAAGCTTATACTTCTTGATAATATGTGAATATTTCTTAATAATAATAAAGTTATAATCTCTCTGTTCCATATTGCTCACCTTAAGGCTGTAATTATAGATGTTTCTCCTCACAATCTTATTTCCCATATTATTTTACACAATTTATCATTTAAACTATTTTATTGTCTCCTATTTCATATTTTTCATGCTATATATTTAGGTAACAGCGGAATAATAATATATAACAAGCTTTATTTCTATCATTGATTGGAGGTCATATTGTGGATATAGATTGCAAAACACTTCATATGCTTGAAGATCATTTAAATCAAGAATTTCTTCTTTACAAAAAGTGCTTGAATTATGGGGAAAAAATATATGACAGTGAACTAAAAAATATATGCTATAATGCTAGTCAAAAACACAAAGAAAACTATCAATCAATACTATCCTATCTTCATTCCTAGGATATATTAAAAAAAGGAGAGGTTTATCTATGTACATAGATAAAAGCTTAACCGAAAAAGACTTATTAAACGACCTCATATATTCTGAAAAGTATATTTCATTTTCCTATAGTAATACAATAACAGAGTCTTCATGTTCGCAGCTTAGAGATATATTATCCAAGTGCCAACTGTCTTCACAAAGTGTTCAATACTCTATACATGATGCAATAGATAAAAGAGGATGGAATAGAATAAAGCTGGTAACAGAAAAAGAAATAAAAAGCACAATCGAAGTGTATAATCAAAAAACCTCCTAACAAGGAGGTTTTTGATATATATCAAAATTGACTGTTTTTACACTATGCTAAAAGTAATTTATCTTTATACATATTTTTCTAATTTATGTTATAATAAAAATTAGTGGTTATAGTAATTTTTTACAAGATTACTGTAATATTCTTTTCTCGATAAGTAGATTGTTCAATATTAGCAATATTGAAAATTCACAAGTTATATGTAATATAATGCATTCGATGTCATGATTACATAAGAAAGAAGTAGACAATATATGAAAAAGAAAAAGCTAAAACTAAATATAATAATATTATCCTCAGCACTACTTTTATGCTTAATGATGTTATCTTATGCAGGTCACAAAATAATACTTCTTAACACTGAAACCAATATAGGAAAAATTATATCTAATAATAGGTATAAGTCTTTAAAGGAAAAAGAGGGAGTATCAAACCTAATTATAATAATTTCAAACCAAAGTTTTTCGAATAGAAATGTAGAAATAGAAGTAGCCATAGATGGAAAAAAGATAATAGATAATAGTTTTAAAGTTGAAGACCAGCATAACTGGTTATATTTCTATTATAATTTGGCAGACGGAAGCCATACTATTCACGCTCTATCAGAAGATGGGGCAGAAATAGAAGAGGATTTTGACATAGATATAAATAACAAGAAATGGATTTTAATTGAATATTGGAAAGAAGAGAATTCAAATTCAAAGCTTACTTACGATATAAAAACAAGACCTTTTATGTTTGCTAAAAAATGAAATAATCTTTGTAAGGGTCTACCATTATGAATCCATTGTTTAAATTATTGTCATTTTTTATTTCTATAGCTTTTATTGACTTGATCATGCATTTTCTAGATAAAAGATTCATGTTTAGAGAGAAGCTATATACCAAGATAAAAAACACTCATGTCTACAACATTTCTTTAGTTTTGTCTATTTTTACGAACAGTTTAATAGTTTGTTGTGATAATGCTTCAAAACGTGTTTGTGACTATTCATACTACTATTCTCATCTCTTACAAAAACATAAAGCCGATAAGAAATATCTAAAACCATTTCTTATCGGCTTTTGGTTTGCAAACAGTTAATTCTGTATACTTATTTAATTATCAAACTTCTAAAAATACATGTTTTCTATTTTAGAAGTTCTTACATCATTGGCATTCCGCCTGGCATTCCTCCACCCATTGGTGGCATATCTTGCTCTTCTTCTTCATCTGCTACTACACCTTCAGTAGTTAATACCATAGCAGATACTGATGCAGCATTTTGAAGTGCAGATCTTGTTACTTTAGTTGGATCTACTATACCAGCTTCTATCATGCTTACATATTTTTCGTTTAGTGCATCAAATCCAATACCTATCTCTTTAGTTTTCACATGTTCTACTATAACAGAGCCTTCTAATCCTGCGTTAGCAGCAATTTGTCTAACTGGCTCTTCTAATGCTCTTAAAATTATGTTTATACCTGTTTTTTCGTCTCCTGAAACAGTACTTAATAGTTTTTCAACAGCTGGAATTGCATTGATTAAAGCTGTTCCACCACCAGGTACTATACCTTCTTCAACAGCAGCTCTTGTAGCGGCTAGCGCATCTTCAATTCTTAATTTTCTTTCTTTTAATTCAGTTTCAGTTGCTGCACCAACTTGGATTACTGCAACTCCACCTGATAATTTAGCTAATCTTTCTTGTAATTTTTCTTTGTCAAATTCAGAAGTAGTTTCTTCTATTTGCGCTTTAAGTTGTTTAATTCTATCTTTGATATCTGCTTGGTTTCCAGCACCATTTACTATAGTAGTGTTTTCTTTGTCAACTTTTACAGTTTGTGCTCTACCTAACATATCTATTGTAGCTTCTTTTAAGTCATATCCTAATTCTTCTGATATTACTTCTCCTCCAGTTAAGATCGCGATATCTCTTAACATTTCTTTTCTTCTATCACCAAATCCAGGAGCTTTAACAGCAACACATGTAAATGTTCCTCTTAATTTGTTAACTACTAATGTAGCTAGTGCTTCTCCTTCAACATCTTCAGCAATTATTATTAGTTGCTTTCCTTGCTGAACTATTTGCTCTAATATTGGTAATATTTCTTGAATATTAGTTATCTTTTTGTCAGTAATTAATATATAAGGGTTTTCTAATACTGCTTCCATTTTTTCAGCATCTGTTACCATGTAGGGTGATAGATATCCTCTGTCAAACTGCATACCTTCAACTACATCAAGTGTTGTTCCCATTGATCTTGATTCTTCAACAGTTATAACTCCATCTTTACCTACTTTATCCATAGCTTCTGCAATCAAGCTTCCTATTTCTTCATCAGCAGCTGATATTGAAGCAACTTGAGCTATAGCTTCTTTGCTTTCAATTGATTTTGAAAATGACTTAATTTCTTCTACTGCAGCATCAACTGCTTTATGTATACCCTTTTTAAGAATCATTGGGTTAGCACCTGCAGCAACGTTTTTAAGTCCTTCTCTTATAATAGCTTGAGCTAATAAAGTAGCAGTTGTAGTTCCATCACCAGCTACGTCATTTGTTTTAGTTGCAACTTCTTTAACTAATTGTGCCCCCATGTTTTCATATGCATCTTTTAACTCTATTTCACGAGCTATAGTAACACCATCATTTGTGATAAGTGGCGAACCAAATTTCTTATCTAAAACAACATTTCTTCCTTTTGGTCCTAAAGTAACTTTAACTGTATCAGCTAATTTATTTATACCTCTCTCCATTGCACGACGAGCTTCTTCACCGAATCTAACTTCCTTAGCCATTATATTCACACTCCTTTGATATTAATGATTTTAGTTTCAAAATTCTATTTTAAATAAGAATTATTCTACTACTGCTAATAAATCTGCTAATTTTACAATAGTATATTCTTCTCCATCCATTTTTACTTCTGTTCCTGAATATTTAGAGAATATAACTTTATCGCCAACTTTTATTTCATCTTTCTTCTTTTCATCTTCTGTAATACCAGCACCAACAGCTACAACTTCAGCTATTTGTGGTTGCTCTTTTGCAGAGCCTGGAAGTACTATACCGCTCTTAGTTTTCTCTTCAACTTCAACCTTTTTAATAACTACTCTGTCTCCTAATGGTTTAATGTTCATATTTTACCCTCCTTATTTATTATAATTTTAATATTTTTCTATTTTGTTAGCACTCTTCATTGCCGAGTGCTAATTCTTACAACATATATGTTATCTAATGGTTTATATGGAATCAACTATCATTTTCATTCATAATCATGGTTTTAAAACGAATAACGATTGTTATCCTGATATATTATGAATTTTCATTTAATATATCTGTTTTTCTCTATTTTATTTCTAATATTAATTTTTTTATTACTTTATACATTATTTTTCTAAAAATGTCACTAAATAAGCTTGTATACTACGCTGCTTATAATAAAATATAATAAAGGTATAAAGATAGCTGGAAGCATATTTCCTATTTTAATTCTTTTTATTTCTAATATGTTAATACCTATTCCTATAATCAGTATTCCTCCAACAGCCGCCATTTCTCTAATAACTGACTCTATAAGAAATTCTTTAGCAAATGATGCTGATAAGGTTATAATGCCTTGATAAACGAACACAGATACAGCGGAAAATGCAACCCCTATACCCAATGTAGATGAGAATATAATGGAAGAAACACCATCAATGATTGATTTTGCAAAAAGTGTTTGATGATTTCCTGTAAGTCCACTTTCCAATGAGCCAACTATAGCCATAGCTCCTACACAGTATATTAAAGAAGCTGTAACAAATCCCTTTGAAAAATTAGATGAACCTTGCCCGGCTTTTCTTTCAAGCATGTTACCTAGATTTTCGAGCCTATCCTCAATTCTAATCCATTCTCCAATTATGCTTCCTATTACAACACTCATTATTACTAACAATATATCTTCAGTTTTAAGAGCACTCATTAGGCCAATAATTATTACTATCATACCAAGGCCATTCATAATAGTATTTCTGTAATTTTCCTTAAATCTATTTTTTAAGAATACTCCTACTAAGCTTCCTGTAATAATTGTTATAACATTTACTACTGTTCCTAACACCATCACTCCCCCTTAATCTATAATGTCCGCTGACATATATGTTAGAATATAACCAAAAAAGATAAGAGAATGCTTATGAGATTTTGTTGTTCTTTTTTAGTTATATCCTTTACTTTTTACCAATGCCAAGCTCTCTGGCATAATAAAACAAATATTGCTGAGCAAAGCCTGCGTATTTACCAAACTTATTTTGTCCATATTGCTGAATGTAATTAAGCTTTGAATCCTCTTTGAGATAAAAATATTCCATAACTCTTTTCACCCATACATCGATAGGAAAAGCATCGTATTTGCCCATAGAAAACAGCATGATGCAATCAGACACCTTAGGTCCAACTCCTGCAAATGTCATTAACTCTTTTCTAGCATCATCAGTAGATAAATTTACAAATCTATATATGTCTGTCTCTTTGCTTGATATTATTGTAGCTGCACTAACTATGTATTTAGCCCTAAATCCAGTCTTGCAGTTTTCAACTTCCTCTATTGTAAGATTATCTAGTTTATCCGCAGTTGGGAAGCTATAGTATTTTTTGCCATTATATTCACCAATATAATTACCATATCTCTCGCTTAGCAACTCTATAGCCCTTTTTATCATCGGTATCCTGTTGTTAGCGGATATAATGAATGATATTAATATTTCCCACTCATCTTGACTTAATATTCTTATACCTTCCCCAAATTTTATAGCCTTTTTTAATATAGGATCACTTGATAGCTCTTTTTTTATCTGTCCATAATCTGTACCGAGATTGAAATAGTCATACCAGATATTATTGAAATCCTCCATATTGGTATTAGAAAGTATAACATCGTTTCCTGTCTTATTAACGTTAATTACTCTATTATGCGCCACACCTGTATAGCTTCCATCTGGCTCTTCATTCCATCTAAAGCACTGACCGCAATCAAAAATATGCTTTGGCTCAAAATCTCTTACATCTTTTATAATTATTTTATTTTTTCCCTCAGAAATATTATATTCCATAGTCTTCTTCCTTTCCTTAAATTAGCATTCATCTTCTTATTTAAATATAACCATTATACTATTAATTAATCAAAAATACATGTGTATTTTTGAATTTTCACTATATTTAATTGGATTTAAAATAGTCTAAATAGTCTACATCATTTAAATATAAAAAAGATAACCTATAGATAGTAAGCATTAGTTAAAATGGGAAAAGGGAGAAGTAGTAAACTTCTCCCTTTAAATTGCTAATCAATAGTCAAGCACTTTATCCTATTTATATAAATCCTTCTTATTATCAAGAAGTATATTGCTTGGAAAACAAAATATCCCATCATAACTACAATACCATTAGCAAATAGATTTTTCATTAGTAAATTGGAAAGAGATTTTAATGCAAATAATGAATGTATTGTACTGACAACAAAAGGTAAGAAAAATATTATAGCTATTTGCTTTGTTATCATTTTATTTATTTCTTTTTTAGTTACTCCTATTTTCTTAAGAATATTATATTCAACACCATCTTGTTTTATTTCGTTAAATAGCTTAAAGTATATAATGCTTCCTGATGCTATGAAGAAGAGGAACGCGATAAAGAATCCTATAAACAATGTCATCCCAAAGCTTCTTCTAATTTCTTTAAATGGAATTGCTTTAGAATAATAACTACCTTCATACTTACTACCTAACATATCTTGTATTTCTAAAGAAGCATTAAAAGCTTTTTGCCATTTATTAATATTTACTCCGTTATATATTACTATATCATTGTCTTTAGCCTTATTTAACAAATTTAGAAAATCACTGTCATTCATTATGAGCACATCGAAATATCCTACTTTATATAATGCCATGACACCACCATGTACTTCTTCTCTTACCTTAAATTCTTTTATTTCTCCATTTAAATTTAACTTTACAGCTTCAAATGGAAATTTCTTAGTATTTTCTATATTTCCATTAAAGTCCATTATTTCGTATGGAAAATTATAAACTACTTCATTTTGTTTAACTGTGATTTGATTTTTGCCTATGGATTTAGCCAATTTATTGTAATCAGAATTAGACATAGTTAAAATTTCGGTACTATTACCCTCTGAATTTTTTTTGGTTTCATTCAAAACATTTACATTTTTTACTATAGAAAATTCAGATATTTTCAAGTTATGTTTTTGAAGAATTTCTCTTACTTGAGCTATACTTTCAGTATCGTCTAATGTTTCTCCTTTCTGAATCAATACCATATCTTGTGGAGTATCTATTCCTGAAATAATTGGTATCTCAGTGAAGAAGGAATATATAGTTTCTGTAGCAGAAAAAGTTATTGCTCCTAGTATAGCTGCCAAAAATAATACTTTAGCTGTATCCTGAAGCTTAAATATCATCTGTGAAAAAGCTACCATATTTGTTTTGCTATAAAAAATTCTTTTATTTTTTCTGACCATATTAGCCACTGCTATGCTAAATTGAGTAAATATAAAATATGTCCCTGCTACAACTATTAATATAACTGGTATCATAGCTAGGACGACATATGCACCACTTACAAGCCATGCTATAACATATCCACTTACAACTAAACCCACGCCTAAAATCGATTTAGCTATAGAAAATTTTGGTACTACTTTAGGCGTCTTGTCTGTTTTTAGCTGTTGAATTATTTGTTTGTTTCTTATCTGGAAAAGCATGATTATGTTAATGACTTCAAATAATGCAAGAAATACTCCTGTAGTAAGTCCTAAAGCCTTCAAAGATAGATTAAATGGTAATTTTATATCCATAAATGCTTCCATTGCCATGAAGAATAATTTTGAAAAAATAGTTCCAGTCAGTATCCCTGTGCCTATTGATAATATAGATATTATAGTTGCTTCTATTAATACATATTTTTTTATCTGACCTTTAGTCATTCCAAATAAAGAAAGCAAGCCAAACTCTTTTCCTCTTGACTTAAGGAATATAGAAGTTGAATAGCTTACAAATAATACTGAAAATATAACTATTATAACCTGGCAAGCTACAATACCATTAGCAACACCTTCATTAGCTCCTTGACTAGGTGAAATCGATCCACTATTTAATGCGGGATGAAAAACAAAGTTAGCAAAAATAAAAAATACTCCTACTGCAAATACGTTGCTTAAATAGTACATTATATATCTGTATAGGTTGCCTTTTATATTTTTGGCAGCCATATTAGATATTCTCATTATAGCCACCTCCAAGAAGAGACAGAGAATCCAGTATTTTCTTAAAGAATATTTGTCTGTTTGAGCTTTTATTTATTTCCAAGAAAAACTTACCATCTTTTATCATTATTATTCTATGACAAAAGCTTGCTGCGAAAGCATCATGAGTTACCATAACTATAGTAGCTTTTCTTTCTTTATTTATTTTTTCTAATGACTCCATCAGGTCATAAGATGCTTTTGAATCTAAGTTACCAGTAGGCTCATCAGCTAATATTATAGATGGACTATTAATAAGTGCTCTAGCACAAGCTGTTCTCTGTTGTTGTCCACCTGAAATCTCGTAGGTTCTCTTATCTAAAATATCTTGAATATTTAGTATTGAGGACATCTCATTAACCTTTTTTTCTATATCTACATTTTTAACTCCATCTAATACTAAAGGCAGTATTATATTTTCTTTTACAGAAAGTGTGTCTAGAAGATTAAAATCTTGGAATATAAAACCTAAACTATTTCTTCTAAATAGCGCTAGCTTGTCTTGACTTAATCTATGAGGGTTCTGTCCGCTTATAAGCACTTCTCCAGAAGACGGTGAGTCTATAGTTGCTAGTATATTTAAAAGAGTAGTTTTACCACTACCAGAAGGCCCCATGACGCCAACAAACTCTCCTTCATTTATAGTCATGTTAAAATCATCTAAAGCCTTTACTGATATTCCTTTGCCTTTGCCACCATATATTTTAGATAATCCTTTAGTTTCTAGTACAGCCATATCAATACCTCCATTTATTATCTTTTGCTAAATATATTATAAAAAAACAAGAGAAATCATAGTATTGATTTCCCTTTCAAGTTTACCATTATATCTTACAGTATTGTTAGAATAACATTTGTTATAAGTTAACCTGATGTGCTAGTAGAATTACATCAAGATAAATTTACCAATTTATTTTTAGAAAAAAATATGCTTCTTATAAACTATTACTGGATATATT